>JARICH010000040.1 GCA_029257245.1 Atopostipes sp. | reverse complement strand
TTTTTTTGTTAAAGTAATGATAGTATCTCTTTTTTTAATTGAAGTGTCTTTTCAGAAAATCGACGCTCTAATTTATTTTCTGAGTTAAAGTCAACAACAATTTCTTTTTTAACAACCGCTGGCTTTTCTGAAAGCAGATAAATACGGTCAGATAATAGTAAAGCTTCATCAATATCATGAGTAATCAATAAAATTGTTGTATTCAAATCTTTCATCATATTTAGCAACCATTCATGCATAGTCGACTTCGTAATGGAATCAAGTGAGGCAAAAGCTTCATCCAAAAGCATGATATCTTCAGCAGCCATGAGCGTCCTAAGAAAACTAGCCCTTTGCCTCATCCCACCTGATAGCTGATAAGGATATTTATCTTCATAACCTTCAAGCCCAGCAATGGGCATATAAGCTTCTATTTTTTTATTGATAACTTCTTTTGTAACTTTTTGTATTTCTAAAGGTAAAGCTATGTTT
Organism: Atopostipes sp.; assembly: GCA_029257245.1. GTDB lineage: Bacteria > Bacillota > Bacilli > Lactobacillales > Carnobacteriaceae_A > Atopostipes. The sequence continues at coordinate 6,660 of JARICH010000040.1, read as the reverse complement.
TCTTGAATCGTTTTCCAAGGAAGTAAAAGATCTTTCTGTTGCATATACCCCAAAGATCCTTCGACAGTTACTGAACCAGCATCCGCTTCTAAGGTATTAGAAATGATATTAAAAATAGTACTTTTTCCACCACCACTAGGCCCAAGGATGCTCACCAACTCACCTTGGTAGAGATCCATCGAGATATCTTTCAAGACTTCTAATGAGCCAAATCGTTTTTCTATATTTTTAAGAGCAACTAAGGGTTTGTTATTTTGGTAGGAATTCATTTGTCCAGACATCCTCTAAATTAATTTTGTTTTCTAATAAATCATGGTCAATTAAAAAATTAGTATAATTTTCCCATACTGCTGCATCCATCATTCCCCATCGATCTGTTCCTTTACTGTATTCTGGAGATAAAAATTCTTGACTCTTAAGAACGAGCTCTTCTTCTAGTTCAGGAGCATGTTTAAGTAAAATATAAGCTGCTTCTTCAGGATCTTCAATTGAAAATTCGTAACCTTTTGCTGTTGCACGTAAGAATTTTTCGACTTTTTCTGGATCTTCATCGATTATTTTATTATTTGTAGTCAAGATCGGAGTGTAGTAGTTTAAATTTTCATTTAAATTTTTAACTGCAGTATAATTTAGCTCGATTCCTTGCAGTTCAGCTTCAATAGCAGTCCATCCTTCAAACATCCAAACAATATCAATGGGGCTAGTTGAAGCTAAGAAATCACTTTCACCCACGTCGATAATTGATACTTTATCAAAATCAGCATCTTCTGCTTCCATAACGGTTTTTAAAATGGCTTTTTCTGATGGGGAACCCCAGCCTCCATAGGTTTTACCTTCAAAATCTTTGGGAGACTCGATATTTTTATCTTTTATTGAACCAAAGCCTGAAGTGTTTTCTTGAATAATCGCTGCGATCGCTGTGATAGGTAAAGGATCATCAGTTGAAACAGCATAGGTCAAGTCTTCTTGATAACTTACACCAAAATCTCCTTGGTTTGTAGCGATTAAAACATTCGAAGAGCCTTCCGATGGTTGAATAATATTAACATCTAATCCTTCTTCTTCGTAATATCCGTTTTCTAAAGCAACATAGAGACCGGTATGGTTTGTGTTAGGTGTCCAATCAAGAATAACAGTTGTTTCCTCTAGTTCTTCCTCTGTTTCAATCGACTTATCGTTCTCAGCGACACAGGCTGATAATATTATAGTAAAGACTAAAGTCAAAGTGACTAATAATGATTTCCTTTTTTTCATAGTTAATTTGCTCCTTCTTGTTTTTGCCAGGCGATTAAGTGATCACCTATAAAATTAATTGAATAAATAGTGATGAGACTGATGATAATAATGACCAGAATTGAAGCGAAAACTTTATCTAAGGCATAAGAATTTTTAGCTCGCACCATATAGACACCAATTCCTTTTTCACCACCCAGCCATTCTGCAACAATAGCTGATACAATCATATAAGTAGCGGATATTTTGATACCTGATAACAGATGAACAGCCGCTATTGGTCCTTTTAAATGTCGAAAAGTTTGAAGCTTAGAGGCTTCCATCAAATCAAATAGTTTTAAATAATCTGGATCGATTGTATCTAAACCATCAATTAAGTTAATAATAATGGGAAAGAAACAGGACATTAATACAACCAATACTTTGGGCAAAGTACCAAATCCAAACCAAATAATTAAAATAGGGGCAATAGCAATTGTTGGAATGGTTTGGGAAACGACTAACAATGGATAAAATAATTTTTTCGTAATATCAAAACTATCCATAATAATTGCTAAAACAAAAGCAAATATTATCGCTAATCCAAATCCTAGAAATGCTTCATAAAGAGTCACTTTGGTATGCATCCAAATCAGATCAATGTCATTAAATAAACTGATCACTATATTAGTAGGGGAGGGTAAAATATATTTTGGAATATTGTTTAAACGAACGATTCCTTCCCATAATAAAATAACCACGCTTAGACTAATCATTGGATAGATTAAATCATTTCTTTTTGAAGAACTCATTTATTTTCTTTCTCTCCTTTCAGATGGTTACTTCTCCAGCAAGTAACTCTCTAAAATTATCATTTATTTGTCTACGACAATATTCGAAATCGACTTCTTTTATTTGAGCTATTTCTTTGACAATCTTTTCAACATAGTCTGGATAAGCATAATCTCCGTTTACCCATTCTAAAGCCGTAGGGCCATCTGTTTCAGTCAATATTTTATCCATCGGTAATTGAGCAACTAATTTTCTTGTTTTCTCTGACTCTGTAATATCTACACTAATTGTCCAAAAACAATCTAAATCGGTAAATGCATTAACTAATTCTAAAGGGCCACTATACCAATGGATAATGGGTGTTTTCAGTTTATAAGTTTTTAATAAATTTAAAACTTCTTTTTCAGCCCCCTTAGTATGTAGGTTCACTATTTTATTGTACTTGCGAGCGTTTTCAAAAAAGAAGGTCAAAATTTCTATTTGTAAGGGATAACTGCTCTTATCTTCCGCCCAATAAAAATCAAGTCCAATTTCACCAATAACCGGCGTTTCTTTTATGAACCGAAGCATTTCCTCTTGGTTATTTAGTTCTTCTAATTCTGGATTAATTTCCCATGGATGAATTCCATAACATGGAATAATAAAAGCTTCGTCTTTCGAAATTTCTTTTAGCCAGAGATAGTCTTTTTTATTAATAGCGCAAGCTAAAGTCCAGATTTCTTTTTCGTTAATAATCTCTAAAGCTTTCGGAAGATTATCTTGATAATGTTTTAAATGGTTATGTGCATCAACAAATATTTTAATCACCTCCAAAAAAAAATAAACATTGCGCCATAGGACACAATGTTTCCACAATTGCTTTCCTACGTCGGTATTACCCGAATCAGGTTCAAGGGTTAAGTTTTACTTTCTCGGCCGAAGCTCCCCTAGCGATCAATGCATTCAATTTGTATTCAGTATAGTATGAAAGAATAAAGAAAACAACTAAGAGATTTAAAAAGAAGTTAGAAAATAGAAGAAATAAAATTCAGGTAAAGCTTGGTTTTAAAGGGTCAAATTGCTTTTCTTCTCATTTAATAGTATCATTTAAGGGAGGCAAGCATGAACGATGTATCTCAATAACTCCAATCCTATTGGAAGTTAAATTCATTCGAATTTGAAAGGGGACTATTGAAATGACAATTAACAAAATGTTAAATAATAAAAAATTAACCGTTTCTGAGCACCCACCTTATGATCCATTACAAGCTTTTGTCCGTGATAATCATATTGCATTATCTGGCCTAAAAGAGGGACCATTAGCGGACTTAACTTTTGGGATTAAAGACGTGTTTGAAATTCAAGGATCCACTTATAGTAATGGACATCCAAAGTGGTTAGAAACCAAAGAACCAGCTGAATTTACAGCGAGTCTCGTTACTAATTTATTAGAAAATGGAGCGGACTTAGTAGGAAAAACCGTCTGTGATGAATTAATGTTTAGCTTAAGTGGTGAAAACTGGCATTATGGTTCACCAATCAATCCACATGATCCAAGACGTTATTGTGGCGGATCATCAAGTGGAACAGTTGCAGCTGTGGCAGGAAATCTGGTCGATTTTGCAGTCGGAACAGATTGCTTAGGTTCGATTCGGGTGCCACCATCTTATACCGGAACGATTGGTATTAGAGCTTCTATTGGTCGCATTCCAATGGATGGACAAGCACCTTATTCAGATAGTTTAGACTCTACTGGATTTGTTGCGCAGGACACGGAAATTTTCCAAAAAGTAGCGGATGTGATGCTTGGAAAAGATCAGTCAAAAACTAAGTTTAAACGATTATTCATTCCGACAGACAGCTTTGACTCGGTTGATCAAGACATCAAGGAGGCATTAGAGCCAGCATTAAAACATATTAAAGGATTCTTTGATCGGGTCGACTATGGAGAAATTAGTAACGGTAAATTGGAGGAATGGGTCAAGGTGCTGCAAACGATCCAGCAGTATGAAGTATGGGAGAGTTACGGAGGTTGGGTCAGGAAATATCAACCACGCCTTTCCGAAGGACCCGGTAGTCGTTTAGAACAGTCATCAAGAATTAACTTAGCAGAATATCGAAAAGCTTTATCGAAAAGAGAAGAGATCATGGAAGAAGTAAATGAGATAATCGATGCAGATACATTGATGGTCCTACCTTCTGCGGCTTCTATTGCTCCTTTACGTTCAAGTACGGAAGATGAGATTAATGCAAATCGTCTACAAACAAGTAAACTATTATGTATCTCACCATTGACTGGGAATCCTCAGATTAGCTTACCTTTGGCTGAGCATAAAGAATTGCCACTAGGGATTTCTTTACTATCAAAGAAAAATACAGATCAGGCACTAGTCAAAGAGGCAATGGAGATTATGAATCAATTTAACAAATAAAAGAAATAAAAAATGCACAAGTCCCTCTTAGAAAAGAGAGCTTGTGCATTTTTTATTTTCTATTCTTTTATTTCAATCACATGTTTTAAAGGGGCGTAACTACTGCGACCAAGTTCAATTATCTTCTCTTCGCCATCGTCTTCTTTTACTTTTAGGATGGACTCAACAACTTTTCCATCCATTCCTCTCACTAAAACATGCTCTTCTGTTTCAGCAAGTTCAGAATTTTTAATGTATTCTGTCGATGTTTCTGTCTCACTCAGAACTTCATGAACCCATTGGATATCAGGTGCTTGTTCTTTACCATAGAAGCCCATAAATAGTCGCTGATCAATTAATTCGGTCCAGATAAGTAAAGGATTTTCACTTGTATTTTTAAATTGGAAATCTTTATAACCATAGGCAACCGCTGCATCTTGACCGTAAGGCACGTATGGAACGGGCATGGAATGATTGTGTCGTTCAATAATTTCTAAATCACTAGCGATAGCCGTATTGTAAAGGGTAGTAGCTACACGACAGACACCGCCACCAAAATCTTTGACTGCTTGTCCGTTAACATAACCAGTTCCTTCTAAATAGCCTCTTTCTTCAGTGTAGGGTCCGGCTATTTCATTTTGAGAAAAGACTTCGCCCGGTTGAACAAGTTTTCCGCTAATGGCTTCTGCCGCTAAGCGAATATTTTCTGCCTCTTCGGGAGTCATTTCTTCAAAAACGGTCGAATATCCAGCAATTAAAACTTCTGTTTCATTTTCAACCAATTCTTTTTGGAAATCTTCATTATCTTCCCAAGGGAAATCTCTGAATGTCTGTGATTCACTAGGTAATTCAATTTTTTTCTCATCGATGGTTTCTTCTGCAAGGGATTCTAGATTCTCTATTTCAACGTCTGTTTTTTGCTCTATATTGGCCTCATTCGTGCATGCTGTTAATAAGCCAACAATAGTTAGTAATACAATATGATTAATCTTCATTTAAATCTCCTCTATTTACATTATTCTTCTTATTTTAGCATAGTTTAAAAAGAAGAACTAGTTATCTTTTTAAACAAATTTTTCTTTACTTAAATAAAGCGGATTTTTTGATATCTTATATAGAAAGGGTATAATGAATTCATTGTAATTTACATAGAAAATGTGAGGGTGGTCAAATGTTTTTAGCATGGAATGAAATTAAGCACTCCAAAACACGCTTTGCTTTAATTATCGGCGTCATGTTGTTAGTCAGTTATTTAGTTTTCTTTCTAACAGGTTTAGCTTACGGTTTAGCCCAAGATAATCGAACGAGTGTGGATAAATGGGATGCAGATGCAATTGTTTTAACGGACGAATCAAATCTGAATGTTAATATGTCGATGATGCCAAGAGCTTGGCAAGATGATATTGAAGCGGATGAAGTTGCCGCATTAGGTCAATCACCGGGTGTTGTACGAAAAGGTGAAAGATCTAATGAAGGTGAAAAAATAAATGTCAACTTCTATGGAATAAATGATGATGAATTTATTATGCCGGAAGTGATTGAGGGTCGCGCTTTTAAAGACGATTACGAAGTGGTAGCTGATTATAGTCTTTATGAAGAAGATGGAATTGAACTTGGAGACAGACTGAATTTAGCTGGATCAGACTTAACAGTTGAAGTAGTTGGTTTTACTGAGGATGCAAAAATTTCTGTTTCTCCTGTTCTTTATACATCAATCGCTAGTTATCAGGATATTCGTTTTGAAGAGATTGATGAATCGGAAGAAGGGCGTATTAGTGGTTTTGTTGTCCGCAATGATGATTTGGATAGGATAAAAATTAATAATGATGACTTAATTTTATATGATATCAAAGATTATATTGCTGAACTCCCCGGTTATATGGCACAATTATTGACCTTTGGTTTAATGATTGGTTTCTTAATTATCATTGCCGCTGTGGTCATTGGAATCTTTATGTATGTCTTGACTGTTCAAAAATCGAGTATGTTTGGTGTAATGAAAGCGCAAGGAATCTCGACTAGCTACATAGGTCGCTCGGTTGTTGCACAAACTTTCTTGTTATCGGTCATTGGAGTCGGTTTAGGTGGATTCTTAACAATTTTAACCTCATTTTTCTTACCGGTAGCTGTTCCTTTCCGATCGAATTATTATTTCTTTGGAGGAATCATGGGCTTGCTGATTCTCTTTGCTGTATTGGGAGCCTTTTTCTCGGTCCGGACGATAGTAAAAATTGACCCATTAGAAGCAATCGATTAGGAGGAATTG
>JARICH010000101.1 GCA_029257245.1 Atopostipes sp. | reverse complement strand
CGACGGCAGTTCTGAGCGACTATACGGCTCAGATTCTGTCGCGTCAAAAGTACTCTAAAATCCATTCGGTGTTCCCGAATGGATTTAATTTAGATTATAAAGGGTATTTAGTCTATGTTAGTTATCACCAAGAAGGACAATTGTCCGCTTTAGGAATGACGATTGACCGTAAGTTATTTAATCAACTCCATCCACAGTTAAAAGTGGGACAATTAGTTCGTTATCAGGATGATCGCTTTACTTTCTATATTCAAGCGAACAACTTATCTATAAAGATAAAGGATCGATTGATTAAAGACTTAAAAGTAAATGATCACTCGATTGAAGTCAGCCAATGGCTTCGATTGAAGGATCGTTTAAATAAAAAAGATCTATTAGCATCATCTGGCTTTTCAACCAGAGAAATATTATTAAAGACTTATCAGGATATTTTGGACGAAAAAGAAATTACTGAAGTCCAGGTAAGAGATTTAATTGGTGCTGGAATTGGTTTGACACCCACCGGCGATGATTTTTTACAGGGAATCATCTTAATGGAAAAAGTATTGGGTGATTCACCAAGGATTGAAACAAAAGTAAAAAGACAGTTAAAAGAACGTTCAACAACAGATGTCAGCTTATCTTATTATGAAGCCTTATTTGAAGGCTATTATAATGAACCTTTAGCTAAATTATTCGAAGCAATTAGCGAAGAGAATGAAGAAGAGATCGAACAAGCGATTTTGCTTCTTCAAGATTATGGCGAAACTTCTGGTTTTGATTTATTAACAGGGATATTAACATACCTGCAAATTCAAGAAGATAGGATGATTTAATAATGAGTAAAAGAATTGTAGTAGCACTTGGTGGGAATGCAATTTTATCTGATGACCCAACAGCAGCAGCACAAATGGAAGCCTTACGCTATACAAGTGATAAATTAGTAAAATTAATCAAGCAAGATTACGAACTAGTTATCTCACATGGAAACGGGCCACAAGTAGGAAACTTATTCTTACAACAAGTAGCTGGTGAATCAGAAGCGAACCCAATTTTACCTTTTGATGCCTTAGTTGCAATGACTCAAGGAAGTATCGGTTACTGGTTACAAAATGTTTTAAAAGAAGCATTAATGAAAGAAGGAATCGACAAACAAGTTGCATCATTAGTAACTCAAGTAGTTGTTGACGAAAATGATCCAGCTTTCGAAAATCTAACTAAACCAATTGGTCCATTTTTAACAGAAGAAGAAGCCGATAAAGCATCTGAAGAAACCGGCGATACTTATGTTGAAGATGCAGGGCGTGGCTACCGTCGAGTGGTTGCTTCACCAATGCCAGAAACAATCGTTGAATTCCCAACAATTAAGAGTTTAATTGATAACGATGTCGTAACCATCTCAGCAGGTGGTGGAGGAATCCCAGTAGTGGAAACCGAACATGGTTATAAAGGGGTAGAAGCAGTTGTTGATAAAGACTTTGCCTCAGCTAAATTAGCCGAACAAGTTGAAGCAGATTACTTGTTAATTTTAACCGGAGTAGATAATGTCTACATTAACTATAACGAACCAAACCAAGAAAAATTAGAAGAAGTAACCGTTTCTCAATTAAAAACTTGGATTGATGAAGAACAATTTGCACCAGGATCAATGTTACCTAAGATTGAAGCAGCAATTAGCTTTGTCGAAAGTCATCCAGGAGCAAAAACAGTCATTACCTCATTAGAAAACGTAAATAACTTCTTTGAAGGTGGATCCGCAACAGTCGTTGTTGGTGACTAAAAATAAAGTAAATGAATAGTAAAAGGCGAGCTTATTTTTTCTTTGATGAAAGTCAGGGAAAGAGAAGCTTGCTTTTTCTTTCTTTATCCATTAAATAAACTAAAAAGAAATAGGAAAGTGGAAGCTCGATGACAAATGAGGAATTGGAAGAATTAGTAAAGAAAATATCAATCGAATATTTTGGCCGTGACTTTAAGCATCAAGCTATTTTTAATTCTCGTTTACGGACAACAGGGGGACGCTATCATTTAGCTAGCCATAATCTAGATTTTAATCCAAAAATTATTGAATATTTTTCCAGTGAAGTATTAGAAGGAATAATTAAGCATGAATTATGTCATTATCATCTCTATATAGAAAAAAAGGGCTATCGTCATGGCGATGCAGATTTTAAAGAGATGTTAGAAGAAGTTGGAGGCCTGCGTTATACTCCTTCATTTGAAGCTCAAGAAGGAAAGATAAAACGTTGGGTATATCGGTGCAAGGAATGCGACCTTGAATATTATCGGAAAAGACGATTCAATACAGCAGCTTATCGCTGTGGACAATGTGGGGGTCATTTAATCCTAAAAGGGCAAGAAAAGATAAAAACAAGTTGGAAATAAATTTGACAACGCTTACAATTTGAGCTATTATTTAATTGAAGTAGAAATTAGTCAAGACACTAATTTACTTTTCATATTTTTAATCATCTCCTTTCTACAGAAAGAAGCCTGAACGGAAAAAAGGCTTCTTTTTTTTGCCTAAAACAAGGTCTAAAACCAAGTAAAGAATATATTTATGGAAAAAATCAACCGATTGATGGTTACAAGCTAGAAACATAGATAGAATTTGATTAAGATCCAGAAACAATTGGCTATGTTCGCTTAGTATTTTCATTTTTTGAGAAGCTCTTTTTCTGAGAAAAATTGACATTAAGAAGGGAAACTGGTAATATAATATGTGCAGTTTCAATTAGCGCATGTGGCGGAATGGTAGACGCGCCAGCTTGAGGGGCTGGTGGGGAGTATTCCCTGTGGAAGTTCGACTCTTCTCATGCGCATTGATATAGAAAGGTCTGTGGATTTTTCCGCAGGCTTTTTTTATGGGTAAAATGAATATAATCTGCTTCTAAAATGATATAACGGAGACAAAATTTAAAAAGTGAGAAAATAGCTAGAAGAGCTTGCAAGATTTTCTGATTGATGATATACTAATTGAGCTTATGCGATGAGTCGACCTGAACATTTGATTGATATGTTAATCATATCAGAAGGTCATTTGGACATTACTGCATGAGAATGGAGTAATGAAGAGTTTGTGGATGTGAACACAGCTCTTATCTAAATAATGTAAAATTAAATAGATTCCCAGCTAGCGTAGACAAGACCTGTCTGCGTTTTTTCTTTGTCTAAAATTAAAGTAGTGGTGATAAAGAAGTCGGTTACGAGCCCATTAAAAATAAAAAAGAACAGAAACTTTTAAAAGTTTCTGTCCTTTCTGATTGAGGGATTTCTAAATTATGCAGATTCAACTTCTAAAAGCTTCTCATGAATCTCTGCAAGCCGTAGATTTCTAATTTTTCGAGGTAAGAACATGCGGATTTCTTCCTCATTATAGCCAATTTGTAATCGACGGTCATCCATAATAATTGGGCGACGGATTAGACTAGGTTCTTCGACCAATAAGTCTAAAAGTTCACTCATACTTAATTTGTTAATGTCCTCTTCTAAGCTTTTATAAGCTTGAGAACGATAGGAAATGATTTCTTCTGTACCTTCATCAGTCAACATAAGAATTTCTTTGATCTCATCTTTCGTTAGGGGCTCATGGTAAATGTTTTTTTCAACATATTCCAGATTTTGTTCCTCCAACCAACTTTTCGCTTTCCTGCATGATGTACAACTTGGTGATACATATAGTTTAATCATAAAAAATCTTCTCCTTTTAAAAAGGTCCTATGCACTCATCTATAGATTGATTCATTCCATACATTAATTCGTATATATGAAAACAAGTGAATGCGATAGCATTTGTTACATTCAATTATACCATTATTTGATAATAAAAACAAGTATTAATAGAAAAATATCTAGATGTCTCGAATGAATGAGAATTAGTGGTTATCTCTGTAATTTTCTTTCGTTTGCTTTATAATTAGAGTGTATTAACTATTAAAGGAGGAGAAAGAATGTTTGAACAACTGAAAAAACTAGCAATGATTGGAATTGGTGGGACAGCTTTGGCGGTAGAAAAAGTGGCGGACTATGTAGAAGATTTAGTTGATCAAGGAAAATTAACGGTCGATGAAGGTAAGAAATTGACTGAAGAACTCATCCAAAATAAAGAAAAAGAAGTTTCAGAAAAAGGTAGAGAAGAAATTGAAGCAATTCTTTTAGAAATGAATATCGCTCAAAGAAAAGATATTGAAGAACTTGAGACAAGAATTGCAGAATTAGAAAAAGATTTAGATCATACAGAAGAATAAAAAATAGTAATGAATGGACAGGGAGGGTGGGTATGTCGAAAGAAGGCATTCGATCGAACAGAAGTCGACTAACAGAAATTGCAACAGTCTTGGCATCTTATGGATTTGGTCATATTTATCGAACAAAAATTGGAAAAGAGAAAAAGTCACAAGATGCAGCGAGTTTACGATTAGCTTTTGAAGAGCTAGGACCTAGTTTTATTAAAATTGGTCAAATTTTGTCAACACGACCAGATTTATTGCCAGCTGACTACATTGAAGAGCTTTCAAAGTTGCGAGATCAAGCCCCACCATTTTCTTTCCAGATGATTAAAGAAAGCTTTGAAGAAGATTTTAATGAGAAAATGGTAGATGCTTTTGAATGGGTCGATGAAACTCCTTTGGCTAGTGCATCCATTGCACAAGTACATCGTGCGAGAACTATTGCTGGAGAAGAAGTAATTATCAAAGTTCAACGACCAGATATGGAAGAGAATTTATTGCGGGACATTCGCTTGTTTTCACGCTTGCTTGAATTAACACCGGAAGTCATTAAAGACTTTGTAGTGGACGCAGATATTGCTTTGGCTGAGGTTGAGGCCTCAACGAAAACAGAATTAGATTTCCG
>JARICH010000012.1 GCA_029257245.1 Atopostipes sp. | reverse complement strand
AGATTTTCATTCTCTTTTACCATTCTTATTTCGGCTCCTCTTCTATTCCTTATCAATTTTTCATCTTTTATTATTTTATCACAATTTACTAGGATGTGAAAGTTTGAAATAACTCTTCTCTTAAAGGTGATTATCTTTGTTACTCTGCGCGTGCTTTTAACTCTTCAAGCTCTGTCGCTGAATAAGTATATTTTGTACGGCAAAAATGACACTCAGCTTCGGCACCCTCATCATCGTCAATCATTGATTGTATTTCTGTTTTTCCTAAAGAAACAATCGCATCCGCAAAACGCTCCTTTGAACAATCACATTTGAAGGATACAGGCATTTCTTCTAAGACACGATAATTTCCTTTACCGACTAAGTGTTCCAATAAATATTCTAGTGAATGACCTTCTTCTAATATCGTTGAGACAGGTGTCATGTTAGCCAACGCTTTTTCTAATTCATTAATAGTTTCTTCACTTACATCTGGTAGGACTTGTATCATAAATCCGCCTGCTACTTGTACGGATTCATCCGGGTTTACTAGGACGGATAAGCCGAAGGAAGAAGGTGTTTGTTCAGATACCGCCATATAATAAGTAAAGTCTTCCCCAAGTTCACCACTAATTAAAGGTACTTGTCCGACAAATGGTGTTTTTAATCCTTGGTCTTTCGTTATTGTTAAAGACCCTTCTGTTCCAACAGCTCCTTTAACATCTAACTTCCCTACTTCATTTAATTCTAAAGCAATATGTGGATTTTGAATGTATGCTTTATTCTCAGCAAACATATTTGCATCCACAATAATTCCTCCTACCGGTCCATCTCCTTGCACTCGAACCGTTAGTTTATCTTGTTTGTTTTTTAAGGTTGCTCCTAACAAAGTACTGGCTATCATCGTTCTTCCTAATGCTGCAGTCGCTGCGCTCCATGAATCATGAGTTTGTCGAGCTTTTTCTACCATTTCGGTTGCATCTACTAGGTAGATACGAATTTCATCATTATAGGCTAATGCTTTAATTAATCGATCTGTCATATTCATCTCTCTTTTCGTCTTTATTGTGTTATCAATTGGACATTTAATTATTAAAAGAGAGGACAGCGAAAGTCGCCTCCTCTCTTTTTTATCTTTAATTAATTAGTCGGATTCTTCTGCATCTGTATCAGTATCAGTTTCCGCTTCAGATTGAGAATCTTTAGTTGATGGATCCTCTTTCTCTTTTGCTTCTTCTTTTAGCTCAGATATCTCCACGTCTTCTGGTGTTTTTTCAGTTTTTGGAGTAATTTCTGTTTCATCAACATCAATCGTTTTCCGACCTGCTAATTGTTCTTCATGCTGTTCTTCCATTGCTTTCATACGTTTTTCATGAGCTTTTCGTATCTCTTCATAAGATGATCCAATTTGATCTTCTTTGCTTTCTTCATCGTCTTCACGTGGAAAATCATTGTTTTTATCATCTCCAGATGGTAAAACCCCATCTTCATAAAGAGACTTAATTTCTAACTCATTTAGTGTTTCGTATTCTAACAAGTGTTCAGCAATTAGTTTTAGTTTATCTGCGTTGCCTTTGATAATTTCATGAGCTTGTTCAAGACCCTCATTTAGGATACGTAAAACTTCTTGATCAATATCATAAGCTACTCGCTCAGAGAAGCCTTTCGACTGACCATAGTCGCGTCCTAAAAATACTTGTGAATCTGCTTCATATTGAACAGGCCCTAGTTTTTCACTCATTCCGTACTGGGTAACCATTGATCGTGCTAATTCAGTAGCTTGTTGGAAGTCGTTTGAAGCTCCCGTGGACTGTGCACCAAAGAATATTTCTTCTGCAGCACGTCCTCCTAGTAACCCAACAATTTGTTCAACTAGATCTTTTTTCGTCATTAAGAAACGATCTTCTTTTGGAAGCATGATCGCGTAACCGCCAGCACGTCCTCTCGGTACAATCGTCACTTTATGAACAATGCGAGCATCACTTAGTACAAGTCCAGCAATCGTGTGTCCCGCTTCATGATAGGCAATCATCTTACGTTCTGTTTCATTGATAACACGGTTTCGTTTTGCAGGTCCTGCAATTACTCGATCATGCGCCTCATCCATATCAATGGCTTCGATTACTTTACTATCACGACGAGCAGCAACTAATGCCGCTTCATTTAGTAAGTTCTCTAAATCCGCACCAGAGAATCCTGGTGTCTGACGAGCAATTAGCTTTAAATTAATTTCATCTGATAATGGTTTATTTTTCGCGTGGACTTTAAGTACTGCTTCTCGTCCTTTAACGTCTGGGCGTCCTACCATAATTCGACGGTCAAAACGACCAGGTCTTAGTAAAGCTGGATCTAAAACATCCGAACGGTTCGTTGCTGCAATCACAATAACGCCTTCGTTGCCTTCGAACCCATCCATTTCAGTTAGTAATTGGTTCAAGGTTTGTTCACGTTCATCGTGTCCGCCACCCATTCCTGTTCCACGCTGTCGACCCACTGCATCAATTTCATCAATAAAGATAATCGATGGTGAGTTTTTCTTTGCATTCTCAAATAAGTCTCTTACTCGACTAGCTCCAACTCCTACAAACATCTCAACAAATTCTGATCCTGAAATACTGTAGAAAGGTACACCAGCTTCACCGGCAACTGCTTTCGCCAGCAAAGTCTTCCCTGTTCCTGGTGGTCCCTCTAAAAGAACACCCGCTGGAATCCTTGCACCTAACTCAATGAATCGTTTCGGACTCTTTAGGAACTCTACAATTTCGACTAACTCCTGTTTCTCTTCATCCGCTCCGGCAACATCTGAGAAGCGCTCTTTGGCTTTTGTTGCATCTGATTTCTTAGCCTGTGAACGACCGAAGTTCATCACATTCTTACCACCAGGACCACCTTGTCCGCCTTGGCCTGCTTTGTTCATCATGAAATATAAAAAACCGAACAATAAGATAAATGGTAATAGACTTAATAGTAAGCTCACCCAAACTCCTGTTGTTGGTTCTTCCATTGAAGTCATCATCACATCGTTGGCTTTGGTTATTTGATAAATATCATTGATGACGGCATCATTTCGTAAAACAACTGTTGTGAATTGCTTACTTATTCCATCACTTTTTGAACTTCCCAGTAATGGTAGACTTGATCCTTCATCTTCTGTTTTCGTTTCAATTTCAGATCCTTCGCGGAATTCTCCTTGTATTTCATAAACCCCTGCTGTTGGCTGAATCGAATATTTTTTTACACGATCATCTTCTAAATATTCAACAAATTCTGTACTGGTAATTGCTTCTGTACTTTCATTTGTACTGTTACTGGAAAAAAATTGAGCGATTCCTATAATTCCCAGGAACACGAGTATATAGAAGAGAGCATTATTTTTAGTGTTTTTTCTCTTCATTTCATCCTCCGTAACTAATTTACCTTCTGTCAAAATCTGATTGTCATCAGACTTGAACTTATCTAATTTTGCAACTTTCATTATGGTATCATAACAGACACCCTAACTCTATGAATTTTATTAGACTTTTTGGTAAATGTCCAATCTTTCAGTCTATTAACGATAAACTTCTTCTTTTAATACGCCTACATAGGGTAAATTACGATAGTTTTCAAAATAATCTAATCCATAACCGACGACAAATTCATCTGGAATCTCAAAACAAGTCCAATCGGCTTTTAAATCAACGACTCGTCCCGATGGTTTGTCCAATAGTGTAACAATTTTTACAGATGCTGCTTTTCGGTGCAAAAACATTTCTGTTAAATATTTCAATGTACGACCGGTATCGATAATATCTTCTACGATAATCACATGACGCCCATCTAATGATGAATCGAGATCTTTTAATATTTTAACCTCACCTGATGAAGTAAATCCGGTTCCATAACTTGAAACATCCATCATGTCATATTCTAAAAAGATGTCCATTTCCTTCATTAAATCTGCCATGAATGGTAGAGCTCCTTTTAAAACACCCACAATCAAAGGATTCTTATCAGCATATTCTTCAGACAGTTCTTTCCCTAATGCTGTTACTTTTTCCTCAATTTCTTCGCTAGTAACTAGAATCTTTTTAATATTTTGATCCATCTTCATATTTATGAACTCCTTATTGTTTTTTTATATACTTTAAGCTATAAAATAGTTTATCAGTTTCTGACCTAGTAAACAAACCCATTTTTCGGTGCGATAGCAACCAAATAATTTGTTCTTGATTATCCTCTACAAGCCATACTTTATCACGGTCTTTTCTTGGAGTTTTATCGTCTATAAAAATATCTTTTATTTTTTTACTCCCTCGAAGTCCTTGATAAGTCATTCGGTCACCCGGTTTTCGATGACGGATAGTTAAAGGTAGATGCAAGGAATCCTCTTGAATAAATAATTCATTGATAGATTCATTGATTTTCTGTTCCACTTTTTGATTATTTAGAAATAGTCCTATTTTTTCTGTATCCGATAACCGAACCCATTGATTTACTTTTTCAATTTTAAAAGTCTGCTGGGGCATCAGTTTAGCTTCGTTTTTCCTCTTTTTAAAAACCAAATGAGTATAAGTTTTTTTGACGAAATAACCCGCTGTTAAATCTAAAGAACTATTTACATCTCCTTCAATCAGCCAGCGATTAATTAACTCAATATAATTTGTCTTGTACTTTTCCTTCATTCCATCATATAACTTTTCTAAAACAGCAGTTATCAATGCTTTTCTCATCGGATGAGAGTATTCCAATAGTAAGTCAATACTCATTTGGATTTGGTCGTCTGTTTCTATAACCAGTTTCTTATAAGCTGTGTTGATTGATGATTTAGAAATCTCAATCAAGTCTGTCAAATCCAACCTAAACTGCTTGACGTGTTGATTGAACTGAGCATTTTCTTGCTTTAATAAGGGAATAATCTCATTTCGAAAACGATTGCGCGTATAATCCAACTCTCGGTTACTTTCATCTTCGAGGTAGAACAATTGATGGTTTTCAGCGTAGCGATAAATCTCTTCTTTCGGAAATTCTAATAAAGGACGGATTAAATAACCCTCCTCTTCCCCAATTATGATTTTCTGCTCTGCTTGAATCCCTAGTAATTGTTCCAGCGATGCTCCCCTAGTCAAACGCATAAGAATGGTCTCCACTTGATCGTCTAAATGATGTCCAGTCATCAAATAAGGTATCGCCTGGTCTTGCATCACTTCTTTAAAAAAATTGTATCGTTCCTCACGAGCGGCTGATTCTATTCCTGTATCTGGCTGTTCTTCTTTTTTCCACCGCAGACTATAGGTCTCATATCCATGCTTTTCTGCTAGTTCCTTCACAAATTTTTCTTCTATAACGGACTCATCTCTTAATTGATGATTGAGATGAGCAATGCTAATTTGAGGTCTTTGATTAAGAGGTATTTTAGTCATGAGGTCTAGTAATACAATTGAATCAACTCCACCTGATACAGCTAATAGCACTCTCTTTGTTGAATCTAGTAAATTATGGTTCAATAAATTTTCTTGAAACTTTTTTATCATTTCTACTTTTCAACCTTTCAGGTAAAATAAATCCATTAAAAAAAAATAGGCAGGAGAACCTGCCTTTAAACGTATTTTAATTATTCTAATTCTTCTCTTTAACTTAGCGTCCGCGTTTATTTTCCGTGTTTTTACGGATAGATGATAAACGTGACTCACTATCTTTTAAAAAGTCATTCATTAAACTATCAAAATCATTTCCGCCTGCATTTCTCTTTGCACGGAAAGGTTTACTTGGTCCTCGATTAGCTGATGTTGATGCTGAACGACTTGGTTTTGATGGTTCTTTCTTAACGAATGCTTTTTTCTCTTCTGCTTCTTTTTCTCGATCACGCATAGACAATGCAATTTTTCCATCGTCATCCACTGAAAGAACTTCTACTGTGATAATCTGACCGACTTTTAATTCATCATTGATGTCCTCAACAAACTTATCAGATACTTCACTTATGTGAACTAAACCTGTTTTGTTGTCTCCTAAATCAACGAATGCACCAAAATTTGCTAATCCTGTAATCTTACCTTCTACCTTTTTGCCTACTTCAAGCG
>JARICH010000008.1 GCA_029257245.1 Atopostipes sp. | reverse complement strand
AGTCTTAAAGGGTGTTTCTGAAACATCCGCTCGTCCCAAACTAAGCATTCGCTTTTCAGTTAAAGACAAAGAATTATTGGAAGAGAAACTACTAGCGGATGCAGCGAAAAATGCGCGAAGAAGAGCTGAGGTATTGACGGAAGCATCCGGCGTAACTCTTGGAGCCCTACTATCGATAGATTACGATTGGAGCGAGCTCCATCTTTACTCCGATGTGCGAGTCAATTCGGATAGGTTACAAGTAGAATCTCTCTCAATGCCGGAAATTGAACCAGAGAATGTGGAAGTTGGCGATACAGTTCGTTTTCGCTGGGAAATTAAATAGAGTCTTTCTAAGAGAAGTAAAAGAGCTCGGTAAAAACCGAACTCCTTTGCTTCTTTTTTGTTTGGAATTTTTAAGGGTATACTTTTTAGTATTCAGCCGATTGGATTAGCGGGGCGTAGTTTTTACTTTTGAAATCTGGAATACTCAACATGGTGACTAAGCTAATTAGATAAAGACTCGCCAAGAAAAGCATGACCATGGGGACACCCGAACTTTCTAGAATTTTTCCAATAATGACTGAGGAAAAACCGCCCACTGCACGCCCAACATTTAAAATCGTGTTATTCGCAATGGTTCGAATGCGTTGAGGATAGAGTAAAGTGGTCACAGCGGCATAACCGGTAAACATACCATTGACAAAGAAACCAACGATGGCCCCACCGATAATAATCATCCACGGGGTGTTAACGAGGGTAAACAAATAGACCGAGATAGCTGAGCTGAACAAGAAGAGGCCAAAACTTTTGCGTGGCCCCATTTGATCGAATAGTTGGCCGAAAACGAACATCCCGAGACTCATTCCTAGAATCGTCGCAATCATCCATTGAGAAGAATCACTAACGGAAATACCTAATTGCTGTTGCATCATGGTTGGTAACCAGTTCATCATCCCAAAGTAGCCAGCGATTTGGACAGTTGCCATAATCATTAAAGAAATTGTCAATCGTCTAGTTTCTGGTTCAGCAAATAATTCTTTGATTTTTGGTTTGTCCTGTTCGATGATGACTTGGTCTTCAGCGTCTCGTTCCAAGATGGTTTCTGAATCGATTGAAAAGTGGGCCCAGAGAATGAGGAGGACGGGTAGGAAGCCGAAGAGGAAGAGTCCACGCCAACCAAGTGCTGGGGCAATCACGGCGGCGAGAATAGCTGCAGTGATGGAACCGACTTGACCAATAATTCCATTCAAGGAAGCGATTCGTCCCAATTTATTCTTAGGTACGATTCCGGCCATGATAGAGAAGGCGACGCCATACTCTCCACCGACCCCAATTCCAGCGATGAAGCGTAGAAGGTAAAGCATGTAGAGATGATTAACAAAATAAATGAAACCAGTAGCTAGACTGAAGATTAGAACAGTTATTTTAAAGACATTAAATTTATTGTAGCGATCCGCTAGGACCCCAAAGACGAGTCCGCCGAGTAACATGCCTAAGTTTGTGATGGTCCCAATCCATCCAGCAGCGGCACCGGATAAATTTAAATCGGTAATAATACTGGAGAGGGAGAAGGAGAGAAACATTACGTTCATATCGTCTAATCCGGAGCCTAAAATCGAACTAACTAATGCTCGTTTATCATTTGTTTTCATTGAATGACCTCTTTCTTTTTCTTCTTTAGTTTGCTTGTGCGAACCATTTTACGGGATCTTTGTACCAATTATTTAGCGTTTCTTTGTAAGGACTGAACTCTTCACTTTGAACGGCAAAGTTAATCAACTCTGGATAAGTGGTAAGTGTGTGCAATGGATAGTTTTCTTGGGCAAAGGCTCTTTGTCCCGCTTCGAGTTCATAACTAAAAATGGCCAGGGCTCCAAGAATCTCTCCACCCGCTTCTTTTACTTTATCAGCGGCTTCAATCACGCTTTTTCCTGTACTAATCAAATCTTCGATCATGACTACTTTTTTTCCAGGGACTAATTGGCCTTCAATCGTATTCTTTTTTCCATGGGCTTTGCTGGCTGAACGAACATAGACCATTGGCAAATTCATACGGTCGGCGATAATGGCTGCATGTGGAATGCCGGCAGTGGCAGTTCCAGCCAATACTTCAACCTCCGGATAATGTTTTTCAATTTGCTTGATTAATTCTTCTTCGATTAATGAGCGAACTTTGGGAAAACTCATGATTAAACGGTTGTCACAATAGATGGGGGCTTTTAAACCACTCGTCCAGACAAAAGGCTCGGCGGGTTTTAAAGAAATAGCTTCGATACTCATGAGGGCTTCAGCAATACTTTGCGATTGTTTGATCATCATTTTATTCAGCTCCTTTTTTTAAGGCTTCTGTCCATGATTTCTGGATGGATTGGTAGGCGGCTAGCGGATCTTTGGCTTGGGTAATGGGACGGCCAACAACAATATAGTCAGTTCCTAAACGCGCAGCTTCTGCTGGGCTTGCGATTCTGAATTGATCATCCTTTACTTTTGTTTCTAAACGAATCCCCGGGGTGACCGTTAGAAAATCAGGGGAGATCTGCTCATGAATCAACTGAGCTTCTAAGGGTGAACAGATGACCCCATCCAATCCCGCTTGATGGGCTAAATCAGCGTAGTGTAATATACTTTCTTGGAGGCTTAGAGAACTGGGCTGTTCTTCTTTAAAGCTCGCTTCAGACAAAGATGTCAGTTGAGTAACGGCTAGAAGTTTTGGTCGGCTTTGACCTGGCGGAGTTCCTGCATCTAGTCCTTTTCGGGCGGCTTCCATCATTTGCCGGCCACCTTGGGCATGGACGTTGACCATTTGAACGCCTAAGCTAGCGAGGATTTTCATAGTTTTCTGGACAGTATTTGGAATATCATGCAATTTTAGGTCAAAAAAAATATCGTGACTAGAATCTACAAGATTCCTCACGATATCGGGACCATTGGCATAAAATAGTTCCATGCCAATTTTAATATTCAATTGTTCATTTCCAAATAAATGGAGGAAATCATCTACCTCCGATGCTTGGTTAAAGTCTAATGCGATAATTGCTTTCTTCTTATCCATTGTAATGTAAGCTCCTTTCGAATTCTTATTGATTTGACTTCTCATTTTTTTCTCATTAATGGAGGCCAAACTTTAAATATTATAAAGGGTGCGCTTTCATTTGTCAACTGTTATTAATAAATAGTTTTAAATAACCAGTTGATATCTTCAGACTTCCAATTGGTAATTAAAGAGCTAGTTCATAAATTAAAATAAAAATATTTTTAAAGTGCTGGCTTTCTCATAAACCCAGTACTTTTTTATTTTAAAAGAGCAAATATGAAATTTAAATGAAGGAAAATAGATGATTTGATCAAGGTATTGACCAATGGTCAGTCACTTGCTATAATACAATTTATGAAAATGACCATTGGTCAGTTTAGAGGGGGAGAAAGATGTTTGAAGGAATAGAACAGACAAGACGTGAGAAAGCATTGTACTCAGCTGCTTATGAATTGTTTACTGAAAAAGGAATTACAAACACCGCAATCAACGATATTGTAATCAAAGCTGGGGTAGCGAAAGGAACCTTTTATACTTATTTTAAAAATAAAGAAGATCTTTTAGACCGAATTATTTTAAATAAAAGTATGAAGGTTTTACATGAAGCAATGCTGGCAACAAAAGAAGAGGAACTTGCATCCTTTAATGAGCGATTATTAACTTTTGTCCATCACATTATCCAATATTTTGAAGAAGACCCGATTATGTTGAAATTAATTCATAAAAATTTATCCTGGGGTGTTCTACGTAAAGTTCGACCGAAGTATAAGGAAATGAATGACATATATTTGATGTTTAAAAGTGAATATGAAAAAGAAGGGATAACGGATTTAGAAATTGAGAGCTTACTCTTTATCATTATTGATTTAGTTGGGTCGGTTTGTTATCACTCGATTGTTTTAGAAGAACCTGCACCGATTGATCAAATGAAGCCCATCTTATTTAAGACGATAGAGAATATAATTTAGGAGATGCTTTTTTAATGAATAAGTTTGGTAATTTTATAGCAAAACATAAAAAATTAGTTTTGTTTATTGCAACTCTATTGTTATTTCCAGCGATTTATGGAAATGCAATGACCAAAATAAATTATGAGATTCTGACCTATTTACCAGAAGAGTTAGAATCTGTACAAGGACAGAATATCCTGAGTGACGTATTTAGTGATACGGCCAACGGTATGTTAATTATTGAGGACATGGAAGATAAAGAAGTTGCTAAAACAAAGGAAAAATTAAAAGAAGTTGATGGCGTGCGTGATATCTTATGGGTCGATGATTTTGTAGATATTTCAGTACCTAAAAATATGCTGCCTAAAAGTGCACGGGATTTGTTTTACCGTGAAAATTCTACATTACTCTTAATTGACTTTGAGGGTGAATCTTCTTCAATGAGTACACGAGAAGCGATTGATGATATTCGAGCCCAATTGGATGAAAGAAGCTTTTTAAGTGGAATGGCGATGGTCTTGAAAGATACGCGTGATTTATCAGATAAACAGACACCCATTTATGTGGGAATAGCCGTTATTCTCGCAACGATTATTCTAATGTTGACACTGGAATCGACAATTGTACCATTTATTATCTTAGTCAGTATTGGCTATTCAGTTTTATATAATATGGGAACAAATATCTTCTTTGGTGAAATTTCTTATATTACTCAGTCTTTAGCGGCTGTTTTGCAATTAGGAGTTACGCTGGATTATTCGATTTTCCTCTTACACCGTTATGAAGAAGAATCGAAAAAAGAAGAAGATAAAGAATTAGCTATGGGGACCGCAATCGTTAAGACCGCCTCTTCAATTTTTGGTAGTTCCTTAACAACCGTTGCCGGATTTTTAGCGATTTCTTTTATGGAGTTAACCATAGGGAAAGATATTGGATTTGTCATGGCTAAAGGAGTTGTTTTAGGCTTTATCTCAGTATTGACCGTTCTACCTGCCATGATTCTAGTTTTTGATAACTATATTAATAAATTTAATCATGGAACTTTATTACCCGAGTTTAATCATTTAGCTAATTTTGTAACGAAACATTATCGTGCTTTAATTGCTTTTGGAATTATTTTATTTATCCCGGCTTTTTATGGGCAGAAAAATAACGAAGTCTACTACAACTTAGATGAGTCCTTACCTAAGGATATGGAGTCGATTGTGGCGATTAACAAACTAAAAGATGATTATGACATGATGACTACTCATATGGTTGTCTTTTCAGATGATGTACAAAATTATGAGGTTCTCGAAATGATTGACGAAGTTGAAGCAGTAGATGGAATTGAAAATGTCCTAACCTATCAAAAGATTATTGGACCAAGAATTCCTGCGAATTTTATCCCGGAGGCTTTTAAAGAGAAATTTGAGAAAAACGGCTATAAACAGCTACTAGTGAATTCTGAATATAAATCAGCAACCGATGAATCGACTAGCCAGATTGAAGAGATTGAGGCAGTTGTGAAAAGCTACGATCAAGAAGCAATGGTTACAGGAGAAGGGGTCTTAACCAAAGATTTAATTGAAATTGCCGATCGCGACTTTGATCGAGTGAATGTCATCTCCTATGCAGCCGTCTTTGTAATTATTATGATTGTCTTTAAATCGATTTCGATTCCTTTCTTTTTAATTTTAATTATTATGCTAGCAATCTTTGTCAATATGAGCGTTCCTTTCTATTTGGGACAATCCATTCCCTTCATTGCTGGTATTGTAATTGGGTCGATTCAATTAGGAGCAACCGTTGACTATGCGATTTTATTAACTACTCGATTTAAAGAAGAGCTTGAAAATGGATTTGAGGCTGCAGCAGCAATGAAAATATCCATTCAAGAATCTGCCAAATCCATTGTAACAAGTGGACTAGCATTCTTTGGTTCAACGATAGGTGTGGCAGTGATATCTGAAATGGAAATCGTAAAAAGTCTCAGTTTAATGATTGCGAGAGGTGCTTTAATTAGTACGGCATTAATTTTGCTAGTTTTACCCGGTGTATTAATTGCTGGAGAACGAGTGATTGCACGAACTACAATGAATTGGAATAAAGAAATAATTGAGGAGAATAATTGAAATGAAGAAAAATAAACTAGGAATTAAAATCTTATCAACAGTGATAGGTGTTAGTTTAATCATGCCAAATACCGTTTTAGCTGCAGGGAAGATTCATAAAGATGAAACAGTCTATGTGGAGTTAGATAGTTTAGGTCATTATCAAAATAAAACATCGAGTATTTGGTTGCATTCAGATGCCCCCCTCCAAAAAATAGTGGATCAAACCACACTAGAAGATGTAGTCAACGTTAAAGGGGATGAAGAGCCAGATTTTCAAAATGGACAGTTAACTTGGACCACTGAAGAAAAAGAACTCTATTACCAAGGAAATAGTCAGAAAGAATTACCGTTTGAGGTTCAGATTCGTTACTTTTTAGAGGGTCAAGAGGTAAATCCAGAGGAAATTATTGGTGAATCGGGTCAGTTAAAACTTGAAATTACGATTGAAAATAAAGATGTTCGTACCGTCACATTGACTAATGGAGAAGACCGAAATGTTTATACTCCTTATTTAGTGGGAACATCCATTATTTTACCGACCAATAAATTCCAAAACATTGAGCTGAATACAGGGCAAGTCCTTTCAGATGCTACGAGCCAAATTGTTGGTTTTGTTTCTCTACCGGGCTTAAAAGAAAGCCTAAATCTAACGGATTCGTCCATCGAGCTAGCCGATCATTTAGAATTAACGACCGATGTTGAGAATTTTGAGATTCCTTCCATTGCGATGATGGCAAAATCAGAATTACCTGAAATGGATGAGTTAGAGTTTGCAGAAGATATCGATGAGTTGCTAAATGGAATTGATCAAATTGTTGATGCGGGACAGGAACTAACAAAAGGAACAGATCAATTAATGACTGGGCAAGGTGAGTTAGAGGCAGGAATCAATGAGTTCACGCAAGGGGTTCAGAAAATAAAAGCTGGTACAAATCCTTTATCTCAAGGAAGCTTAGAACTTAAAAAAGGGATGGATAGTGCTTATTCAGCAAGTTTAGAAATGGCAGAAGGATCACAAGCTTTATCTGCTAACTCAGAAAAATTAGCAGACGCTTATGTCTCCTTAGCAAATGGAACGGTTGAATTTAGTGAGAAGGCAAAAGAACTTTCTCAAGGTGTTAGTCAATTTGGAAAAGAAATGGAAAATCTTCCAGCTGCCAGTCAGCAGTTGAATAATGGAATGAATGAACTTGTCCAAAATACTGAAAAGATTCAAGCAGGACAAAGTTCTTTAACAGACGGATTAGAGGAAAGTACCATAGCGATAACTGAAATTAAAAATGGCAAAAATCAAGAAATAGCAGGAATTCAATCTTTACAAGAAAATATTCAACATTTAGAAAGCCTAATGAGTCAGCTAGAGGACGGAGAAAGCAAAAAGGAAATGCTAAGGGTTCTGGAAATGCAAAAACAAGGACTCAAACAAATGCAAGAATCAAGTGAGCAATTAACTAGTGGCTTAGTCAAAGTAGAAGACGGATTGAATCAAGCAAGCAGCTCCTCAGCAGAATTATCAGCAGCTAGTAAAAAAGTCAATCAAGGGCAGCAAACTGTTGCTCAAGGTTTTGGTGAGTTAGCTGAAAGAACAAAGTACTTACCGACAGCAATCAAAGAATTCGAAGAAGCGGGTAAATCTTTAAATCAAGCAGCCGGATTAATTAAAAATAAATCCTTAGAAGCGAAAAAAGCTGCATCACAGTTTAAAGAAGGTGGAGCAACACTTGCCTCAGCTAGTGGACAGCTATCAAATGGCTTAAAAGAACTTTCATCAGGTAGTAATCAATTGAACCAAGGAATTGGTGAATTAGCGAATGGAGCCAATGAATTAGCAGCTGGTAGTCTAATTCTTCAGAATGGAAGCCAAGAACTAATGGATGGGTCAAAAGAACTAAACGATGGTATGCAGACCTTCTATGAAGAAGGCATCAAAAAAATACAAGAGGAAGTTGATAACTCTGATTTAGATCTCAATGAAATATTAGAAGTGAAAGATGAGCTCGTTCAGCTTTCAAAAGAAAATGATAGCTTCTCTGGAAAGTCAGAAGATATGGAAGGCGATTTAAAATTTATTCTGAAGACTGATCAACTAGCATTGGATGAAGAAAATGAAGAGGCAGGAGAAGAATTGCCAGCGGATAGAGAGTTCGAAAACAATGCAGGATTCTTTAACTGGTTAAAATCTCTCTTTACTAGATAAATTCATTCAACTAAATATAGTCCCTCCCATTTTATTAAGAGCCTTCAAGTTTTTTGAAGGCTCTTTTTTATGGCATTTTAGTTATAATTCTTCTATGATGGGAGAGGAATTTGATAAGAAAGGGGTTTTTATTTGAAAAATAAGCGAAAGAAAAAAGGTCATGTGAAAGGAATCTTTCCTTTACTGATTTTTTTAATCTTGTATATGTTCACCGGTTTTGTTTCAGGGGATTTTGAAAGTATGCCTTTAATGATTGGTATTGTAATCGCGATTACCGTGGCTTTATTTATGAACAATAAAGAGGACAAAAAATCATTGAATGAAAAAATAGGGATTTTTACAAAAGGGGCTGGGAATGAAGGCCTAATGCTTTTGGTCATTATATTTATGTTGGCCGGAGCTTTTTATGCGACCGCCAGTACAGTTGGGTCAGTGGATTCCATATCAAACTTTGGCTTAAGTATTTTGCCTGAAAGTATGATCTTACCTGGTTTATTTATTGTGACTTCGATTTTGAGTTTTTCCATGGGGACTTCGATGGGCACGATTCCCGCATTGATTCCGATTGCGATTGATATCGCCCAAAAGACCGATACGAATATCGCTTTACTCGCGGGAATTGTGGTGGGAGGCGCGATGTTTGGTGATAATTTGTCCTTTATTGCCGATACGACGATTGCGGCGACGCGCACACAAGAGGTCAGTATGAAGGAAAAGTTTAAAGCGAATATCCTCTTTGTTTTACCAGCTATTCTCATGAATTTATTTTTGCTCGCTTTGCAACCGATTCAGACAGCTGGCTTAGAAACAGGCAGTTATCCTTATGAACTGATTGAGATTCTTCCTTACCTGTTAGTTATTATTTTATCGGTGGCAGGGTTAAATGTCTTGGCGGTTTTCGCTTTAGGGATTTTATCGGGCTTAATGATTGGGCTCTTTAATGGGACCTTGACCTTAATCAGCTTTATGGGAACGATTCATCAAGGGATGATGGAGATGCAGGAAATGGCGATTATTGCCTTGTTTGTCGGAGGTTTAGTGGCTTTAATGGAGTGGCTCGGAGGGATTGATTGGCTTTTACACAATCTGACGAAACGCACCAAAACTAAACGGGGGGCAGAGTTTTCGATTGCGGCACTCGTAAGTTTAATGGATATCGCGACGACGAATAATTCCATTTCGATTTTAACAGCCGGTCCTTTAGCGCGAGATATTGCGGATGAATTCGGCATTTCCAGAGCGCGTACGGCAACAATTTTAGATACTTTTGCGGCTGGCTTCAATGGTTTACTGCCTTATGCCGGACAGTTACTAGTAGCGGGTGGCTTGGCAGGCGTGTCCCCGGTTAATATTATGCTTTATAATTGGTATTCGATGCTGATGATTGTTTTTGGACTCTTAGCGATTCTATTTCAATTTCCTAAATCAATGAAGAGGAAAATAAAGAGGACTAAAATCCAGTAAATTATATATTTTATTTTTCCTTAGATGAGATGCCACACTTTTCAGGACATACTATGACAGAATAAATATTTGCAAAGTAATTTAATAATAAATACTTGGTATTTTTATGGGGGATGAGAGTTAATGAAGGAATTACTAAAGGCAGTCAATCGTTTCCGCGATGAGCGAAATTGGCGTCGATTTCATAAGGCAAAGGATTTGTCCCTATCGATTAGTTTGGAGGCGGCCGAGTTGTTGGAGCATTTTCAGTGGATCGATAGTGAAGAAGCCATTGAAAATGACAAAGAAGGGATTGGAGAAGAAATTGCAGATGTGATGATTTACTCGATGATGCTAGCGGATGACTTAGAGTTTGATCTCGAAGAAATTATTTTAGCCAAGCTCGAAAAGAATAAAGAAAAATATCCGCTGAAAGAGAGCAAAAAATATGATGATTAATCGAATGGTTTTGTTCGCTACCTTGGCTTTCTTTATTTTTTCTTTGGTGTCTTGGATGGTTTGGACAAATTATCATCCTTGGATTCGCTTAGAAGCAAGGATTAATACTTACTTTTATTCTGTCTTTGGCCAACCCGAGATGACTTATTCAGATGGCCTAGGCAACGCAGTGTTAACTTTTTTAGTTACTTACGGCAGTGCGCCTTTTCTGTCAGCAATTACAGTCTTGATTGCTTTTATCTTCTCTTTAAAAGGAGAGTTTCTACTAGCTTTTTGGTTTATGAGCGTCATGTCAACAGGAGGAATCTTCGGTATTTTTTTAAAGAATATCTTCCGTCGAAAACGACCGTCCAATCATTTATCAGTAGAGTCAGGTTATTCATTTCCAAGTGGCCATGCAATTGCGAGCACTTTATTTTTCTTGTCCCTTGTATTCGTCTTTCTTCCAAAAATTGAGATTCCTTTAATTCAAATACTTTTAACCTTCGTATCTTTATCGGTTTGGTTGACGATTTTATTTTCAAGATTATATTTCCACGCCCACCATTTGGGTGATTTAATAGTGGGCGCTTCGTATGGGATTTTTTGGGTGGCGAATGCAATCATAATTTATCAGAAGCTGTTAGATGTTTTTTAACCAATATTTCAGAGCTTGATGATCCAAGATATACTTATATTAATTAGTTAGGTGACGATTTGATTGAGGAAAAACTATTCGCTAGGGATAAAATTTATACTTGTGGGAACGATGTTGGTATCGTTATTTGTTTTGAACACTGTACAGATTAATGCTAAAGCAGTAGAAGAAATAAGTACTCAGTCTGGAAACTAGGCAGGTTAGTAGAAAGTCAATGGGACTCGGGACTATCTTAATACGAATGGGGATATGCATATTCGTCCGTTTACTTTGGCGGGAATCATATGAAGCATCTTAGAGCAAGTGAACAAGTGATCTTAGTGACCACTAAGAGGATGTATACTTACGAAAGGTATATTCGGACCTTTGAAAAAATAAAGTTGTTAACTGGAGTCAATTAATCAATGAATAGTCCTATATTGGTCGAGATAGCTTTAGAAGTAATAAGTGCGAAGGGGATATGGGGACACCAAAGGTAATTACACTATTGTTGACGCTTTTGGCCATGGATCAAAGCCGAATACCTGCTTAGATTTTAGAGGTTAGCAATTGTTTTTGTTTTGCATAAAGTTCAGTTGTAATCAATCCGCTCCAGGTTAACAGTTGAATTGATAGTAGTAAAATGACTTTTTCCTAAAGAAAATTGATAATAAACATAGAAATAATATTTATTGCTTAGACGCTTAGAAATGATTTTTATGCTAGAGAAATTAGGATAAAAAGAATGGTCTTATTGTGAATTAACTTGCAATGATATCTAAATCCTTGTATACTATTTCATGTGAAAAAATTATAAAACAAGGGGAAGTTAAGATGAAAAGTAAGACAAAAAAAGCAAGTTATTTCCTATTAGCTATGAGTGGGCTAGTTCTAGCTGCTTGCCAGAATGATTCTTCAGATGGAGATATGTCTGGAACTTACCAAGGAACCGGTGAAGGTTATCAAGGGGATATTATCACTGAAGTAACGGTAGAAGATGGGAAGATCAAAACCATCGAAGTGATTGAAAGTGAGGAAACAAAAGATTTAGCTGAGCCGGCATTTGAAAATCTTAGCGAAATGATGATTGCGACTAACTCTGCGGATGTAGACGTTGTGACCGGTGCAACTGGATCAAGTAATGGCTATATTGAAGCAGTGAAAGATGCTTTAGAAAGTAATGAAGTTGTTTTAGCAAAAGGAGACCAATCAGCGAGTGTTTCTAGTGAATTAGAAGATGAATATGAATACGATGTAGTAGTTGTAGGTGCGGGTGGTGCTGGTTATGCAGCAGCGATTGAAGCAGCCGAACAAGGTTTTTCTGTAACAATGCTGGAAAAATTACCAGTAACCGGTGGAAACACCTTAATTTCAGGTGGAGAGATGAATGCTCCAAACACTTGGGTGCAAGAAGAATTAGGGATTGAAGGGGATTCACCTGAAGTTTTCTATGAAGATACAATGGAAGGTGGAAACTACGAAGGTCAAGAAGAAATGGTTCGTATTATGACTGATAAAGCTTTAGAATCAGCTGAATGGTTGAGAGATGATATTGAAGTAGAGTTTGAAGATCAACTTTTCCAATTTGGTGGTCATTCTTTCCAAAGAGCTTTGATTCCTAAAGGACATACAGGTGGAGAATTAATCAAAAAATTAGATGCGAAAGCAAAAGAATTAGGTGTTGAAATCTATACAGAAACTTCTGCTGAAGATTTAATCACGAATGACGATAATGAAGTAGTCGGCGTTCTTGCGACAAATAAAGAAAAAGAAATTACTTTTAACGCGAATGAAGGAGTCGTCTTAACGACCGGTGGTTTTGGTGCGAATTTAGAGATGCGTCAAGAATATAACCAAGAATATGATGACCGTTACCAAACTACAAACTCCCCAGGTGCTGAAGGACAAGGGATTGTGATGGCTCAAAAAGTTGGAGCGGCAGTCGATAATATGGAGTTTATTCAAACCTATCCGGTATCAAACCCTGAAACAGGCGCTATTTCTTTATTAGCGGATACACGATTCGATGGTGCGGCTCTAATTAACCAAGAAGGTCAACGGTTCGTTGAAGAACTTGAACGCCGTGACGTCATATCAGAAGCGATTATTGAACAGACTGGTGGCTATACTTATCAAATTTGGGATCACAAACTAGGTGAGGAAACAGGAAACTTAACAGCTCATGCGGGCGAATTAGAGAAGCTACAAGAACAAGAATTAATTTACGTGGCGGATACCCTTGAAGAAGGTGCAGAATACTGGGATATTCCACTTGAACAGTTTATGGAAACCATTGAAATGATTAATGAGTATGCGGAAACAGGTGAAGACTTAGACTATAATCACCGAGCAGGTTTAGCGCCGATTAAAGAAGCACCATTTTATTTACAAAAAGCAGTCCCATCTGTACACCATACAATGGGCGGTTTAGTCATCAATGAGAAGACAGAAGTAATTGATGAAGATGGAAATCCAATTAAAAATCTTTATGCAGCGGGTGAATTAACAGGAGTCATTCAAGGAGCAAATAGACTAGGTGGAAATGCCATTACGGACATCATTACCTTTGGTCGAATTGCTGGGAAAACAATTGGTCAAGACTAAAATTTAAAAATAATAGAAAACAAAAGACGCAGATGATAAATTTCATCTGCGTCTTTTTGATCTTGAATATTCATCGTAAGGAGGGTAAGAGATTTGAACTCTCGCACGCATATTCATGCGCCTGCTGGTGTTCGAGACCAGTCCCTTCAGCCGCTTGGGTAACCCTCCGTTTTAATAGTAAAGACAAAAAAATGCCGAACATAGGAATTGAACCCATAACCTATCGCTTACGACGCGATTGCTCTACCAGTTGAGCTAGTTCGGCAATTGATTTCTTCTGCATCAATCAACATGATATATTTTCACACATCCAGATAAAAACATCAAGACTTTTTTTATTTTTTACGATTATTATTTGAAAGCAGAAGGGAAGAGGAATAGACTAGTCATAGATAGAAAGCTACTCTAATCGAAGGAGTAAGCGTATACAAAATATAAAAAAACATTTATAATCAAATAAATAATTCAGTCCTAGGGTTAATCTCAGTAGAGGAAAGGAATGATTGAATGACTGTGTACTTAGCTGATTTTTTACAGAGTTTATTTGCTGATCCAGTGCTCTTAATTATTGTACTATTGGTTTTGGCGGTGATTTTAGTTAATGGTTGGACCGATGCGCCCAATGCCATCGCAACCATGATTTCAACCCGTTCTCTTTCCGTTAAAAAATCGATTGCTTTGGCTGCCATCTTCAACTTTTTTG
>JARICH010000030.1 GCA_029257245.1 Atopostipes sp. | reverse complement strand
CTTCATATTGACCAATAATTGATTCTGCAATGAATATTTGTCTTGGATTCAGGAAAGAAGTTAGATAAGGCGTATATTGGGTATCTACCTGATTCACCCAATCAAGCACTTGATCGATAAAAATTTGTTCTTCCTTTCGAAAATGTTGATAAAGGTCCATAGTCAAAAATACTCCTTCAGCTAAACAAACTAATTAATATTTTAATAACTTCTAATAATCCTGTTCGAATTAAACTTAACGCTAGTAATGCTACAATCCCAGCAAAACTTATATTCCCTATAGGGGGTACAAATCTTCTGAAATACCCCACATACGGTTCAGATATTTGATAGATAATTCTTCCTAGTTTTGATTGATAAGCGCCTGGTAACCAAGACATTAAGAAATAAGCTAGTAAAACAATTCGATATAAATCAATTGCTTGAATCAACAAGTTACCAAGCTGTGCGATTATATTTGCCATCTTTTGATTATTCTCCTCAATTTACTACAATAGTGATTCTGTGAACTCAGACAATTCAGATCCATCTACTTCTACACTTTGAGGAGTACAAATAAATATTTCTTCACCTAAGCGCTGAATATCTCCTTTAATTGCATAAGTTACTCCCATTAAAAAATCGAGCATCTTTGTTGCTTGCTCTTTATCCATTCGTCTAAAATTAACAATAACCGATTGGTTCGCGAGTAAAGTATCCGATACTTCTTGAACTTCTGAATAAAGTCGGGGTTCGATAATCGTAATTCGAGGCTTTTTTATCTGTTGATTTTGATTAATTGCCACGATATTCTCCCCTCCCCTTTGTTTAAGTGGATGAATTTCTGTTTTATCCTTTATTAATTTTTCTCTCATTTTTCCAACTTCTTTTTCAATTCTCTCTTCAGGTTCAGAATATTCTTCATCTCCTAGCAAAAAGAAATTACTGATTTTTTCTTTGAAGTCACTCATTATATTCTCCCCTTTAGCAGCAATTAATCATTTTTTCGATTTCGTCTAAAGAAAGGTGGTGTATCTAGTTCGTCATTTTCTTTCGCAACTTCATTTTCATTATCTCGATTAAAAAGATTACTCGAGCGTCCACTATCTTGGCTATCTAAGTCTGTGTCTAAATCCGCATTATGTCGATCTCTTAAGCTTGTCTCTTTACGAATATCCCAGTTACTAAATGGATCATCTTTAGAAGAAGAAGTGTCTTCTTTTTGAACTTCTTTCTTTCTGTGATTGCCTTCTACTTGTCGTGGTTGTGATTTTCTTTGATTGACACTCTGTTCTTTCTTAACAATCTGTTCACGATCTTTGATTCCCGTAGCAATCACTGTAACAACAACTTCATCCCCTAAGTTTTCATTAATAGAAGTTCCAAAAATAATGTTGACATCACTAGTAGACGCAGCTGACACAATATCTGCCGCATCTTGGGCTTCAAATAGTGTTAAATCCATTCCACCTGTAATATTTAATAAAACATTATCTGCTCCCTCAATTGAGACTTCAAGTAATGGTGAAGAGATTGCTTCTTGTGTTGCTTCAGCCGTACGATTTTCTCCCGATGCTGAACCAATTCCCATCAAAGCAGATCCTTGATCTTTCATTACTGTCTTCACATCAGCAAAGTCTAAGTTAACAAAACCTGGATTGGTGATCATATCCGAAATACCTTGGACTCCTTGTCGCAAGACATTATCTGCTTCACGGAATGCTTCAAGGATAGGTGTCTTTTTGTCAACAATCTCTAATAGTCGATTATTTGAGATAGAAACTAAAGTATCGACATGCTCTTTCATTGCATCAATACCTTCTTGCGCATAACGTGCTTTTTTCGGTCCTTCAAAACTGAATGGACGTGTTATAACTCCTACTGTAAGTGCTCCTTGTTCTTTAGCAACCTTTGATACAACGGATGCTGCACCTGTACCAGTTCCTCCACCCATTCCTGCTGTAATAAAGACCATGTCTGCTCCTTCAAGAGCTTGAGCAATCGATTCTTCACTTTCTTCAGCTGACTTCTTTCCAACATCTGGCATTGAACCTGCACCTAGACCACGTGTCAGTTTTGGTCCTAATTGAACTTTTGTTTCTGCATTCATCAAATTTAATGCTTGTATATCAGTATTAGCAACAATAAATTCAACACCGCTAACTCCTTCTTCAATCATCCGATTAACAGCGTTCCCACCTGCTCCACCTACACCAATTACTTTAATTTTGGCTCCTGATTCTGGCGCCATTTCAAATTCTAAATCCATTTGTTTGCCTCCTGTAATAGCTCGCTTCATATTTAGTCGCTATTTAATTTAATCAAAAAAACCTGAAAAAATATTTTTTACTGTCTCTGCAAAAGATTTACTATCTTGATTTTCTTCATGTGTTTCATAATCGTCTGATGTACTAGTTATTTCCTGTCTTGCTGGTTCTCTTCTTCTATTCTCTCTTTGGTAGATTTGATCTTCACCCACCGAAAGACTAACCAAGCTTTTATTAATCAACTGGTCGATTTCACTAAGACTTGTTTGTTTTAAAACTAAGCCAATACCATTTGTAAATGTAGGATAGCGTATACTCATAAAGTCTGGAACATACACCCCTACGGCTAAATCGAAGATATCTTCTGCTAGGAACTCGATACCCGGTAAAGATGCAACTCCTCCACTTAGATAAATACCTGTGGGCATATTTCCAGCACCAATTCGGTCCAACTTAAATTTTAATTGTTCAAATATTTGAATTAAACGTGATTCAATAATCTCAGCAATATATGCCTCTTCAAAATGAACTAAATCTCTTTCCCCCACAACATCCACTGCAACGGTTCTATCTGCAGTTATATGAGAAGGATAAGCATGGCCGATATCACGTTTTAACTTTTCTGCATTTTTTATCGATGTATTTAACACAATTGATATATCTTTTGTGATATATTCTCCACCTTCTGGAATAGCAGAAGAATATTTTAATTGATTATTGTGAATGACTGAGATAGTCGATTGTCCACCACCTAAATCAATTAAAATAGCTCCAAAGTTTCTTTCATCTTTGGTTAAAGCTACCTCACCCATCGCTTCTGCTTGTAAAATCATATTTTGAATGCCATAACCTGCTTTTTCAACTGATTTTTTTATATTGTGCATAATTGACTTAGGAATCGATGAAATAATTCCTCGAAATTCAATACGATTTCCTATCATTCCTCGTGGATCCTTTATTTCATCAAAACCGTCAACGATAAATTCATCGAGTATTAAATTAATACCTTCCCTATTTTTATCCACACTACCTTCAATTGCTTTTTCCACGACTTGAAAGACATCTTCATCTGTAATTTCTTGCTGGTTTTGATTAATCGATATGCTACCATAACAAGAATCAATATAAAGATCATTTCCTGGAATTCCAACAATTAAATCATTAATTTCTACTCCAGCTTTATCCTCTGCTTGTTCAACAGCCTTTTGTATGGAATCAGCCGTTTGATCAATATCAATCACCATTCCACGACTTAAACCTGTTGTACGCTCATTTCCAACTCCAATAACATTTACTTGTCCATTTAATATTTCTGCTACAATCACTTTAATTGAAGTGGTTCCAATGTCTAAACTTGCATAAATTCCACTTTTCATTATTTGCATGAAACCTCCCACGATCCACAACTGTTCTATTATTTTATTTTAATTTTAAATGATTCTGATACACTTCTTATAGTAACATAAAAAATCTAATTATTTGAATGATGTTTTAGATAAAATTAGTTGATTCTTAGGATTATAGAAATCTTTCAAGACTAAATCAACAAATCCATCATTTAATCAGTTAAATCATCAAGATTTTGTCCTTCACTTTCGTTAATTCCCAATTCAGGATCTTCGCTATCTTTAAAAGGAGTAAAGTAAATGCCAACTTCCATATCAAATACTCCTTTTTTACCCTCAACTGCTTGAACCATTTGAGGATAGTAAATGACTTTTTGAGAAAACTCTGGTATTTTAGCGAGTACTCGGTTGCCATTGTTCATATATACCCTAATAAATAAGGGGTTGGTTCGATCTTCAACTAACTCTATTTCTGATATTAAATTTAAAATAGCATGATCAATATCTTTAAGTTCTTGAATCATTAAATTTAGGACATCGCCTTCTTCAAACTTAGATAGGACCAATTGATTCCCGAGAGAAATTGTATAAAGCTCATCTAACACACTGCCATCCTCTAACACTCTTAGATAAGCTCCTTCTTTAGCTATGTAAGCCACTGTACTAAATTCCTCCACCCGAATCATGACTTTATTTATTTCTTCAACACTTACTTGAACATCTGATATTTGGGTTAATTCTTTCACAATATCTGATTCAATTTGATCGAATTTTTGTTTGCTTTTAAAGACCGAATCTCCTATTTTGATTGAGCTTTTATCAATAATCAATTGATCATAAACATCCTCGTTGCCTTCAACAATGACTGTATCCACTTTACTCCATGGACTGATAAAATAGCCAATAATAAGAATAAAAATAAAGTGAAAGATAAAGATTAGGAGATAAGACTGGATCAATTGAATCCAATTCACCCGTTTATTCTGTTCATTCTCTAATTGAGTATTCATGGATACTGCTTCCTTCCATCATTCGATAAGTTTTCTATATTTTTTCTTTTAGTTGGTCAAGCATTAACTGAATCAATTGGTCGGTTGCAAATGGCTCACTTAATTTTTTGGAAGCTTCAGCCATTTTGTTTAATTTTGTTTCGTCTGCCATTAATTGATCTAAACTTGCTAAAAGACTTTTCCCATTTAATTCCTGCTCAGTTAGCAATATTGCAGCTTCATTATTAACTAAGGACATCGCATTTTTAGTTTGATGATCATCCGTTACATAAGGTGATGGGATTAATATACTTGGCAAAGCTAAGGCTGTGATTTCAGCAATAGTGGTGGCACCACTGCGACTGACTAATAAAGAGGAATATTGTAACATGTCGACCATATTTCTAATGTAATCTTTAACTACGATATTTTTCACTTTATTTAAAGGTGTAATTTCATTGAGTTTTTTTATTGTTTTTTCATAATGAACTTCACCTGTCGCAAGTATCAATTGATAATCTCTTTTGATCAATTCGGGGTAAGCTTCAATAAATGCTTGGTTAATTCGCTCAGCCCCACGACTCCCTCCTAGAATGACTATTGTTTTTTTTAGTGGATCTAAACCAAATAAATCAGCCTGACGATTTATCTTAGAAGATGCCAATTCTTGTGCACGAGGATTTCCTGTAAACACTACTTTTTCTTGATGCTTTCCAACTTGATCGTAGATATCATCAAAACTAATCGCTAATTTATCAACAAATGGAAGCAAAAATTTATTGGTCAAGCCCAGAAAACTATTCTGCTCATGAACAATTGTAGGTATTCCTGCTCTAGATGCTGCATAACATATAGGCGCACTAACATAGCCTCCAGTACCCAAAACAAGGTCTGGTTTAAAATCTTTAATAATTTTTTTTGCTTCAAAAATACTCTGGATAAATAAAGATAAACTGCGTAAATTATATTTAATTCCATCTAAATTTAATTTACGCTTAAAACCTTCAATCTCAACTGACTTAAATGGAATTCCTTCATTAGGTACAATTGTACTTTCTAAACCTCGACTTGTTCCAACGTAAAGTAATTCTAAATCCGATTCTATCTCACTTAATCGTTTAGCGACAGCCAAGGCTGGATAAATATGTCCTCCAGTGCCACCACCTGTTAATAATACTTTCATATTGATTCATTTATCTTTTAATTAAAAGATAAATGCTCGCCTCCTTTAATTCCTATCTTTTTTGATTAGATAATCAACCGCTTCAATAAACCGTTCTCCACGAATCTCAAAGTTTTCATATTGATCCCAACTTGCTGCAGCGGGTGATAATAAAATAACATCTCCTGGAAGACTCATTTGATAAGCCTTTTCAACCGCAGCTATCATCTCTTTTTCCTCTTGAATGTTAGTTAATCCCGCCAACTCAGCTACGTGTTTCATTCGCTCAGCAGTCTCTCCCATTACGACAAAACCTTTGACATGTTTTTTTAAAGAGGGTATCAATTCTTTAAAATCATAACCTCGATCTAGTCCACCTGCTAATAAAACAACTGGTTGGCTAAATCCTGCAAGTGCTTTTTCTGTAGCTTCAATATTCGTGGCTTTCGAATCATTATAAAACACTCGATCTTTCCACTCAAGAACAAATTGTGTTCGATGCTTTACTCCTTTAAATTCTCTCAGTACTTTTTTTATTTGACGATTAGAAACATTTTTAATTTTCGCAACCGCGATAGCCGCAAGAAAGTTTGCTAAGTTATGCTCACCCTTTATAAAAACGTCAGAAATATCCGCTATTTTTTCTTTTTTAAAGTAAATTGAATGAGCTTTTATGGATACCCCCTCTTCTAAATAAGTATGAACAGAAAAAGGAATGAGCTGTGCTCTTGATTTAGATTGCAAGAGAGCCTTTAGTCCTGCTTGGTCCTCATTGTAAATAAGTATATCGTCTTTTGTTTGATTTTGAATGAGATTCAATTTAGCATCAATATAATTTTCTCTGGTCCCATGGTAATCCAAATGAGCTTCCGTTATATTCGTAATGATAGCAATTTCGGGATGAATTGTAGGAGTTCCCAGTAGCTGAAAGCTTGAAAGTTCAACAATTAAATCATCTTTTGCTTCCGTTCTCAAGGCAACTTCACTAGCAGCTACCCCAATATTTCCAATAGCATAGGCATTTCCTTCAGAACGATTCATAGTCAACATTTCTTGAATCATTCTCGTAGTAGTTGTCTTTCCATTACTACCGGTAATTCCAATAAAGTGTCCTTTCATTACTTTAAACGCAAGTTCGACTTCGGTAATAATCGGTAAATTCTCTGCTAGTGCTTTTTTTACCGCATTATTTTCATAAGGAATACCTGGATTTTTAACCATTAAATCAAAGTCGTCTTCGAATAAATCTACCGGATGTCCACCTGAAATTATTCTAATCCCTAACTTCTCTAATTCTTTTGCTTTGACATCTTGACTTAAATCTTTAGCGTCATTCACTGTCACTCGAGCACCTAATTCATTTAATAGTTTAGCTGCATAAAATCCACTCTTCGCTAGACCTAACACCAATACATTTTTATTTTGATATAAATTATTCATTTTTAAAAGCCCCTTTTATGTCAACCTTTGCGATTTATTTAAAGAATAGACAGTGTGATCCAGACTGCTAGTAGAGTAATTGCTGAAAAAACAATTACTATTTTACGCTCGGACCAGCCTTCCATTTCAAAATGGTGATGAATTGGACTCATTTTAAAAATACGCTTACCCGTTCTCTTAAAGTAGACAACCTGAATAATAACACTTGCCGTTTCGATAACGAATATAATACCGATTAAAAGCAAGGTCCACTCAACATTTAATAGGATAGACATCGTGGCTAATCCTGCTCCTAATGCTAATGATCCAACATCTCCCATGAATATCTGTGCAGGTTTTCTGTTAAAAAATAGAAAACCTGTCAGCCCTCCAATAACACTAAATGCAAAGAGCATAACGCCAAATTCTTGTTGTAAATAAGCAATATAGGCATAGCCACCATAAGCAATAATTGAAGTACTAGCTAAAAGACCATCAATCCCATCCGTTAAGTTCGTAGCATTTGAAAAACCAACTAGCCAAAAAGTTGCAAATATTCCATAGACGTAACTTAAGGGAATATTTCCTACAATGGGTAGATTTAATTGATTATCAAAAGATGTTAACAGTAAAACAATATAAAATGCTAAGCCTAAAATAAGTTGGGCAAGAAACTTTTGTTTACTTGTTAAACCTAAATTTCTTTTCATAATTAATTTAATATAATCATCTAGAAATCCAATTAATCCATATGAGACAAAAAAAACAATAAGAGGTAGAACACTGATTGTACTGTCTAAATTAAAGAAAGTTAATAACGTAACTGTTAAAACAGAAGATAGTATAAATGCCACACCTCCCATAGTAGGCGTACCACTCTTCTCTTCATGCCAACTGGGCCCTTCTTCACGTGTCATCTGTCCTAATTGTTTATCACTAAAATATCGAATAATAAAAGGCATAGCTATTATTGTTATTAGTAAGCTTATTGCAAAAGGTAATATCGTTACTTTTAAATTTTCCATAATTTACTCCAATTCCTATTTTGCTTTAATATATTTTTATTTTTTCGAACTATATTCATAAATATGAAAAAAGTGGAAGGCAGATCGTACATCCAGCCTCCACTTTCTTTCAAACATTTAA
Source organism: Atopostipes sp. (assembly GCA_029257245.1). Classification (GTDB taxonomy): domain Bacteria; phylum Bacillota; class Bacilli; order Lactobacillales; family Carnobacteriaceae_A; genus Atopostipes. The sequence continues at coordinate 5,305 of JARICH010000030.1, read as the reverse complement.
TCATCTTCAATCGACTCTTCTGATGCCTCATCTAATGGGTCTTCTAATGGATCTTCTGAAGATAAAATAATTGTAATTTCTTCGCCTGGTTCCATATAAGATCCTGCAGCTAAATCTTGTTCGACAACATATCCTTCTCCTACGAAGTTCATGGTTGTTCCTGTTAACTCAGCTACTTTTAAAACATCATTTCTAGACCAATGAGTTAAATCTGGCATTGTTGAAGCACCATTTGTCATCAGAATAACTTGCTGTTCTTTGAATAAGGGAGTATTTGGATAAGGTAATTGTTGAACAATTTCATCCCCAGATCCAATTAGTGTATAATTATTTTTTAATTCAGCTACTGCATCAATCGCTTCATCGACCGTCATATCTAAGTAAGAGGGCGTTTCAATATACTGAATATTCTCACCTTCTGAATGATTACTTTCTATTTCTTGATTAAAATCGATTACTCGATCAACTAGTGGATGATATATTTTTTGAACAACTTCACTTCCTGTTCTTGCATCATCACTATAGCTAGGTTCTTGCACAGTAATATAGACGAGATACTCTGGATTTTCTGCTGGAAATAAGGCAATCACAGAATGAACAAATTTAGAACTGGAATATTTACCCGTTGCCGGATCTACTAATTGCGCAGTACCGGTTTTTGCAGCAATTGAATGGCCTTCTTTTTTATAAGCTTTAGCTACTGCATGCTCCATTTCAGTTGCTTGTTTCAGGTAGGCGAGTGTTTTTTCAGCTGTTTCTTTTGAAATTGGGCTATCTAACTCAACTATCCCATAATTATCTTCACTCAGATCACTGCTACTTACTGTTTTTTTAATTAATCGTGGTCTCGATAGTTCTCCTGGTTTAGCGATTGCACTAAAGGCTTGTAACATTTGAATTGGAGTTACAGTTAGTCCTTGTCCAAAACCAGTATTCACTTTCTGTAAAGGCCATTTATAAGGATTTGTGCCTGCCTGTTCATTTAATAATTCAATACCGGTTTGTTGTCCGAACCCAAAGGCATCTAAATATTCTTTCCAGACATCGTGCCCCATTTGATCAATTAAATTAACAAACAAAACATTACTAGAGCGGGAAAGTCCTTCTAATTGTGATATCCATCCCCAACCATTTGGATTATGGTCGCTTACTTTCCCACCATGTACCTGAATCGTTCCTGATTTGTAATAGTTATTTGGAGCATAGATCCCTTCCTCAATGGCTGCTGCTAGAGTTAGTACTTTTAATGTTGAGCCAGGCTCAAAAGTATACTCCGTGAGTAAATTTTGCCAAGTCTCAATGTCTTCTAACGTTGTTGCATTAAATGAAGGTCGTTGAGAACTTGCTAAAATTTCGCCCGTTTTAGCATCTAAAACATTTGCAGTAATTGCTTTGGCTTTGTTTTCACTTTGAACTTTATCCAATATAATTTCTAAATGAGCTTGTAACTTATGATTAAGACTAACATAAAGGTCATCACCATCAACTGGTGTAACCTCCTCATTTTTTAAGTTAGGAACTAAATAACCTAAGCTATCTTTTTTGTAGACTTTTCGACCATTTGTGCCCGTTAATAATTCATCAAAGCTTTTTTCTAAACCTGAAACTCCCACTAATTCTTTTTCTTCTATCTCATCCTCATCTTTTTGTTCACTATATTGTGCTAAACCAACCGTGTGCGAAGCAAAAGTTCCATTAGGATAAAGCCGTTTTTGTTTTTCTTCAAAAACAATCCCTCTTAAATCTGTTTCATCAAGTTCTTTTTTTATTTTTTCAACTGTATGATAAGATAAATTATTTCCTGCTGATCCAAACTCAACTTGGTCTACTTCTTTGTTTAAGTATTTTAGAATCTCTTCCTTTGATAGGTTAATGTGTTTTGATAAAATCCCTGCAATACCTTCTTTATCAGTAATATATTGAGGGTTTTTATCATTTGACCATTGATCTGTCAAGATTCCAAGCATTTTATATGATTTCGCATCTAATGCAATTGGATTTCCATATCGATCATAAATTGTCCCACGATTTGCTTGCAATGAGTTATTCTTTGTATATAAAGCATCTATCTTACTCTCTAAATCTTCTCCATTGATTTCCCCTAAAACCATTATTTGTGAGAATCTCAAAAAAATCAATGCAAAAGAAAAGAAACTAAAAACAAACAGTAATGCCGAATAATTATTTCTGTTTTTCCAAGAATTCATTCCATTCACCTACTCTATTGGCGAGAGATTTCTTATGTTTTTTTCATGTAATTCCAAGCCATAGTCTTCTGCAATTTTATGCACTCGATCGTAGCGAGAAAGCTCTTGTACATGCTGTTCTAAATTTTCTATCTCAACTTCTGTCGTTTGAATTTGGCTATTAAGATCTTGTACATGTCGACTACTTGTTGAAAGCTTTAGGTCAGAATGTACATTCAATAATAATACAGCAAATAGAACGACAGTAAATAATAGACCAAATTTTATTTCTAAACTAGTTAACCCTTTAGAAACAGCTAACGGTTCAATTTTAGGCTCACTAAGGGGAGTTTCTAGACTCTGCTTTTCTGCATAATATGACTGTTCTAAGAATTCCTCAGTTTCTAATTTTTTTGCTAAATTACTTTCCACTATTCTAATCCCCCTTTTTGGTGTTTCATTCATCTAATTCCTTTTGTTTTTCAACGATTCGTAGTTTTGCACTACGAGAACGTTTATTATTTTCTATTTCTATATCTGTTGGTAAAATCACTCGACGATTAATAAGTTTTAATGGTGCTTTTTCTAGTTGACTTGGTAAGATTGGAAAATCAATTGGTAATTCTTCTACTGTAGAGTATTCTTTGAATAGATGTTTAACCATTCGATCTTCTAAAGAATGAAATGTAATCACGCTGATTCTGCCGCCGACTGACAGAAGCTCAATCGCTTGTTCCAAAGACTCACCAATTACTGTAAGCTCATCATTCACTGCTATCCTTATTGCCTGAAATGTTCTTTTAGCAGGATGTCCCCCTGTACGTCGAGCTGGGGCTGGTATCGAATCTTTAATAATATCAACTAATTCGAAAGTTGTGGTAATTTCTTTTTCACTTCTTATTTTCTCTATATTTCGTGCAATTTGCTTCGAAAATTTTTCTTCTCCATATTGAAACAAGATACGAACTAAATCATTATAGGACCAATTATTTACCACATCATAAGCTGTAAGTGCTTGATCCTGATTCATTCTCATATCTAACCTTGCATCATAGTTATAACTAAATCCACGATGACCGTCGTCTAGCTGTGGTGAGGATACACCTAAGTCATATAAGACACCATCAACTTTATGAACATTCAATTTAGCTAAAGCATCTTTTAAATTCCGGAAATTATCTTCAATTAAAGTAACTTTTCCGGCCTCTATTCCTTCTTTTAATGTCTTTCTAGCTTGCTCAATTGCATAACTGTCTTGATCGAATGCATATAAATGTCCATCTTCATTTAATTGTTCGATTATTTTTAATGAGTGGCCGCCTCCACCAAGTGTACAATCAACATATACACCATCTGCTTGTATATTCAAACCATCTACTGTTTCTTCTAATAACACCGTTTCATGATTAAAATTCACTGGGCTGCCTCCATTTAGCTTTTCTTCTTTAAAATCCAAAATCAATCATATCCTCTGCAATATCTTCATAACTAGCTTCTGCTTCTTCAGTAAAGTTAAGCCATTTTTCTTGATTCCAAATTTCTATTCGATTTGAAACACCTATTAGATAAGATGCTTTTTCTAGTTCAGCGAAATCAATTAAAGTCTGTGGTAAATTTATTCTACCTTGTTTATCTATTCTACATTCTGTAGCTGCCGAATAGAAAAAACGAGTAAACTTTCTAGCATCCCTTTTAGCCATAGGAAGTTCTTGCAACTTTTCTTCAACTTTTTCCCACTCTTCAAGAGAATAACCAAATAAACAACCATCTAGCCCCCGGGTAACGATGAAATGCTCTCCTAGTTTTTCACGGAACTTAGCAGGAATGATAATTCTTCCCTTTGAATCAATTGAGTGCTTGTACTCACCAAGTAACATTTCATCGCCTCCTTTTTCTATTTTAACTTCTGAATTAAATTTATTCTACCACATTCTACCACTTCCTACCACTTGATTTCGCATTTCCTTCGACTTTAAATGAAATTGTAATATGAAATCACAGCTATCACAAACAAACGTTCGCTTTTAGTGATATTATCTCTATATAAATAAAAAAATCTTATTTAATCAGTTAAGATTAAATAAGATTTCATCTCTATCAATATTATTTTAAAGAAAATTCAGGTAAATACCATATCCACCAACCAACAAATGGTAAACAAATGAGAATAGAAAAGTATAGCGCCACCATGTTCGAAAAAAGTGACTTAATACTAAACGCCGTTTACCAAAGGTTAGATAAGAAGCTAATGCAATCCCAAAAATATTTACTAACATATAAAAGTATAAATGTGCGGTAGCGAGATTCGCCATCTTCGTTTGAATCGCAACAGAAAGTAATAAATAAGGGGTTAGAAGATCAACCACTCGCATAGGTAAAGGAAAAAGATCGAAATTCGGTTTTAATTTACCGGCTGCTAGCAAAATAACAACAGGTAAAAGATAAAAGAACATATACAGTACATTATTTATTAGTTGACTCATACTTGTCACCCCTTAGAAAAATCTTTTTATTAATAATTATAACAAAAAAAACGTCATTTGAATAGTTTCAAAGGACGTTCTTAATGAACTCAGTCAAAATAAATTATTTGCTGATTACTTCTTTCCCACCGTAATAACCACATGATGGACAAACGTGGTGGTTCTTTCTCATTTCTCCACAGTTTGAACATTCGCTTAAATTAGGTAAAATTAATTTTTTATGTGTACGACGTTTTAATTTTTTTGATTTTGATGTTCTTCTTTTTGGTACTGCCATGTTACAAACACCTCCTTAAAATTTAAAATCTTCAAGTATTTTTTCTTACTCATTATCCTTTTTAAAAAGATCTAAATCTTTTAAAATACCAAATGGATTATTTTCAGGGACTTCTGATTCTTTAATTTTTTCAGATGATTCTTCACCTTCTAAAATTAACTCCCAATCATCACCCTTGGGTCTTTCATCGGAAACAAGTTCCTCTTTAGATAAAATTTTCATTGGTATGGACGCTATGAGTGTGTCTTCAATCGGTTTTCTCAAGTCAATAATATCTTTCTCCAAAGAAATAACGATTTGATCATCCAATTCTTCTACTGTATTTTGGCTAAGATTAGGCGCCAAATATATCTCAGTGA
>JARICH010000046.1 GCA_029257245.1 Atopostipes sp. | reverse complement strand
ATTGCCGCGGTGGTCATTGGAATCTTTATGTATGTCTTAACTGTTCAAAAATCGAGTATGTTTGGTGTAATGAAAGCGCAAGGAATCTCGACTAGCTACATAGGTCGCTCAGTTGTCGCACAAACTTTCTTATTATCGGTCATTGGTGTCGGTTTGGGAGGCTTTCTAACAATTATAACCTCGTTTTTCTTACCGGTAGCTGTTCCTTTCCGATCGAATTACTATTTCTTTGGAGGAATCATGGGCTTGCTGATTCTCTTTGCTGTATTGGGAGCCTTTTTCTCGGTCCGGACGATAGTAAAAATTGACCCATTAGAAGCAATCGATTAGGAGGAATTGGAAATGAAATTAATTGAGGTAGATGGCGTTTCAAAGTCTTTTATGGATGGAACAAAGGAAATTCAAGCACTAAAGCCCACCAGTTTTTCTGTCGATGAGGGCGAGTTTGTGGCATTAATTGGTCCAAGTGGATCAGGTAAGAGTACTTTGCTGACAATCATTGGGGGTTTACAACAACCAGATAAGGGAAGAGTGCTGATTCAAGATGAAAAGTTTAGTGAAGTAGACGATAAAAAACGAACACAATTACGTTTTGATGAGCTAGGGTTTGTTCTACAAGCCTCAAACTTGATCCCTTTTTTAACAGTGAAGGATCAACTCCGTTTAGTGGATAAAATCAATAAAGAAGAGACAGATTTGGACTATGTAAAAGATCTGCTAGATCAATTGGGAATTAATGAATTAGCGGATAAGTATCCTGGAGATTTGTCTGGAGGAGAAAAACAGCGAGTCGCAATTGCTCGCGCACTTTACCATAATCCTTCAGTTATTTTAGCGGATGAACCGACAGCGAGTCTAGATTCAGAACGGGCTTTTGAAGTAGTTGAAATTTTAGCTGAAAGTACTAAACGGAATAAAAAAGCTACAATTATGGTTACTCACGATGAACGCTTAGTGGGTTATTGTGACAAAGTGTATCGAATGGTCGATGGTGTTTTAGAACTGGATGAAGAGATGTCCAATCAAGCCAAAGTAAATAAAAATGATTTGTAAATTAAAACAGCTGAGTCTAAGACTTTAGCTGTTTTTTTAATGGAAAAAATTTAAATAGTAGATGCTTTGGTAAAGAAAAAGAAAGCTGTTAGAATAGAGGAGAGAAGAAAGTGACCAAGAAGAGGAGAGTGTTCAATTGAAAGCAGTCATATTCGATATGGATGGCGTTATTATTGATAGTGAACCCCTGCATCAAAAGGTAGAAGAAGAATTATTGGAAGATTTAGGTGGAACCATGACCGCATCCGATAAAGAATCTTTTGTCGGAACAACAGATTACCATATGTGGTCGACTATGAAGGAGCGTTTTGACTTAAGTCAAAGTGTAGAAGAAATGATCGCTAGTAAAAAAGACCGCTTTTTAAATCAAATTCATACGATTTATCTAGTCGATGGCTTTAAAAAAGTGTTGAGTCAACTAAAAGAGGAAGGCTATCTCATTGCTCTAGCTTCTTCGAATAATCGAAAAGCAGTGGACCAAATTGTTAAACAGTTTGATTTAACGAAAGATTTTGAGCTGACGATGAGTGGAGAAGATGTTGCCAACGGAAAGCCGCATCCTGAAATATTTTTGAAAACAGCTGAAGCTATGGGAGTCACCCCTGCTAATTGTCTGGTTATCGAAGATGCTAAAAATGGGGTAGAAGCTGCAAAAGCAGCAGGTATGAAATGTATTGGTTTGGATAATCCGAATTCGGGACCCCAAGATTTGTCAGGAGCAGATATCGTTTTAAAAGATTATCAGGAATTCGATTTAGAAGCGATTAAAGAATTATTCAAATGATAAAAAAACCCGAAGCTGGATGCTTCGGGTTTTACTTTTAAATCGATCAAAAAATTAAGTGAGCAGCTAAAACAATGACGGGTAAAGTAACTAAGGTTCTCTGAATAAAGATAAAAAATAAATCGAGAGGAGTAATGTTAATGTCAGAACCTAAAATAACAGCTCCTGCTTCTGATAGATAGACTAACTGAGTCACTGATAAAGTGGCTACAATAAAGCGAGTCATTTCGCTTGGAATCGTTGAACCAATAATAGAAGGTAAAAACATATCCGCAAAACCAACCATAATCGTTTGAGAGGCTTCGACTGCGTATGGGACTTGTAGAATTTTAAGAATAGGAATAAAAGGAATCCCTAGCCAAGCAAAGATAGGTGTATACTCAGCAATAATTAAAGCGATGGTACCAAAAGCCATAATAACTGGTAAAACACCAAACCATAAGTCAGTTACTGTTTTAAAACCACTCTTAAAGAAATCTCTTGCAGATAAACGATTATCGGCTTTTTCGAGTGCTAATTTTCTAGCCCACTCAAATTTTGTGTAATGATCTGGAATATTTTCACCGATATCTGCTTTGTTTCCTCCGTAATAAGCATCTTTTTTATTAGAGAGTGGAGGCAACTTTGGAACAACTACTGCAGCAACAATAGCTGAAGCTAAAATAGTTAAATAATAGGGTCCAAATAATGAAACTAAATCAACTTGTTTTAAGACTACTAATGAAAAAGTAATCGAGACTGCAGAGAAAGTGGTAGCAATCACTGCCGCTTCTCTTTCTGTATAGTAACCTTCCTTGTATTGTTTATTCGTTAAGCTTACTCCGATCGTTCCATCACCAATCCAAGAAGCAACCGCATCAATTGATGAGCGACCAGGTAAACCAAATAGTGGACGCATAACAGGAGTTAGGAGAACACCAACAAACTCTAACATACCAAAATCAGTCAAAAAAGGTAAAAGTAAGCCCGCAAATAGAAAGATTGAAAATAATCCTAAAATTAAATCGTTTAAAACTAGACCACCAGTATCGGCCGACCAGAGCCACTCAGGTCCTATTTTAAAAAAGACGAGAAAAGCTAAAATAAAACCAATTACGCGAATAACTGCCCAAAAAGAGCTCACTGTCGCTGTTTCAGCTAAAAAACCATTTTTCCGAATCCAGTCTGGAGCAGCTAATTTATCAATTAGTGTTAGGCCGGCTGTAAATGTAATAAATAGTAAAATAATCAGTGGAAGGATTCCCGTTAGTAAATTTGTTAAAGCAGAGGCAAGTAATGCGACAAATATCGTTGTCTCTCCTTTATATTGGAAAGGAACCATTAATAGTAGTACTCCAAGTGCAGAAGGAATAATAAATTTCAAATAATCAATCACTGAATAATTACTTTTTCCATGTTCATTCATAATCAACATACCTCTATTTCTTTTATTCTAATCAATTAAAGTCTCTCCTTTCAGCAAAGAAGAAAGAAGACACTAACTACATACCTTACAATAAATGAAGGTGAGTGTCCAAAAATAATGGGTATTTTCTGAACAATCTATTCAAAAGTTTTTGAAATCGCTTTAATTATGCTAGGATAGATAAGAGAAATAGTTCAGAACAAAATAATAATCAAAGAGGAGTCGATTTATTGATGAAGAAATCATTTACAGTCGATGAAGATAATACTGTTTTATTAATTATAGATATTCAAGATCGTTTAGTGGTGGTGATGGATGACCGGGAGGAAGTCGTTGGAAATACGAATAAATTAATAGAATCATCAGAATTACTGGATATTCCGATGATTATCACCGAACAATATCGAAAAGGACTAGGGTCGACCATAAAAGAAATTACAAAAGAACGAGAATTTTATGCGAATATTCAAAAAACAACATTTTCTGCTTACAATGATCAGTTAAAAACAGCCTTAAAAGAATTAGGTAAGAAAAATATTGTAGTGGCTGGAATGGAAACTCATGTATGTGTTCTACAAACAGTTAGAGATTTAGTAGCAGATGGTTACCAGGTACATTTAGCAACTGATGCGATTACATCGAGAACAGAAGCTAATTATCAAAATGGACTAAATCTAATGCAAGATCTGGGAGCAGTTGTCTCAAATACAGAAACTATCCTCTTTGATTTATTAAAAGATTCAAACCGACCAGAGTTTAAGCCAATCTCTAAGCTGATTAAATAAATTCTTTTTTAAAAGCCTTTTGCAGATGCAGAAGGCTTTTTTTATTGGAAAACAGACAGAAACTCATTATTGTCTTGCTATATTCAAGTTTTTTACTTTTAGAGGTCGGTAATGTGGTAAAATTAAAAAGTCTTATTTGCAAGAATTATATAATGGAGGTAAAAATGAGAACAGCAATTATAATAGATAGTACCGCTTATGCTGCTCCAAGCATAGTGAGTCATCCAGATATTTATGAAGTTGAATTTACAACTAGTTTTGAGAATGGAGAGGAGCACAGAGATTATTCAGACCCTATTCTCCTGGAAGAGTTTTATCAACGATTAGAAGCTGCTGAAAAGTTACCTACTACTTCACAGCCATCCCCTGGAAAATATGAAGAATTAGTAGAGGAAATTATTAAAAAAGGCTATGATCAAATTTTAGCTATTCATTTATCTGCAGGCTTAAGTGGGGCCTGTCAAACAGCCAAAATGATAACTGATGCATATCAAGACCAAATAGACGCTCGAGTCATCGACTCAAAAGCAGCAGCGATTGTCATCGAAGGAATGATTGTTCAGGCTCTTGACATGCTTGAGAAAGGTCTGACACTCGAAGAAATTTATGAGAATTTAGTCTGGGTTGCTGATAATAGTACAATTTATTTAACAGTCTCTGATTTAGAAAATCTAGCTAAAGGTGGTCGACTACCTTCCAGTTTAGCAAAGTTTGGAAATATGTTAAAAATAAAGCCCCTTTTACGAATTGGAAATGATGGAAAAATTCAGCTGTTTGATCAAATTCGAACGGATAAAAAAATGAAAAAGAAATTTATACAGTTGGTCGAAGCAGATTTAGAAGAATATTCAAATGGGTTGCTTATAGGATTCGCCCATGCATTAGATGAAGAGCGGATGGAAGCAACAAAAGAGACTGTAATGGAGGCGTTCCCCGAACTAGAATGTCGGACTGGAGTATTAGGTCCCGTTATCGGTACGCACACTGGCATTGGATCCATTGGAATGGGAATTATTCCACTAGCTCCTTACTAATTTTATTCAAGCAGCAATTATTTTTAAGACAATTTATTCATAATTAATTCGGAAATTATTCATAATCTGAGCATATTACTTTATTTATTTTTTAATAACCTTCATAATAAGTTTAGGTTGACAGATGTCAACAATATAAAAGGAGGAATTTAGAATGGGTTTATTATGGCAATTATTAGTTGGAGCAATTATCGGTGCAGTAGCAGGAGCTTTAACAAGTAGAGGTACACCTGCAGGATGGATTGGAAACATTCTAGCTGGTTTAATTGGTTCATGGTTAGGTGAAGCATTATTAGGAAGCTGGGGACCAAGTTTAGCTGGAATGGCACTTGTTCCTTCAATTATTGGTGCAGTAATTTTAGTTATCATTGTATCAATGGTAATGAGCAGAGCTTAGTTTTTTAATAAAGAATTGAATAAAAAGCCTAGACGTTTAAACGTCTAGGCTTTTTGTTTGATAATAAATAAAGCAAATTTTGGTCAAAGGAAAAAAGAAAACAGACTGGTCAAAAATTCAACCGGTCTGTCTATTTTCTATTTAAGGATTGTTTATTAGTTAGTCACTCGTTCATCGTATTCAGGATCTCTTTTATCTTGATAATAAGTAACGGACAAATGATCAATGATATCTGTTGCTTTCAAATCGATTTTTTCATCGGTTTTGAGCTCAGCATAATCAATCTTCAACTGTTCAATAATCGCTTTCCCTAATTTTCTTTGAATATCGTCATTTGAAGTCATATTAAATTCCTCCTTATTGCCTTTAGTTTATCATAAGGAGAGCTAGAGATAAAATAATATGTTTCGCATGGTAGCTTATGAAAGATTAATCTAGTTAAAGTACATTTAAATCATCTTCACTCCACATGTCTTCTACTAGGAGACCAAGTAATTTTCGTCTGCGATTTTTCACTACAGCCATTTTCATTTCAAAAACTTCATTTTCTATTACGGGCAATTTTTCTTTTGCTAATCGTTCTAAATCAGGCAATACGAGTGGTTCTTCTGGTATTGTTATATAGGCTTTTTCTAAAGTTCCTAAATAATCCTCTACCGCATTTCTAGCTTTTTTTAATAAAATTGGATTTGGTTTTGATTTCTCTTCGATTCCATATTCTAGAATGAATAGTAAATTGTCCAGAATCGGGATAGCCAAGGCAGATGCCTCGTTCCGTTCTTTTGTATGATAGTAATGTAAAAGAGGATAAGCCTTATGTCTTACAGCAAGGGCACTTAGCTCACTTGCTAGCTCAGCTAAAGAGGAGTCCATTGCACTAAAGTTTTCTCCATTCCAACTATCGATTAAAATCTCGTCTGAACTAGCTCCCATTGAAAAAAATCCACGTGCAAAAATTCTTTTATCAACGACGGCCCCAACAATGGTTAAAATATAAGAAGTCCCCAATGCGAGGAAAAGTGTTCCTGTACCACTCGCTAAATTAGTTAAAATTTGCCAGAAAGGCGAGGTGGGTGCATAATCGCCACTTCCAAGAGTAAAGATGGTGTAGCCCGCATAATAGATAAAGTTTTCCCAATGGAGAGTGTGATTATTGAGTGTTGAGTAAATAGAATGCGGATGAGATGCAAAAACTAGCGTCCATCCGAGCCAGAGGAGAGCAATCCAAGTTAAAAGGACTGACATCAAGGTGATGGGTCCGGATAGTTCTTTACCAAGGGGCATCTTGGAAATCATTTTCCAGACCATATTTGACAGACGATGGGTAATAAATCCCGCTCCTCCGTCAATCCATAGAGTGGTCCAAATAATATCTAAAATAACGGCTAAAACAATCAGGGTTCCAAATAAAAATAAAACTTTCATAGTTTCACGTCCTTCAATTAAGGGATAATTAGTAGTTTGGATAAGTTGATTATAGAGGAAGCAAGAAATACTCGCAATTTTAAGGAGATGAAAAATAAAAAACTGCTAACTCTTTTAAAGAAAGCTGAGCTAGCAGAATGATATTTAAATTAAATTGGATATAGAAGCATGGCCATTCCTACAGCCACCATGAGACCAATTAAGGTAAAGACAACGGTTGGAATGAAAACATGTTTATAAGTTTCTCTATGGCTCAAACCCCTAATGACTAGAATCATAACAACAGCACTATTGTGGGGCAGACTATCGAGACCTACACCAGCAATGGAGCCTAAGCGGTGTAAAACTTCTGGATTTAAGCCCATTTCCAGATAAGAAGGACCTAAGGCTTCTAAAGCGATTCCTAAGCCTCCAGTACCTGATCCAGTTGCTCCAGCGACTAAAGTTGTCATCGCACTAAAGTTAATATAAGGATGGGCTCCTAAATTTTCAACTGAAGCAATCAGATTCGCAAAGCCGCTGGTTTCCCGAACAACTGAACCGAATCCAACAATAGCGGCCGTACTAATAACGGTAATGGCTGCATTTCGACCCGCATAACTAATCACATCATTTAAATTCTCAATGTTTCCATAGAGCAAAAGTAAGTTAGTCAAAATCCCAGCAATCATTGCGATAACCACATTCATCTTCAATAGATTCAATACAATGAGAATAACAAGAATGGGTAAAATAGCGATCAGTGGACTAGGCAATTTTTCTAATTGGCTAGCTTGCTCTAAGCTTTCTCTGACTTGCTCATCTTCGTCAAAGTGAAGCCCAGCTTCTTTAGCTTTTTTAGCTTCCCACAGAAAATAAAGACTAATTAAAATCATTACGACGAGACCAGACACTAGTCCGATTAAAGCACCTGCATTCACACTGGTATTTAAATATGGGATAGGAATCACGTTCATTAGTTGAGGTGTTCCTGGGAAAAAAGCTGCTGCAAAGGTAAAACTACCTGCTGCGATGGCTCCGGGTAATAACTTTCTAGGAATATCAGCCCGCTTGAATAAATTCAGTGCAATCGGGTACAAACTAAAAATAACGACTAGAGTAGTAACTCCTCCATAAACAAGGACAGCTCCTGAAAAAATCACCCCTAAAATGGCAAATCGCTCACCTAAAAGATTTGCTAAAAAGTTAGAAATAGAGGCTGCCGACCCAGTAACTTCCATCGTTCTCCCAAAAAAAACGCTGAAAAAGAAAATCAGAAAGTTTGCTTCGACGAAACCGGCTGTTCCCGGCATATAATTGGTTAACATAGTATCTAAAACAGGAAGACCTGATAATAAAGCGAGTAATCCTGCAGATAGAATAGCGGCAAAAATGATATTCACTTTTCGGTAAGCTAAGACAATTAATACAATTAAAGATAAAAGAATGGCTAACATATTTTTCCTCCTATAATTAAAAAAATAATTACATCTAACTAATTATATAGGATAAATAAGAACGAAGGAGAAAATTTATTAAGAAAGTCTTAAAGAAGTGCATAAAAAAGCAACAATCCAGGATGTACAAAGATTGTTGCCATTAAGATATATTTTTATTTATTCTTTTTCTGGCACAATAGCCAATACTTCAGCAGGAAAACCGGGACTATCTTTAATATGCGGTACTCCAATAAAAATAATACTTCCAACAGCGGGTAGTTGATCTAGATTGGCCATAAGTTCAATCTGATATTTGTCTTCAGCTAGCCAGTAATATTCTGCATCTAAAAATCCAGCTTCAGCTGCTTCGACACCGCTATCAGTATTTAAAGTTTCATGTCCAATGGCAGTGACCTTTCTTTCACGACTCAAGAATTCCAAGGCAGGAATCGACCAACCTGGGGTATGTTCTACTCCATCTTCATCTTCATTTTTAAAATAATCCGAATCATGGAATCGTTTATACCAGCCGCTAGAAAAAGCGACAAAACTTCCCGCAGGAATCTCGCCGTATTCTGCTTCAAATTCTTTAATATCGTCGACTGTTACAGCGTAGCCAGGAACTTCTTTAACTTTGTCTTCTAGATGAATGACATATAAGTCTAAGAAACGTTCTTTTTGACCAATAGCCAGTAAATCTCTTTTTCCACGCGCGAAATGTATTGGTGCATCGATATGAGTTCCATGAGAGCTTCCAATGGTATATTCTCTTGAATCGACTCGTGCACTATCCAAGGTAGAGATGATTCCAGTTTTCAAAGGATTAAAGGTATGGTAAATCGGAATGTTCTCATCGACTTGATGAGTTAAATTTACCCAGCGATAGGATTTTAATTCTGCTAATAGATGTTGTAATAGGGACATAATATTCGCTCCTTTTCTAGTAGTTGTAGTCTTCTAAGCATAGTCTAAAGTGAAAATCCTAGATAAACAAGTGAGAAGGAATATATTTATTAAAAGCTAATAAATAAGCTTTTTTAAAAGAAATAATTAAAAAGAACAAAGAAATGAAAAAATGTCTCTTTGAAAATTGAATCTTGTGCTATAATAAAAATACTGTGTTCAGTTAAAATGGACATGAAGTATTTATATTAATGTTTACAGGAGGGTTCTATGCAAATAGCATTATCAGTTTTAGGTGGATTGGGTTTATTTCTATATGGTATGAATAAAATCAGTGAAAACCTTCAAAAATCAGCAGGTAATCAATTAAGAAATATTATTCAAGCATTGACTAAAAACACCTTTATGAGTATATTAGTCGGTGGTTTTGTTACGATGTTGCTTCAAAGTTCAAGTGGAACGTCAGTGATGGTTGTCAGTTTTGTGAATGCTGGTCTCATGAACTTAACCCAAGCAGTCGGCGTTTTAATGGGAGCCAATATAGGGACAACCTTTACCAGTCAGCTAATTGCTTTTAACGTTTCAGAGTATGCACCATTTCTTGTTATCTTAGGGGTAGCTATATCCTTAACTACAAAAAAGGAACAAGTTAAAAATATTGCTGATGTATTAACAGGAGTCGGGATTTTATTTATAGGAATGGACATGATGGGGAATGGATTAAAAGTCTTGTCAGAATTCCCACAGTTTGGTGAAATGATGGTTCGATTGAATAATCCAGTTTTAGGAGTCCTACTTGGTTTCGGATTCACAGCAGCGGTTCAAAGTAGTAGTGCTTCGGTTGGGTTATTACAAGCTTTAGGTACGGGAGGATTAATCAATATGACCCGTGCATTTCCAATTTTGATTGGGAGTAACATGGGAACAACGACCACAGGCATGATTTCTAGTATTGGAGCGAATAAAAATGCTAAAAAGACTGCCTATTTAAACTTACTCATCAATATGATTGGTGGAATTATCTTTATTTTAATTTTACAAGGACCGATTGAAAGAGTGGTAGTTGCCGCATCACCAGATAATATCTCAAGGCAAATTGCGAACTCACATACCTTATTTAACGTGATCGCAATGGCAATTCAAGTTCCTTTTATTAAGTATCTAGTTGGATTTGTTAATCGAGTTGTACCAGATGATGAGGAAGTAGTGGAAACAGCAACAATGTTCTTAGATGATCGTTTAGCAGAGAAAACACCTGCGATTGCGATAGGACAAGTGAATAAAGAAGTGGTCCACATGATTGAAGTCATTCTGGAAAGTTTATACCAAGCTAAAGAAGCAATTTTTTCCGTGGATTTGAGTTTGATTAAAGAATTGGAAGCAAGAGAAGAATTAATTAATACACTCGATGAAGAAATTACGAATTATTTACTCGACTTATCGAATAATGTCTTGTCGGATGAACAGCATAGTATTGTCAATCGTCTAATGTATATTGTAAACGACTTGGAGAGAATCGGAGACCATATCGATAACCTAAAAGAAATTACAGAAGTACTAGGTGAAAATGATCTTCGCTTTACCGAAAGTTCCTTAGCAGGTTTAACAGAAATGTTTGATCAAAGTACCGAAATGGTTGAAAAAATAAAAGATAGCTTAGAATATTCTGATCGAAACATGGCCTATGACATTATCGAAATGGAACGAAACATTAATCAGCTTGAGAAGCAAAATAAAGAAGCGCATTTAGAGCAAATCAATAAAAAAGAGGTCAACTTAGATGCAGGGATTAATTTCTTGGAAGCAATCAGCAACTTAGAAAGATTATCTGATCATGCCTTTAACATTGCGACCCACATTTTAAACACCTTTCCAAAATAATTAAATTAAAAAAACTCCCTTCTGGATAGTTACTTGAAAGAGTAGACTAGAAAGAGGGGAGTTTTTAATTTTTTAAAATAGAGAGGTAAGCTGTATAATAAGTATAGAGTCCTTTACCAATCTATAAATAGAAAAGGAGTTGAAAAAATGATTGAACAAATTAAAACAAATGATTCGAGATTTTTAGAAATAGAAGGACGCTTTAAACAAGAAATAAATGATTTTATAAGCTATTCACATAAGCGTAGTGAGTTAACAGGGAATGTAAATGTTTCTTCAAATAAAGCTAGCTCTTATAAAAATCACTTAATCCGATTGATTCTTCATTATGAAAGGATTTATGATGATCCATTTCATTCTTTCACTAGCTATGAGAGCTTTGTAAAATTAAACAATATTAAAAATCATAAAGGCTTTAAAGAATTTAATCGAAAGAAAAGTAATTTCTATAGTGCAGCTTTGGGAGAATATGAGCGTTACATTTTGGAATTTCAAGGAGCAGTTGAAATTGAAAGAGAACAAAATCTAAATCAGGAAATTCAGAACTACGAAACTCAGGAATCAAATAAAGATTTACTGATAAAAAACCCTGTGATTAAAGAGGATATGACTCTTTATAATTTAAAGAAGAGAAGAAAAAGAAGTATTAATGAAGCATTATATGCAAAAGAAAAAGCAAGCTGGGAATGTGAACTAAACAGAAATCATCGAACCTTTATCAATAGAAAAGGTCGACAGTTTGTCGAAGTGCATCATCTAATCCCTTTAGTCTTTCAAGCAGATTTTAACTATAGTATTGATTTTGCAGATAATTTAGTCGCTTTATGTCCAAATTGTCATCGAATGGTTCATTATGGTCAATCTGAGAGTGTAATACCAGCCTTAGAAAAAACATACTTCGAAAGAGAAGAAAAATACCCAATTTATGGTATAAAGCTAACATTTGATCACTTATTAAATTATTATTTAGAAAGGCCAATGTGATTAAATCATCTGTTCATTCACAATGAAACAAGGGAAAGCTCTCATTACTATTGATCCGCTCCCAAAAGAGTTGTAAGATCAGT
>JARICH010000020.1 GCA_029257245.1 Atopostipes sp. | reverse complement strand
AACAAAAAAATGGAGGAATGAAAAAATGATTAAAGATACAGTTATTAAAATTATTGCAGAACAACTAGAGGTAGAAGAAGAGACAATTACGCCAGAGACCAATTTTGTAGAAGACTTAGAAGCAGATAGTTTAGACATCTTTCAAGTATTGAGTGAAATTGAAGATGAGCTTGATTTAGTGATTGAAACAGATGAAAATATTGAAACGGTACAACAATTAATTAATCATATCAAACGAGTTGAAGGTTCAGAAAAATAATTTAGCTCAGGAATACTAATGCAGAGGGAGTCAGGAATGAAAACAGCTTTAACAGAATTATTAAATATAGAGTACCCAATTATACAAGGGGCTATGGCCTGGGTGGCCGATCCAGATTTAGCAAGTGCTGTTTCAAACGCAGGGGGGCTAGGGGTTATAGGTACAGGACATGATTCAGTAGAGCTCGTGCGTAAAAAAGTTGAAGAAATGAAAACAAGAACAGATAAACCATTTGCTGTCAATGCAATGTTTTTAAATCCAAACATCGATGAAGTAGTTGATTATTTAATTGATGAAGCAGAGATAAAAATTGTAACAACTGGTGCTGGAAATCCAAGTAAATATATGGAGCGATTTAAAGAAGCTGGAATCAAAGTCATTCCTGTCGTGGCTTCCGTTGCATTGGCTAAACGAATGGAACGAATTGGAGCGGATGCAGTAGTCGTTGAGGGCATGGAAGCGGGCGGACATATAGGTAGATTGACTTCATTAGCTTTATTACCACAAGTTGTAGATGCCCTATCGGTTCCAGTAGTAGCTGCCGGCGGATTTGGTGACGGTCGATCACTGGCCGCTGCCTTAATGCTAGGAGCTGCTGGCATTCAGGTAGGAACACGTTTTGTAGTCGCTAAAGAATCGAATGCACACGATAACTTCAAGCAGTCTATTTTGAAAGCAAAAGATGTGTCTACAGTAGTCACGGGTGAAATTACTGGGCATCCAGTCCGGGTTTTAAGAAATCAGCTGACTAAAAATTACCTGTCTGTTCAAAAATCAATTACTAGCGATGAAAAACCAGATTTCACCGAGCTAGAAGAGCTGGCCAGCGGTGCTTTATATCGTGCAGTCGTGCAAGGAGATACAAAAGAAGGATCGATGATGGCTGGTCAAATCGCGGGATTGGTGAATTCTGAAGGAACCGTTGAAGAAATTATTTTAGACTATATAACAGAAGCGAGAAGTATTTATAAGGACCGTGGAAAATATTTTGAATAATGAGGGTATAGAATGTCGATAGCAATTATATTTAATGGGCAAGGTGCTCACTATCAAGAAATGGGCAAAGATTTTGTAGAAAAATATCCTATTGCGAAAAAAGTTTATGAAGAAGTAGAAGAAATAACAGGCTATCCGATTCAAAAGATGATTAATACGGAAATAGAAAAGCTTGATCAAACCCGATATGCACAAATTGCGATTGTCGCAACGAGTTTAGCGATCTATAAAAGTATGGAGAAAGAATTGCCGACAATCCAACTAATGGCTGGATTAAGCTTAGGTGAGTATAGCGCTCTAATTGCAAGTGAAAGTTTAAGTTTTGAAGATGGATTTAAAATACTTAAAGAGCGTGGGGAATTAATGGCTAATCATTGTCAGTCGTTACGAGAGACTTCTGATTTAGGAATGGAAGTCGTCTTAGCAATGCCTTTGGAAAAAATTAAAGAAACAATTGCTGAAGTTAATCATTTAAAAGAAGAGTTATATTTAGCAAATTTAAATTCTACTCAGCAGGTTATTTTAGCAGGAACTAAAGATTCAATTACAGGTTTTAAAAAAATAGCAAAAGAAAAAGGTTACCGGAAAATGATGCCCTTAAAAGTAGAAGGTCCTTTTCATAGCCCTTATATGAGTGCTGTCTGTCTACCCTATGAAAAAATTCTGGATGAAATTACTTTTTCTAAAGGAAATATACCAGT
The DNA here is from genome assembly GCA_029257245.1 of Atopostipes sp. Lineage (GTDB taxonomy): Bacteria > Bacillota > Bacilli > Lactobacillales > Carnobacteriaceae_A > Atopostipes. The sequence goes on along the minus strand of JARICH010000020.1, from coordinate 7,812 downwards.
CATTAGTAATACGACAGCCGAAATGCATCAGATTACTGAAATTAAAAAGCAATTAGTGAATCATCTAGTAGAACCTGTTAGATGGCAGGAAACGATTCAAGCGATGAGCGATGCAGGAATCGATAAGCTTATCCAAATCGGACCAGGAAAGACTTTAGCTAATTTATTAAAACGAGAGAAAAATGCTCCGGAAGCGCTAGTAGTTGACCGAGCAGATGACTTAGCTATGATGAAGGAATTTATAGGAGGATAAGAATGGCAGAAGTAGCTTTGATTACAGGAAGTTCACGTGGAATAGGTTTGAAGATTGCTAAGCATTTAGCCCAGGAAGGTTATCAAGTCGTTTTAAATAGCCGGAGTCCAATTACTGATGAGGTTCTGAGTGAATTTGAAGGAGCAGAGCATCCAGTGGTACAAAAGACTGGAGACATTAGTGACTTTGAGAAATCAAAAGAAATGATTGATCAGGTTGTCGATGAGTTTGGAAAGATTGATATCCTAATTAATAATGCTGGAATTACACGAGATGGACTCATCATGAGAATGAAGGAAGAAGATTTTGACTCAGTAATTGCTACAAACTTAAAAGGAACTTTCAATATGTGTCGGCATGTCACTCAACCGATGTTAAAGAAAAAGACAGGGACAATCATTAACTTGTCGAGTGTCGTTGGGGTCACAGGAAATGCTGGACAGACCAATTATGCAGCCAGTAAAGCAGGAGTGATTGGATTGACGAAATCTTTAGCCCGAGAACTAGCAAGTCGTCGCATTACTGTGAACGCCATTGCACCAGGATATATTGAAACAGAAATGACAGAAGATTTAAGTGATCGAGTAAGGAAAAGAATGTTCGATCAAATTCCACTGAAACGATTTGGACAAGCAGAAGAAATTGCTCAAACCGTTGATTTTTTAATCAACAATCGTTATCTCACAGGTCAAGTGATTGAAGTCAATGGCGGATTAAATATTTAATTGAGTTGAAGGTTGATGGAATTTATAAGGAGGACGGTATGCAACGAGTAGTAGTAACAGGGATGGGAACAATATCCCCAATTGGAAATGATGTCACTAAATTTTGGGAAAATATGAAGCAAGGTAAAACCGGAATTGGAATAATTGAGGCCTTTGATCCTTCAGAATCGAATGTGTCAGTTGCAGCAGAAGTAAAAGATTTTGATCCCAAAGACACGATGGGGCGTAAAGAATATTCACGTATGGATCGCTATTCACAATTTGGTGTTGCAGCTAGTGTAGAGGCATTAGAAGACAGTGGATACGATGTAGAATCAAATGCGGAGAATGTAGGTGTAATAGTTGGCTCAGGAATTGGTGGGTTGATTGCGCTTCAAGATGGAATTGAGAAGATGCTCGATAAAGGACCAAAGAGAGTTTCACCAATGTTCGTTCCTATGACGATTGGAAATATGGGAGCAGCAAATATCTCCATGAAGCTAGGCTCACGTGGAACTAGTTTAGATGTAGTAACTGCATGTGCTAGCGCAACGAATTCAATTGGAGAAGCCTTCTTAAAAATTCAAAATGGCGATTTAGACGCTTGTTTTGCAGGAGGTGCGGAAGCTACGATTAACGAGATAGGGATTGCTGGTTTTGATGTCTTAACAGCCCTATCGAGAAATGAGGATCCTGAAACAGCTTCGCGTCCATTTGACAAAGAGCGTGACGGATTTGTCATGGGAGAAGGTGCAGGTATTTTATTTTTAGAATCCTTAGAATCAGCTCAAAAACGAGGAGCAGATATCTTAGCAGAAATAGTAGGCTACGCATCGAATAGCGATGCTTATCATATGACCGCACCACGCCCAGATGGAAGCGGTGCTGGAGAAGCCATAAAAAAAGCTATTAAAATGGCAGGCATCCAAGTAGAAGATATTGATTATATTAATGCGCACGGAACTAGCACGCCAACAAATGATTCAGCTGAAACAGCCTCGATTAAGTATGCTCTAGGTGAACATGCCTATAACATTCCAGTTTCTAGTTCAAAGGGATTCTTTGGCCATTTATTAGGGGCAGCAGGTGGAGTAGAAGCAATCGCTGTTATCAAGGCACTAGAAGAAGGATTTGTTCCAGCAACACTCGGTTTAGAAAACACGGATGAAGCATGTGATTTAGATTATGTTCCACAAGAAGGGCGTAAACAAAAAATCACTTATGCATTATCTAATTCATTAGGTTTTGGTGGTCATAATGCCATTTTAGTTTTTAAAGCTTGGGCGGGTGAGTAAGGATGGATTATGAAGATTTATTGATTTTGATTGATCGATTGGATCAATCAACACTTTCTTATTTGGATTATCAAACCGATTCTCACCATGTTCTTCTTGCAAAAGAGATGCCGGAATCAAAGAATAAAGCAGAATCTGTTCTTTCTCTGCCTCAAAAAGAATCAGAGGAAAGATTGGATCAATTGAAGGAAAAAGAGACGAAGCAGACCGACCAAAGGGAACAAAAAGCTACAGAAGTTCCGGAAGATGAGGCTGAACTTGTTTTGTCACCAATGATTGGAGTAGCTTATTTACAAGCAAATCCAGATGAAGATGCTTATGTGGAGCTAGGAGATCGTGTCGAGCAAGGTGAAACGGTTTGTATTATTGAAGCAATGAAAATAATGAATGAAATACAAGCCCCTGTGTCGGGGATAGTAACTGAAATTTTGATAGAGAATGAAGCAGTTGTTGAATTCAATCAAGCTCTTATTCGAATTAAAGTAGAATAAATAATTATAGGAGGAAGACATGTTAGAAAAAAAAGAACCAGTCATGACAGCTCAAGAAGCTATGGATATTATTCCCAATCGCTACCCAATGTTTTTTGTTGATCGGGTTGAGGAGTTAGAGTTAGAAGAACGAATCGTAGCCACTAAGAATGTCTCAGCAAATGAACCTTATTTTCCGGGACATTTTCCGGGTAACCCGATTATGCCAGGAGTTTTACAAATAGAAACAATGGCACAAGTAGGTTCAATCCCTTTACTTAAGAGTCCAAACTTTGAAGGGAAAATTGCTTTTTTAGCAGCTGTTGATAAAGTGAAATTTCGTAAGAATGTAGTTCCAGGTGATATATTAACGATTACCGTAGATATTGTGAAGTTAAAGTCGGTCATGGGAATTGGGCAAGGAACAATTACCAATCAAAATGATGAGGTCGTTTCAGAAGCTAAAATGACCTTTATTATTAGCGACTTAGATCAAGTGTAGGTGAGACGATATGTTTCAGAAAGTGTTAGTTGCAAATCGTGGAGAAATTGCCGTACGAATTATTCGTGCCTTAAGAGAATTAAATATTAAATCAGTAGCTGTTTACAGTGAAGCAGATCGTTATGCTTTACACACTGATCTGGCGGACGAAGCAATTTGTATCGGGCCAGCACGAGGATTAGATTCTTATGCCAATCCAGTAGCTATTCTTAGTGCTGCTATTGTGACAGGTGTCGATGCCATTCATCCAGGCTATGGATTTTTATCTGAACAAAGTGATTTTGTTTCACTTTGTGAGGAAATGAAAATTAAATTTATTGGGCCTAAGAGCCAAATTATTCGCAATATGGGGAATAAGCAGAATGCGCGGACAACTATGCGTGAGGCAGGAGTCCCGATTGTACCTGGTGGTAAAGATTTAGTGGAGAATATCAAAGATGCTCGACAAGTAGCAGAAGAGATTGGGTATCCACTGATGATTAAAGCAGCAGATGGCGGTGGGGGAAAAGGTATGCGTTTGGTGCACAAACCTGAAGAGTTAGAGAGTTTGTTTCAACAGGCACAAAATGAAACTCAAAGTATTTATGGAAACCGACATTTATATATTGAACGTACGATCTATCCAGCTAAACATATTGAAGTCCAACTTTTAGCGGATGAACATGGACAGGTGATTCATTTAGGTGAAAGAGATTGCTCGATTCAACGAAATAATCAGAAAATTATTGAATTTGCCCCTTCCATGACCCTTTCAGAAACAGTCAAAGAAAAAATATGGCAAGCTGCAGTTAAAGCAGCTCAATCCATTGGCTATACAAATGCTGGGACAATCGAATTTTTGGTTGATAAAAATGAAAACTTTTACTTTATGGAGATGAATACTCGCTTGCAAGTCGAACATCCTATTACTGAAATGGTAACGGGGATAGATATTGTCAAAGCACAAATTAAAATTGCCGCAGGCTTACCGTTGGGTATAAAACAATCGGATGTTAAATTCAAAGGCTTTGCGATTGAATGTCGGCTAAATGCAGAAAATCCCTTTAATCATTTTCAGTCTTCAGCTGGACATATTAAGCGGTTAATCTTGCCGAATGGAGGACTAGGTTTACGGATTGAAACAGCTATCTATTCAGATTATTATTTGCCTCCATTTTATGACTCAATGATTGCAAAGATTGTTACACATCAGGCGACACGAGAAGATGCGTTTAAATCGATGGAACGAGCTCTGTATGAAGTTTCAGTGGATGGTATCCATACAAACATTGATTTGTTAGAAGCATTAATTAATCACCGAGAAGTAAAAGAAGATAAAGTCCATGTTAAATGGTTAGAAGAAGAATTCATGCCTCAATGGCTAGATGAATTTGCGAGTAAATAAGTGAAAAATAATAAAGGAGGACTCAGTGTATGAGACTATTTCGTAAAAAAAATCAGTATATTGAAATAAAGCCAACTAGGCCTGTAGATATCGAGAAGCAACGTGCTCAGATACCAGATGGTTTAGCACAAAGATGTCCTGCTTGTAAGAGCATAATTTTTAGTAATTCAATTACTGAAGATTATTTGTGTCCAAAATGTGAGGAGCACTTACAATTTCCTGCTCAAGAACGAATAGATTGGCTAGTGGATCCAGACAGTTTTCAAGAATGGGATGCAGAGTTAACTGCTGTAGATCCTTTGAGTTTTCCAGATTATCAAAGCAAAATTAATGTTGGCCAAAAGCTAACAGGGCTAACAGAAGCAGTTATTACTGGCAAAGCAGAATTAAAGGGTCAGCCTTTTGCAATTGGGGTAATGGACAGTCGTTTTATTATGGCCAGTATGGGAACAGTCGTTGGTGAAAAACTGACGCGTTTATTTGAGCGAGCAACTAAGGAAAAGCTAGCTGTAATCCTCTATGTTGCTTCTGGTGGCGCTCGGATGCAAGAAGGAATCTTGTCCCTCATGCAAATGGCAAAGGTAACACAGGCTATTTCTAGGCATAGTGAAGCAGCTTTATTTTACTCCCCACTGTTAACTCATCCAACAACTGGGGGCGTGACGGCAAGTTTTGCAATGCAAGGAGACATTATTTTAGCTGAACCAAGTGCCGTAGTTGGTTTTGCTGGTAGGCGCGTAATTGAACAAACTATTCAATCGGCTTTACCCGTCGATTTTCAATCAGCAGAAACAGTTTTAGCGAATGGTTTTATTGATAAAATCGTTCCACGTTCGAGCCAAAAAGACACAATCGATCTTTTATTATCGATTCATCAATTAGAAAGTCAAGGGGATTAAATGGATGCCTATCAAGTAGTTAAAGCAGCACGTGATCTTAATCGTTTATCAACTATCGAAATTATTCATGCGTTATGCTCACGTTTTATTGAACAGCATGGTGATCGTCAAATGAAAGATGATCAAGCAATTGTTAGTGGGATTGGTCTAATGGGAGATAGGGAAGCTCTGACGATTATTGGAATTCAAAAAGGCTTAGATACAGAAGAAAATATTCGACGAAACTTTGGTTCAAGTGGTCCAGCAGGTTATCGTAAAGCCCAGCGGATGATGAAACAAGCAGAAAAGTTTAATCGACCAATTTTAACATTAATTAATACTGCGGGAGCAGATGCACGACCTGAGTCTGAACGAAATGGAATCGGAGAAGCGATTGCCACCAGCCTAAAAACGATGAGTGAACTCACTGTTCCAACTTTAGCGATTATTTTAGGTGAGGGTGGTAGTGGTGGAGCAATTGCACTCGCATTAAGCGATGAAGTCTGGATGTTAGAAAATAGTATTTATGCGATTTTATCACCCGAAGGTTTTGCCAGTATTTTATGGAAAGACTCAGCGCGGGCAGCAGAAGCAGCTGAAATCATGAAGTTAACAGCGCCTGAGCTAAAAAAGATGGAAATTATTGATCGAATTATTCCGGAAACGAAAGATGGAAAAGCTTATAGCAAGGAAGAGTTGCTGACTATTTTAGTACCGGCGATTAAGGAAACTTTGCAGAGACTTGGAAAAAAATCAGTAGTCGACCGAAAAAATGATCGGTATGAACGCTTTAGAAAGTTTTAAGAAAGGCTGACAGAAATTTATGATTGTTGGAATTGGTGTTGATCTAGTTGAATTAGATCACATGGAATTGACTTTTAAACGGCAAGCTAGTATCCACGAGTATATATTGACCGAAAGAGAATTGGATATCTACCATCAGCGAGGTCCGAAAGGGAAATTAGAATTTCTAGCAGGACGCTTTGCAGTAAAAGAAGCTTTCAGTAAAGCTATGGGGACAGGTATTTGTAGAGAAGTAAATTTTCAAAATATTTCTGTCATTAATAACGAAAAGGGTCAACCCCTTGTTGTAGATAGTCCTTTTGATGGTAATATATTCGTCTCTATTAGTCATTCAAAACAGTCAGTGGTTGCTCAGGTAGTATTGGAAAAATGAACTATTTTTTTAATTTTTAGATTAAAAGGAGTAAACAGTTTGATGAAAGTCTATGTGAGTGCACATAGGCTATTTTTTTATTAATAATCAGAAGAACAGAAGCTTGAGAAAAATTTGAATAAAAATCCTTTTGGCTTGAATATAAATTTTTTTCTTGCTTGAAGAGAATAATTTAAATATTAAATTTGGAAATCCCCTAATGACAAAGGATGTCAGTGTCGAGCTTTAAAATATTCTTTAATGCATTGAATCAATCTTTTGACTGGTGTATACTAATACTCGTAGTTTACACAACATATTGTGCAGATTAGAAATTTAGACACCATATGTTGTATGTATATTTATTAAAAATATTTAAGGAGCTGTTAAAATTGGTATCGATACGAATAGAGAATCCAGTTGCTGATATAGAAAAATTAAATAAAGATATAGAAAAATTTCCTCATGTTTATCCCATAACAGAAGATATGGAGATTACACATAGTGGTGTTTCCCGAATGGTAATGATTGATCGCTATTCTTATAAAGATACAAAGAAAGAAACTTTGTCTAATGGTGACTTGGTCGTTTTAACAGTGAAAAATGATCCTCAGTATCCTGCCAGAGGGATTGGTTATATTCATGAATTGAATTGGGATGAAAATGAAGCAGTCATCTTGGTTGAAGAAGAATATAGAGCGTCTTTAGAAGCGGAAGAGGAAATAGAAACAGGCTTGGTCACAAGAAAAATTGAAGAGATTGATAAGCCGCTTGAAATCTATTACGAACAAATTGTCAAAAGAAATGCGCGAGGTCTGGCTGATGCAGAGGAAAATCCAGAAAATGTAGAGAAATCATTTGAAATTTTTTATGAAGAATTAAAAAATAAAAACTTTGTACCAGCTGGTCGAGTTTTATACGGTGCGGGCTCTGGAACAGATGTTACTTACTTTAACTGTTATGTAATGCCTTTTATCCCAGACTCACGAGGAGGCATTTCAGATCACCGAAAAGAAGTCATGGAAATTATGTCGCGTGGTGGAGGAGTGGGAACGAATGGATCCACCTTACGTCCACGTAATACCTTAGCTCGTGGGGTAAATGGAAAGTCCAGTGGTTCGGTATCATGGTTAGATGATATTGCTCAGTTAACGCATCTTGTTGAACAAG
>JARICH010000041.1 GCA_029257245.1 Atopostipes sp. | reverse complement strand
ACTAATGATGATGGTTGATATGTTAGCAGCAGTTTTACTTGGACTTCCATTCGGTAAGAGTGTCAGCTCAATGTATCATGATTTATCAGAAGGCCGTAATTTAGGACACACAATAATGATTATCGATCCATCAAGATTCAGACCACAAGAAGAATTTGAGGCAGATGTTGATCGTACAGTATCAGAATTACACGCAATTAACCCAGCACCAGGATTTGACCAGGTTTACTACCCAGGTGAATTAAGTGCACTATCTATGGAAAGACACCGTGAAAACGGAATAGAAATCCCTGAATCGATTATTGACTATCTCGAATCAGATGAAGTCTATATTAAATCATATGATGGCAAAGGTATTTTTGCTGACTAAATAGAAGCAAAATGGCAGAGTTGCTATGATACAACTCTGCCATTTTTTTAATTTAATTTTAAGAAGATTAGAGATCTAATTTACTTAAATTGAGTGCTAGACGAAGATTTAAAGATTCTTCAGGTTCGTCCACTTTGACACCTAAGATTTCTTCACAGCGGTTAATGCGATACTTGACAGTATTTCGATGAATAAATAAAGTATTCGCTGTCTTAGTAATTTCACATTGGTTGGCCAGATAAACATCTAAAGTGTGACGTAAATCGGTGATGACATCATCTTCACCATCTGGATAAGCAAAATCTTTGAGTGTTTTTTTACAGAAATAAATAATCTCATTTCGGTCCATGTCATTAAATAATTGATACATTCCCTTGTCTCGATAAAAAGTAATGATTTCATCTTTACGTTCATTATGAGCCAAGTTGGCTTGGATATAAGATTGTTCAATTTTTTCCCAATTCGGGAAGGAGCGTCCAACACTGAAGGTAAGTTGGCTATCAAGTATTCGGTCAATCTTACGGGCAATTCCCTGAAGTTTCACTTCAATTTCATCGGGCTCTTCTTGCAAAATAATAATGGACTCTTGATTTTCAGCCCGCCAAATAACCAATGCTTCATTGAAATATTCAGCAATATTTTCACGTAACCAACGATAAGAAAGCAATGCTTTTTCATTGGAGCGTAAAGACTTTGTGCGTTCCTTCAATAAGTTGCAAGTATGGACATTAATGACTTGGTAGTAATCACTATCAATATAGCCGTAATCTTTACTGACTTGGAACCAATTGCTCATACTGTATGAATCTTTTACTTGACGATCAATTAATCCGTCAAAGAAGTAAGATTCATTTGCGTACAAGGTTTCATTGACCTTCTCATTTTTAAAAAGGTTAAATTGAAAGACTAAAGCTGCTTGATCGATTGTGAAAACGGAAGTAGGAAAAGGTAGTTGCTCAGAATCAAAGACAATCAAATAATGAGGAAAGTATTTATACACATGAATTTTAATGACCGAAATGTTTCTTTTCTCTCCATCTTCTTGTTCAATAATAAAAGAACCTTCTTCACGGTTGTCACTTAATACTTGCTCTGACAGCAAATCAAGATAATAATCCGGTCGATTCATTCGATTATTAAAATGTCTCGATTGAGCAATAATCTCTTTAAAAGGATCCAATAAAATAATCGGTGATTCAATCATACGACTAAATTCATTGACTAGTAAATCATTAGAAGCGTCTTGAATCAATAAGTTTGAGAAGTTTTTTTGAATATCTAAAGCAAATTCAATTTCTTCTCGTTCGGTATTCCAGACAATGTTCATAATCTGGTGTAGTAGGGATCCAAGCTGGTAATGATCTGGTACAAGAAAAATTGGGAAATGTTTCTCGTTCGCGAAGGCAATAACTTCAGGGTCAATCTTTTTTAAAAAACGATTAATTTTAATTCCTAAACCAATCGCTTCTGCGTGAATAAGCGATTCAATGAAAGGAATTAAATCAGCGGGCTTATCTTCAAAGGCCATACCTGTTGATAAAACAAGTACATTTTTAGGAATAAAGTTTGCTACATCGGGTGTTTCAGTAATTTCAACACTCTTAATAATTTGATCCGTTAATAAACTTTCATCTGTAATCATTTTTAAATCCGAAAAACGTGGAAGATCTAACAATTTTTTCAATGATATCATAGTACTCTCCTCACTATACTGGGTTCTTATGATAGATTATTCTCAAGCTATAGTATACAATAAAGTTAGTTTTATTCAAAAGAGATTCGGCTTTCAGACGATAAATTCAGACCTTTTTTGAATAAAAAGCAGAAAATGACCGTTTTTTGCAGATAAACAGACAAAAAAAAGAATGATTTTTGTCTGTTTTGCACAAAAATAAAACAGGATTAAGTGGACTTAGATAATGATATTGTAAGCGATTTACACTAAACTAGTTTTGAACAATTTAAATGATATCAGTAGAACACTCTCAAATAGGAGGAATATAATGGTAGAAATAACAGAAAGAGAAGTAGAAGAAACAATTGATTGGTTATCAGGCATATCGGCAGAAGGACCAGGAGTTACTCGATTACTTTATGATAAGCACTGGGTAGAAGCACAAAATGGTCTAAAAGAAAAATTTGAAGAGTTAGGTATGAAAGTAGAATTTGATGCGATTGGAAACTTGTTCGCTACATTAGAAGGAACTGAAGAACCAGAAACAATTATTGCATCAGGTTCACACGTTGATACAGTCGTAGAAGGTGGAAGCCTAGATGGTCAGTTAGGAATTGTTGGACCTTATTTAGCTGTTAAAAAATTATTAGAGACAAAGGGTAAACCTAAAAAAACTTTACGCATAATTTCAATGGCTGAAGAAGAAGGTTCACGTTTCCCTTATGGTTTCTGGGGTTCGAAAAACATTTTTGGTATGGCTAAACGGGAAGAAGTAGAAAAGATTAAAGATGGCGATGACATTTCATTTGTCGATGCTATGGCGGAAGCAGGTTTTAACTTCTTAGAAGAAGATCCGAAGTTTGCGAAGATGGATGCATTTATTGAGATGCATATCGAACAAGGAAACTTCCTTGAAGCAGAAGGAAAATCAGTAGGTGTAGTAACGGCTATCGTTGGTCAGAAACGTTATGATGTGACTCTTAAAGGACAAGCTAACCATGCAGGTACAACTTTAATGGGCTATCGTAAAGATGCAATGGAAGGTGCCGCACGCATGATTGTTAATGGAATTGACAAGGCAAAAGCAGCAGGTGATCCACAAGTATTGACATTTGGACGAGTTGACCCATTACCAAATACGGTGAATGTTGTTCCAGGTGAGGTGTCATTCTCAATTGACTGTCGTCATACAGACCAAGACGCATTAAACAAATTCTCAGAAGAACTAGTGGAAGATATGAAAGCAACTGCTGAGAAGATGGGCTTAGAAATTGAAATTGATTTATGGATGGATGAATCACCGGTCGCAATGGACGAAGAGATCATTCAGACGATTGAAGGAGTCTGTGAAGAAAGAGATTTAGACTTTAAAGTCATGCACTCTGGTGCGGGACACGACTCACAAATTTTTGCACCACATGTTCCTACTGGAATGATTTTTGTCCCATCTATTGATGGTATTAGTCACAACCCAGCAGAGGCAACAGACACATCAGATTTAGTTCAAGGAATTGAAGCACTGAAAAGTAGTTTAGAAAAATTAGCCTACTAAAAATAAATAGTTAGAAATGAAAAAGCATCTTTTAAAGAAATGATAAAAAATCAACTCTTTAAAGATGCTTTTTTTCTAAAGAATATTTTGGATCCAACGAATCATTTTATGATAAGTCGGTAAACCGAATGTTTCTGGGTCGGTTCGATCAAAGTCATGTTCCTCTAGCTCATAAAGTGTCAAGGAAGCATCTGGATGAAAATCAGCTAGTTGGCGACTTTGTCGACTGGGAACGTCAGGGTCCTTGCTTGCAGCGGCCAAAAATAGGGCAGGTAATTTCTGGATCTCATCACGAGGAATAGAAAGTTCTCGTTTTTGCTTAGGTGAAGACAAGAGTAAATCCATCCAGTCCCCTTTTTGTCTAGAAGCTAAATAAACTAGGAAACGATCTTGGGCTCCTTTTGTCACCACTTGTCCTTGTTTGATGAGAGAGGCAAGTACCGCGTCATTTACTTTCGGATATTTTAAATAGTAGCGATTAGGTACAGTAAAAATCGCATCATTTAAATTATAGTAACCATATAAGGAGATAACACCTGTCGGAGCATAGTGAGTTTTTTTGGCATGGAGAGCACTAGACATCGCCAAAAAACCACCAGCTGAACGTCCCATAATGAAGTAATCACTGGAATCAATCGTCTTTAAAAAGTCTTTGATAAACCAATCAGTGATTTTAAAAGCACTATCTAAAATTTCAGGCATTTTTGTTTCAGGTGCAAGAGGGTAGTCGACCGCTAACAGAGCAATCCCATTGTCTGCAAATAGTTTAATGTACTCTTCGGGCAAGTCGTCACGATCGCCAAAGATTAATCCACCCCCATGGAAATATAGAAGGGTAGCTTGAATGTTATTTTCTTGTGGACGATAAAAACTGGCTTTCAGTTCTTTACCTTTAAAGCTAAAAATATCTAAAGTTTCTGTTTTATAATTTTTCATCATATCATCTTTCTATAATTAATTTGGTTAAAAGCTTATCTGTAGAGGGCTGATAGTTGATAATTAAAGTGAAACAAGTTAAGATAAGTGCATAACTGTGCCCTTTGTCGACGATGCTACAGAACTATAGTATTAGATTTGCTAGGAAAGAAGCAACTATTTAATATTCTTTCCATCAAATTATACAAATTGGATAAGTGGTAAGCGAAAGTTGTGAGCTTTACACATATCAAATGAAGTGGAAGCGTTATACAATAGAAAACGAGGAGGAATAGTATGTTATATTCACAAATTAAAGATAGTTACCAAGATTCGATCAACTTAATGCTTTTAACAAACGAAGTTAATGAAGTTGAAGGTGTTAAGCAAGGTCAAGTCATGATGGCAACAGATTCAAACAAAGATATGATGAAGACAGCAGGCTTATTCACAGATGAGGTGGAAGCAGCTGGCGCGAACCAAATGGCAATCGTTATTGAAGCTGATGATGAATCAGTAATGGATAGCGTATTAGAAACAGTCGATGCTTTCTTTGCAGAATTATCTTCTGGTCAAGAAGAGAGTGGACTAGTCGAAGTAGACAATTGGTCCGATGCACTTGATAGTATGTCAGATGCAAACTTAGCACTCGTATCCGTTCCAGGTGAGTATGCTGCAGATGAAATCGAACGTGGATTAGATAACGATCTAAACGTATTTTCATTTAGTGATAACGTTTCTCTAGAAGACGAAGCACGCCTAAAGCAAAAAGCACATGAAAAAGGTTTACTATTAATGGGACCTGATAGTGGTACAGGTGTTATTTCGAACGTACCATTAGCATTTACTAACGTAACAACACCAGGAAACATCGGAATTGTTGCTGCGTCAGGTACAGGAATCCAAGAAACCGCAACGATTATTGATCGTTTAGGTAGCGGAGTTACACATGCTATTGGAACAGGTGGACGCGACTTGCATGAAGATATTGGAGCAATTACAACATTAGATGCTGTATCTGCTTTAGAACAACATGATGCAACAGATGTTATTTTAGTTATTTCAAAGCCACCAGCAAAATCAGTACGTGACAAAGTAATGGAAACATTACAATCATTGTCAAAACCAGCAGTAGCAATTTTCTTAGGTGAAAAACCAGAAGAACACGTAGGAAATGTAGCACTAGCGTACACATTAGAAGAAGCTGCACGTATGGCAGTAGATTTAGCAAATGGTGAAGAATTAAAAGATAACTACATCCAAGATGTAGAATTTGATGTTGACACAACATTATCTTCAGATAAAACAGTTAAAGGACTTTATTCAGGTGGAACATTAGCTAACGAAGCAGCAACATTAATTTCAGATGCGCTTGACTTAGGTACTGTTGAACCAGATGGCGAATTCATTTTAAACGCAGATGGATTCCAAGTGATGGACCTTGGAGACGACATGTATACACAAGGTAAACCTCACCCAATGATTGACCCTGAAGTTCGAGTCAACATGTTACAAGAAGTACTTGAAGACGAAACAACAGGTGTAATCTTATTGGATGTTGTCCTTGGATACGGTTCACACCCAGATATGGCTGGAGCATTAGCACCAAGTATTCAAGAAGCTTTAGAAGATGCAAAAGAAAGTGGACGTGAACTATATGTAATTGGTTCAATTGTTGGTACAGAGCAAGATCCACAAGGTTATGCAAAAACTAAAGAAGAATTAGAAGATGCAGGTGTAATTGTTGCACCAAGTAATGAACATGCAGTTCGCTACGCATTGAAACTAATGGATAAAGAAGTAACATTCCCAGCAAAATCATTTGTTGACTATACAGGTGAAAAAGTTGCCCTAACAGAATTAAGTGAATCAACATTAGACTTAATTAACAACCCACCACGTGTAATTAACATTGGAATCAAGAGCTTTACAGAGCCAATCATCGAATTCGGTGGAGAAGCTTTACAGTTTACATGGAGACCAAGAGCTGGTGGAAACAAAAAACTAATTAGAATTCTAAATGAATTAGACAAACGCTCAGACGAAATTGATGCAGCGAATGAAAAAGTAGTTGATCGTTTAATCAACTCACAACCATTCTTACGTGACGTTCGTCCAGCATATGAGCTTAT
>JARICH010000084.1 GCA_029257245.1 Atopostipes sp. | reverse complement strand
CTTTTGGCTATAGTCGTTTGCAACAAGTCGAGTTTGTGAACTCATCGCTAAAAGATACCGATTTGTATGAATGTGAATTTAAAGAGCTGGCATTCACAGAGTCCAATCTGGATGGAGTGAACTTTGCAGGTACAGCGCTTAAGGGAGTTGATTTGACGAGTTCTTACTTTAGCACTCTAGTCCTTTCAATCGAAGATTTAGAAGGCTGTGTCGTTTCTTCTGAACAGGCCGTTGGATTTGCGGGTCTTTTAGGGCTTATTATTAAGGAAGAATAATATAAGTTTTCAAATCTGTGGATAAGTTGTGGATAAGCTGTGGAAAGAATGCTAATGTTTTTTTGAATAGAGTCTTGTGCAGATTAGTTAGCGGAGACTCTATTTTTATGCACATCTTTAGGGATTTATGCCGATTTCCAGTTATAATGAAAAGAAAGAATAGAGTTGAGGAGCTAGTTGTGATTAAAATAGTAGATGAATTAAAGAAAGTAGATTCTTTATTAATTTTAAAATCAGCGATTGGTTCGACTTTGGCAATCTTAATAGCTAGTCGTTTCAATCTCTTATATAGTGTAACCGCTGGAATTATTACTTTATTAACAATTCAAAACACTCGGAAAGAGACTTTGGAAATCGCCTTGAAACGGATTATTGCTTTTTTCCTAGCTATGTTCTTGGCCTATCTTAGTTTTCGCTTCTTAGGATTTACCACGATTGCTTTTGGTTTCTTTGTCTTTTTCTTCGTTGCGCTAGCGAACCTTTTAGCTATTCAAGCAGGCGTAACGATGAATGCTGTATTGGTGACACATTTCTTAGTCGAGCAGCGGATGGATTTTCCCTTAATTATAAACGAAGCCATGATCCTTTTGATTGGGATGAGTATTGGGGTTCTGGTCAACTTAATTATGACTAGTAATTTGGACGAGATTAAAAAAGAACAGAAAATCGTCGAGGACCGAATGAAAGAAACCATTAATTGTATGGCGAGAATGCTGAAGCGACGACAAGATTGCGATTATGTACAAGCTCAAAGAGAACGAATTGATTTGATTAACTTAGAAGATTTAATTGATCGTTTACTAGTTAAAGCCTATGAAGAGGCTGGGAATAATCTTTTGTCTGAGACACGTTACCGTATTTCTTACTTGGAGATGCGGAAATTACAATTGGGTCTTTTATCAGACATCCGCAAAAGTATTGAAGATATTCATGATGTCTTACCGCAGGGACTAGAATTATCAAACTATATGATGAAAATGAGTGCGGAATTTACTGAAGAGAATAATGTGAAGTCTTTACTCATCGAACTGGATGCCTTATACGAACATTTTCGTAAAGAAGATTTACCGCAGACCAGAAATGAATTTGAAAATCGTGCGATTCTATTTAACATTTCAAGAGATTTAGAATCTTTCTTAGAGATTAAAAGAACCTTTGTTGAAGAGCGATAAATTGACAGGTTGAATGGAACAGACAGGAGGAATTTATGAATGTTTTACGTTTATTAATAAGTAAAGGCGCAATCATTTCCATTGGAATTGTGATAATTAGCTTAATTTATTATTTTTTAGGAAAATCGACATGGCATTATTATCCCATTTATTTGTTAGGGCTTTTCCATTTCTTGCTTCTCCTCTTCCAATATTTTGAAATTTTACGTGTGAATCCCTTTAATAAAGGATTGACGATTGGGCTCAGCTTGTTTTTACCAATTTTGACTTATCTTTTCTTAGCTATTTTTCCAACAATGGAGCTACCTCTTCCTAGTGGAGATTTTATGATTGGAACAAAAACTTTTGAATTCACAGATGAGGGTCGAGCAGAGCTTTATGCAGGGGATAAAAATACGAAGCGTCGGTTAAAATACCAGGTCTGGTATCCAACCGATGATGTAGAGAACTTGAAAAAAGAGAAGTGGCTGAGTGCCGGGACTTTAGTCCCACGGCAATTATTAAAAAGTGCTAGTTTACCTGCACCTCCCTTTTTATTGGATCAATTAGCATTGATTGATTCGAATTCCTATGCGAATGCGATTATAAGTAAGAAAAATGAAAGATATCCGGTAATTATTATTTCTCATGGTTGGCGTGGTTTTCGCGAACTGCATACGGATTTTGCGGAAGATTTAGCTTCACAAGGGTATTTTGTGTTATCGATTGATCATACTTATGGCTCGGAAGCCGTCGAGTTTGAGGATGGTACAGTAGCTCGTCTAAATCGAGAAGCTTTACCAAGAATGGTGAAACCGGCTATTTTTAGTAAAAAAGCCCAGCAATTAGCTATCACTTATGGGGAAGATGTTCGTTCAGTCTTAGATGATTTGAAAAATCTAAATAATCGCTTTCATGGTAAACTTGATTTAGAGACAATCGGTCTGTTGGGTCATTCAACCGGTGGAGCGGGGGATGTCTATGCGAGTTTGCGGGATGACCGTGTGAAAGCAGTTATTGGAATGGATGCTTGGGTTAATCCACTGGATTTAAATGAGCTAAAGAATGGATTAACGATGCCTGCTTTATTCTTACGCAGTAAACAGTGGGCTCGCCGTGAAAGTCGAAAACCTTTAGATTTGCTAGTAAGTAATTCAGCGAATGCAGAAATCATTGAGATGGATAAAACCAAACATCTTGATTTTCCGATGATTTATATGTTATCACCCTATACGAACAAAATAGGTTTGACTGGTGAATTAGGCGGCCGTGAATCTTCCGTCATCCAAAGAGCAATAGTTTTAGATTTCTTTGAAGACAAGCTAAAGAATCAGCAAACAAATAAAGATTATTTAAAAGACTATATCGAAAAATATGAGCATTTATATTTTGAAAAAGATGACCGATGGTTTGAAGAATTGGCCGAAAGAATCAATCAAGAACGACAGCCAAAATAATAAGCAGTCTTGAATCTTTGGAAAGAGATTCAAGACTTTTTTCTTTTCCGATAACTGTTGATTGTCACACAGAAGTATTGTAAGTTATTGAAGAAGCTTTCTAGAATATGAAATTGGGAGTGGATCGTTATGAAGGCACTGATTATTGGAGCCGGGAAATTAGGTCACCGTTTAGCTGAGCTAATGGATAAAGAAAATATTAATGTTACCTTATTAGATTTAAACGAAGAGAAATTGGAACGAATTAATAATCATTTAGACGTGTTGACTGTTGCAGGGAATGGCTTGGAGGTTTCAACGTTAAAAGAATTAGCCATTGATACATATGATTTAGTCATTGCGACCACTTCAGGCGACGAGAGTAATACGCTGATTTGTTCGCTAGCTAAAAAATTAGGGGCCAAGAAAACAATCGCTCGGATTCGAAACCCAGAATATTCCGAACAATTACCTTTTCTAAAGAATGAAATGGGGATTGATCATATTGTTAATCCCGATTTAGCGACAGCGATTGAAATTGAGCGTTATTTATTAAAACGCTATAATTTTCATGCGGGTGATTTTGCGAAAGGGAAAGTATCAATCTTTGATTTTAACATTGCCAATTTAGAACGATTTGTTGGAAAACAGTTGATGGATTTAGAAAACTTTGATGGCTTCCTGATTACGGCAATCTCTCGAGATGGTGAATTGATTATTCCAAGTGGAGCCACGGAGTTGAAGGCTTATGATACCTTGCATATTATTGGAAAATCAAAGGATGTTAAGAAATTAGCCAAACAATTAAAAGTGGATAAAGAAAAACGCAGAACCCATAAAGTGATGATTCTAGGTGGGGGGAAAATTGGCCACTACTTAGCAGAAAGACTAGAGCGCTATGATGTCAGCACCGTGATTGTAGAAAAAGACCGTACGCGAACCGAATATCTTGCGGGGAAATTAAAACGAACCCTCATCATTCAT
>JARICH010000047.1 GCA_029257245.1 Atopostipes sp. | reverse complement strand
TCCCAGCTGATACAGATGCAGAAAAAGAAAAATTAACAGAGCTTTCCGAAGCGGCTGGAATGGATATTGTGACAGCAAACATCTTTACTGAAGGTGGAGCTGGGGGTGTCGAAATGGCTGAGGCGGTTGTTGAAAAGGTTGAAATTGAATCAACTATGACTCACCCATATGAACTTTCTGACTCTATCGAAGATAAAATCAACAAGATTGTCCAAAAAGTTTATGGTGGAAAAGAAGCCGTATTTTCAAGGTCAGCTCGCAACTTGATGCGTCGATTTGAACGATTAGGTTATGATGATTTACCAGTAGTCATGGCTAAGACCCAATATTCCCTATCCGATGATCCAAACTTGAAAGGTCGACCAGAAGATTTCACTATTTCTGTATCTAATCTAACCATTTCTGCTGGAGCAGGATTCATAGTTGCTCTGACAGGAGATGTCATGAAAATGCCTGGATTACCAAAAACACCATCGGCAGAAGCGATTGATATTGATGCTTCTGGAGAAATTTCAGGATTATTCTAAAAAAGGACGAATAGAATGGAAAATAAAACATTAAGAACTTGGATGCAGGAATTAGCATCAAAGGATGGAAAATATACAGGAGGGAGCGCCGCAAGTAGCGTTGCGGCCATCTCCGTTAGTTTGGCACAATTTATATTTGAGTTACAAGCAGGAAAAAAACGTTATGAAAAGCAAGAAGAGCATATTCAAGCTGGCATTAGAAAAGCAGCATCACTTCAAAATGATCTTCTAGAGTTAATAGAAATTGATGCGAGTGCTTTTGAACCCGTTTTACCCTTATATCGTTTACCACAAAAAACAGCTGACGAGAAAGCAATTCGCGAGGAGAAGTTAAATGCTGGATTGGCAGGAGCTTCCCAGCCACCTTATGAAATGATGCGAAAAATAGCAGAAACGGTGGATCTTTATGAACAATTAGAAGGGTTAAATTTAGCCGGGAGCTTAAAAGTCGATGTTGTTATAGGTCTAGATATTGCCATTGCGGCATTAAAAAGTAGCAAAAATAGTTCGATGATAAACATTGTAGGTATTACAGACGAGGAATTAAAAAAAGAACTAACAGAAAAAGTAGAAAAATTCTATCAAAAAACTTTAGAGAAGGCGAAAGAAATTAAAAAGAGAACGGAGTCTTCTATCGATTAGGGAGGAATAAAATGACAGAATCAAAAGCGACATTAAGAAAATCTATGATGAAGAAATTAGCTGGACTAAGAGACGATGAACGACAAGAGATTTCAAAAGACCTAGCTCATCGATTATTTGAAACGGACCTCTGGAAAGAAGCAAAAACAATCGGAATTTATTTATCCTTTGGAAATGAATGGGATACGCGATTAATCATCGAAGAAGCTTGGCAAGCAGGTAAGAAAACGGTGATCCCAAAAACGATTCCTGATGTTAAAGGTATGGAATTTTATCAAATCGATAATTATTCAGAGGTTAAGAAAGGTCACTTTGGTATTCAAGAACCAATTATTGAACAAACGACTTATACAGATAAAGATGAGATCGATCTACTTGTTGTTCCTGGTTTAGTTTTTTCGGAAGATGGCTACCGTATTGGATTTGGCGGGGGTTATTATGATCGCTTTTTAACTGATTTTATTCATCCAACAATCTCTTTGGTTTGGTCAGGTCAGTTAATTGACTATGTTCCAACGAACCAATATGATTTACCAGTGCAATATATTTTGACGGAAAAAGGAATTATTGCATGATTTTGTGCTAAAATAGAAAAAGACAATAATAATCGCTAAAGAGTAAAGGTGGAGCGTCAAGTGCTAATAGATGGGATGTTGCTATTAGACGAAAAATTATTTGCGACGACACCTTGCATCCGCTTAAGCTTATAACTATTTATAATTTAAGTGGACTCTTAATATATTTATATAGGAGAGTTCAAAATGGAAAATGTACAAGAGAAAAAGAAATTTACTTTTACAACGGAACAAATTGCTGTTTTAGGTGTATTGATGGGTCTAAGAATAGCCTTGTCTAGATTATCTATTATGATAGGACCAAATAATCGATTAGCTTTTGGGTTCATTATCGCTTCAATCATCGGTATGTTATTTGGACCTTGGGTAGCGGGAATTGCAGGAGTAGGAACTGACCTGTTAACGACATTTTTATTTGGTACACAAGGTGGACCGTTCTTTATTGGTTTTACTCTAACTGCTTTTGTAGGAGGAGCGGTGTATGGATTATTTTTACATCGTAAAGAAATAAAATGGTATCATGTCTTGCTGGCAGTCGTTGTTAACTCTCTGATGACGAACCTAGTTATGAATACAATCTGGGTAAATATGTTGTTTAAAACGCCGATTAAGGTTTTACTGGCGACAAGAATTCCACAGAATTTAATTATGGCCCCGATTCGATTCATTATTATTTATCTAGCTTTAACAAATAAACAGTTGCAAGATATTTATCAGCGTTACTCAACAGCAAATAAATAAAATCATTTAAAGTGTTGTTCGCTTCTTATGGAACAGCACTTTTTTATGGGTAAAAGTAAAAACTAGTTTCTTATGATCAATCGATGGTAAGATAGAGAAGAATGTTTGAGGAGGAATATAAATGAAAGCTATTATTATTAATGAATTCGGTGGGCCAGAAGTATTAGAAACCGTTGATTTAGCAGAAGAAAGTCCCTCTGTAAATGAAGTAAAAATCAAACTCTATGCTGCTGGTTTGAATCCCAATGAATCGTACACGATTGCGGGAACTTATGGACCAGTCAAACCTGACTTACCTTATGTGCCAGGGTTTGATGGTGCGGGTGTAATTGAAGAAGTGGGCCCCGAAGTAGATGCTTTAGAAGTAGGGGATCGTGTTTTTTTCTACGGTTATTTGGCCGATAAAAACACAGGAACTTATGCGGAAAAAGTGATTGCTTCAGCAGATCGTGTCTTTCCTTTGCCAAAAAAGTTGTCATTAATTGAAGGGGCTGCTTTAGGAATCCCAGCTTTTACTGCGTATCGTGTATTATTTCATCGTGCGAAAATAAAAGCAGAGGATACCATTTTAATCCATGGTGCGAGTGGAGCCGTTGGGAATTTTGCTTTACAGATGGCGAAAGCAGTTGGAGCGAAAGTGATAGGTACATCGAGTAGTGAGGCTGGTCGCGAAGAAATTTTAAAAGCTGGCGCTGATCACGCATTGAATCATTTATCTGAAGATAACCAAGAAGAGCTAATGGATATAACTGATGGCAAGGGACCCGATGTGATTCTTGAAATGTTGGCGAATAAAAATTTAGAATTTGATTCGAAGATAATTAATAAATTTGGTCGGATTGTTGTCGTAGGGAATCGAGGCAGTTTAGAATTCAATCCAAGCAATCTGATGAAAAATGAAGCTAACATTACTTCAGTGAATGTGGGCTATATGACCGCTGAAGATTTTGATGCGGCTATGCTAGGAATATTAGATTTGATTGAAAAAGATAAGCTGCAACCATTAGTTGGTGAAAAATTTACCTTAGATCAAGCAACAGAAGCACATAGACATTTAATAGATGAGCCAGGAAATGGTCGGACAGTTTTTGTGATGTCTGAAGAATAATTAAAAAAGAGCTACTCCTTTTAATTAAAAAAGGGAGTAGCTCTTTTGTTTCACTAGCTTATTTAAAATATTTAAAGATTTACATGAAGACAATTCGGGCAATAAAGAGAAGTGAGATAATTAGCATGGTCCATGAAATATCTTTGAACTTACCTGTAATTCCTTTTAATAGAGTGTATGAAATCATTCCAAAAACAATTCCTTCAGCAATACTGTTTGAGAAAGGCATCATAATAATAGTTAAGAAAGCAGGAATCGCTTCGGTATAATCATTAAAGTCAATCTCTTTAATCGGGCTCATCATGAATAAACCAACAATGACTAAGGCAGAAGCCGTAGCAGCCGCTGGAATCATAATAAAAATTGGAGCGAAGAATAGGGATAAGGCAAACATGCCAGCCGTGGATAAAGCAGTTAGTCCTGTTCGGCCACCTTCAGCAACGCCTGATGCTGATTCCACAAAAGTTGTTACCGTTGATGTTCCTAGACAAGCCCCGGAAATCGTGCCAACCGCATCTGCAAGTAACGCTTTATTTACTCGAGGTAATTGTCCGTTTTCATCTAACATACCAGCTTTAGAGGCAACACCTGCTAAAGTTCCAACTGTATCAAAAATATCAACGAAAAGGAAAGTAAAGACAACAATTAACATATCCCAAGAAAAAATCTCATCAAAGCCAACAAACTGAAAAGCCACTTCGCTTACACTAGGTGGTAAACTAATTAATGAACTAATGCTTTCAGGTGTCTGAGTAACACCCATTGGAATGCCAATAATGGTAGAAGTTAAAATACCAATTAATAGAGCTCCTTTGACATTCTTAGCAAATAAAAATCCAGTTAAAACAATACCAAACATTGCAACTAAGGGGGCACCGGAAGTTAAATCGCCTAAACCTAGTAAAGTACCATCACCTGTTTGGATCACACCTGCACTATCTAGACCGAGGAAAGCTATAAATAAGCCGATTCCAACGGACACCGCATTCTTTAGATTAGTGGGTATAGAATTAAAAATCGCTTCTCTAACATTAAATAATGATAAAACAACAAATATAATTCCTTCGATTAAAATAGCAGTTAGCGCAAATTGCCAGGATTTCCCCATGTCGCCAAGCACGACTGTGTAAGCGAAGAAAGCATTTAATCCCATACCTGGAGCTAATCCAAAAGGATACTTTGCGTAGAGAGCCATGACAGTAGTCGCTATGACAGCGGATAGAGCCGTTGCGGTAAAGACGCCGCCCATATCCATTCCAGCATCGCCTAAAATAATTGGATTGACGGCCAAGATGTAAGACATGGTCATGAAAGTGGTAATCCCAGCGATCAATTCTGTTCTAACATCGGTATTATTTTCCTTTAGTTTGAAAAACTTATCCATTCTTGTATTCATCCTCCTAATTTGTGTTATTAAAATATAAAAAAGCCCAGCCAGATAGGTCTGAAGTAAACCTACCCGACTGAGCTTTTGTCTCTTCGGTGTAATGCTAAAAATAGCATCTGTATCGCTTGGACCAGCAAGAATAATCTCCGGAACCCTAGATACACTTTCTTCATAGTCAATGATTTATGGTCATTGGTAGAAACATCTCATCCCTATTATGAGAAATATATGAATTAAGCTAAACACGAACATAATATTTTAATAACTGGATAAAGCATAACATAACTTAATAATAAATCAACAGATTTTTATAAAACTTATAAAATAACGATAATTAGTCATTTATGGGTGAATTACGAATATCTTGAATCAGAGCTTTCATTCAATCGATTCGCTATGGTATGATAAAGTAAATAAAATTAAAGGACTGATAAAATGAGTTTTTACAAAAAATATCAAGATGAGATTACTACGATGCAGTTACTTTCACAAATATTAGGAAAAATGAAATTAAATTATGCTGCGCAAGAACCTCAATGGGCGCATGTTATTTTGGATATTACGACTCGTGGATTTTCAACTGGACTTTTAAAAGTAAATCATCAACCTTTTGAAATGGAAATCAATTTACTAAAAGATTTCATTTCAATCCAGACAAGAGAGGCTATTGATTATATTGATCTAGTTGATGGAAAATCAGTCAGTGAATATTATGCAGAAATTGTAAAAAAAGCAGAAGTTTTAGGCATCCCAATCAATATTCAAACCATCCCACAGGAAATGTCCGTTAAAACGCCCTTTGAAGAAGATCAAGAGCACCATCATTATAATCAAGATTTCGCCATGGAAATGTTAAAATGGTTCCAACTCGCTTGGGATGTGGAACAGCAGTTTATTGCTCCTATCCGTCAACGTAAGGTTTACCCGGGACTCTTCTGGGGAACTTTTGATGTTGCTTGTATTTTACTCTATAACCAGTTTGAATCTTTTATAGATGATGAGAAGGTGATTTCACGTGCAGCTTTTGATGAGCAGATGGTGGAGTTTGGTTTTTGGCTCGGGGATGACAATTTCAGTTATCCGACATTTTTTACTTTACCTTACCCATTTGTTAAAGATAAAAAACTTCCAATTGATGAGAGTTTTCCTAAAGGCAGTTTCTTTAGTCCAAAAATGAGCGAATATCTCTTAGAAATAAAGGAACCAATCGATGAGGTGAATCGTGAGGAAATTATTCAGTTTATCGAAGCGTCTTGTCAAAAATCGTTAGAATACCTCGAATGGGAAAATACCCATCATTATTTTGAGGATTTAAAAATGGACCGGAATAAAAAGTAAAAAGGGTAGGGATAAAGATGGCGAATGAGGAGATAGGAATAAAAAAGATTCAACCAGGAGATAATCAAGCTATTTTCGAATTAATTCAAGAAATACTTGAATCTTATGGCTTGGATCAACCGGGCACTGCTTATACCGATCCATATTTAAATCGTTTATATGAATTTTATCAAGAAGAAGCTCGAGGAGAGTATTGGATTCTAAAAAAGAATGATCAAGTAATCGGTGGAATTGGACTCGCTCCTTTTGGGGAATATGAGGAAGTAGCAGAGTTACAGAAGTATTATATTAAAGAAGGATTTCAAGGTCAGGGTTATGGTCGTTTACTTTTTGAAAAAGTATTTTCTTTTGCGAAAGAAATGAATTATGAGAGTATCTATCTTGAAACCAATGATCTTTTGGATCAAGCAAATCGTATTTATGAACATTTTGGCTTTAAATTGCTCTCAGAGCCTTTAACGGGTAGCGAGCATAGCAAAATGAATCGTTGGTTCTTGTTAGAGCTTATTTAATGTTTGAATCCAATTTTTTATGATAAAATTAATGAAAAAATGAGGAGCGAGTACGATGGTTATGAACGAAAAAGCTATTTTATTGATAGATGAGATTTTGAATCATGAAGAGAAGTTAGAAAATTCGGTGTTTAAATATTATGCAACCGAGGAATATTCATTAAAAGAAGGCTTTGAAAAAATAGCCAAATTACTTGAGCGTGGTGAAGTAGATGGGCAGGGTCGTAAAGAACGAGCTTCAGAGCATGCTGAGCGATTTGGTTCAACCGTCTGTGCTTCTCATTTAATTGAAAGAGGTTTTGTAAATGGTCATGAAAATTATGAATATGAATGGTACTTACATATAGACTATGACCAAAAGAAAGAAGAATATCTAGAGTTATTTATTAATCGAGTGCTCATCGCCACAGTTAGTTTAGCTTTAATGATTAAAGATTATGCGGAGCGCGAGCAAGAAGAAGAGTTATTAACAGTAGATCCAGTAGAACTAGTTGCAGAAATGGATAATGAAGAGTATCGTGAACTCTTAGGGCAAATCTTAGGAGATTCAGATCAGCGGATTCAAGGAATTTTTGATAAGGAAGAGTCTCCGACAAGCGGAGTGCTCAGTCATCAGTATGTAAGTGATTTATACGGAGGAGTTTCAGGAAAAGAACTCGTTCAATATGCTTTGAAAACATCTGTTGGCTCTGATGATTATGCCTTGATTGCTTTAGATCAAAAAATCGAGGGTGTCATGAAAACTTTAGCCGATAAAAATCAAGAAAAAGAAATGGATATTTTAATTGGCTTAGGTAATCTCCTTGATCTTTATGCTATTGATTTTGAAATGACGCAAAGTAGTTGCTTAGTCGGCTAAAAAATAAAATCTGGAGGACTAAACGGAAAGTTGTTTGACTTTCTATCGGGTAAAGTATGATATTAAAGATGGAGTTCTTGAATTAGAAAAATATCAAGAAAACTGGACTTTTGCTCCTTAGATGCAAGAAGTGGTTTCAAAAGCTGGTAATCGAGGGTAGTTTGGAGATTATGGAAGGCAAGTAGGGGATAGACAGGCTGAAATGACATTGGAAGTACAAATGGAAAAGATGGACGAAACTATTCGTCAGTTTGTGAAAATAAAAAATAAAAAAGACTAGCAGAATTGCTAGTCTTTTTGTCTCTTTTAAGTAAATTAGCGCAACATAATGGATCCACCGTCGACCATAATCGTTTGGCCGGTGATGTAATTAGAATCTTCACTGGCTAAAAACACAGCCACACGGCCGATATCTTTTTCTACATCTCCTGCACGGCCTAATGGAATCCGATCGATTGTCTCTTGATAGAGATCTGGATTTTTTTCTGCCCATTCATCCATACCTTCTGACTGAGCCACAGGTGAAATAATATTAACATTAATTCCATCTGGTCCTAATTCATTTGCCGCGACACGAGTCATACCACGTATGGCTTCTTTCGCAGCTGCATAGGTCATTTGGTTAACATGTCCATTGATTCCAGCACCCGAAGCAAAGTTAATAATTTTTCCTTTTGCTTTTTTTAGATAGGGAAGAGCAGCTTGCATC
Organism: Atopostipes sp.; assembly: GCA_029257245.1. Taxonomy (GTDB): domain Bacteria; phylum Bacillota; class Bacilli; order Lactobacillales; family Carnobacteriaceae_A; genus Atopostipes. The sequence continues at coordinate 16,532 of JARICH010000047.1, read as the reverse complement.
AGATAGAAACTAGGATAAAAGCCTGTATCAAAGGACAAATCAAAATCTTCTTGAGTCGTTCCTTCAATTGTAGTCATCCGCGTCGCATGTGCATTATTGACTAAGATATCAATCCGACCATATTTTTCAGCTACAGTTTCAACTAAATCAGCTAGTTCAGCATGCTTTGCTAAATCTTGTTGGATAAAACTCGATTCAGGTGAATGTTTTTGTAATTCTTTGAGGACTTCTTCACCAGTCTCTTGGTCCAAATCGACAATCACTACTTTGGCGCCTTCTTTGACAAAAGCACGAGCAATTCCGTAGCCAATCCCTCCGGCTCCACCAGTAATAATTGCTAGTTTATCTTTTAACTTCATTATATAAGCTCCTTTAATTCATATTCTTATATTTAGTGTAACCCGGTTATTGAATACTTTCAAAGAATTGAACTCGAAGACTAGGTGCTAAAAAACGACTTTATTTTTGCCAGAAGTTTTGGCTATACATATCAGTTTATTAACTAAGTCGATCGCTTTCCTTGTTTGAGCTGGTTTATAAATATGAGCGAATCCAATACTTAAGGTAATCTCTTCAAAGTGAGTATTATAAAAGTCTTTAACCTCATCCTGTATGTTATAGGCTTTTTGTTGAACTTTATCTGTATTTTGATTTTTTAGCATAATTAAAAACTTGTCTCCACCCCAACGAGCTAATAAATCCTCGTTGGACAAGTTTTTTCGGATGACCTCAGCTAGCTGCTCTAATAATTTATCGCCAGCTAAATGACCAAAGCGATCATTTAGCTTTTTAAAGTTGTCGACATCGATCATCATCAAGCTAATCCAACGATTTTCCTCTTCAAGAGTCTCCATTTCTTCGGTGATTTTTTGAATCATGTATCTTTTGTTCAAAGTAGAAGTTAACCTATCTGCTGTTTCGAGGCGCAGAATGAATTCTTTTTTTGTAAGATGATTATATTTTTCATTCATTTCTAGTCAATTCTCCCTTAGCCGCTTGCAAAAAATAAGCGATTAATCATTTGGAATAATGTGTACATCTTGCTGTGGGAATGGAATTTCAATACTGTTCTCATTAAATTTTTTAACGATTCTAAAACGTAAATCACTTGGAATCCTAAATTCCCGTTCATCTGCCTGAGAATTAATCCAAAACCAAACACTAAAAGCTAGACCAGAATCACCAAAATTCTCAAAAAATACACGTGGCTTCGGATCGTCTAAAATATTTGACCATTCATCAGCCTTTAATTCATAGATGGATTCCAGTAAAAGTTTCTCCACAAGTTCTACATCACTTCCATAAGCAACATCAATATCGACAGAAACACGAAGTTCTTTATTGACAAATGAGCGATTGATAAATTTTTCTTCTAAAAAATAAGCGTTCGGTATAATTAAGCGTTCATTCTTGCGAGTGCGAACAACGGTAGCACGAATTTTTATTTCTTCCACATCAGCAATAGTTCCATCAATAATGATACGATCACCGACTTTAATTGGACGCTCAAATAAAATAATCAAACCAGATATAAAATTGGACATGACATTCTTTAAACCAAATCCGATTCCAACACCTAGAACACTAGCGAAAACAGTTAGACTTGTTAAGTCAAAGCCAATAGATGACAGGGCAATTAAAACGGTCATGGTAATGATAAAGTATTTAGTAAAAGTATTAATTGATGCACGCAGACCCAAATCTACTTCATAACGTTCGTAAATGATTGGTAAGAAAAATTCTTGGATTGCCTTTGAAAATTTGAGTGCCAAGACAATTGCAAAGCCTATCGTTAAGATTAGGAAAATAGTAATTCGAGTATCACCAAAGACAAAAAGTGTCTCATAAATAATCGAAGATCTAGAGAAATAGGTCGTTAGGTAAACAAGCATCGCAAAAGCTGCTGACCAATTGATAATTGTTTTTAAAAAGTGCTTTCTCTTTTTACCATCCAAGCGTCTATTGACAAAACCTATCAATAAAGTTCGTAAGACAAGGATTAAAAAGGCACCTAAAATCGAACCAAGCCAATAAGTTAGAGGGTTCTCTTGAATATTAGTGATAAATTGTTTTAGTTTTTCCATAAATCATTCAACTCCATTTAAAATAATATGCACGCTCAGTTTACCAAAGATAGCAGTGAAAAAGGAATAAATTGTCTAAGTGGGTCTTACCAAGGTTTAATTTTATCAAGTAAAAGAATTCTGCGATAATATTATTTTTATATTTAATTTGAAAGGAAGGTTTTGTATTACACGCCTAAACAGGTAAACACGTACTGGTTTTATTTGAAGAGGTCAGCGTGGATGTTAAAGTGACAACCAGCGAATCTGGTGAGCGAATTAAAGAACTAGACGCTTAGGTAGAAGCACGATCCAACTTATACTTTTTTAAATACGGCTAATGTGAAAAAAATCATAGATGGATAAAAGCATAATTTAATTCATTAAAAAAAGGAAGTCCATTTTTTTCGGACTTCCTTTTTATTTATTTGCTAATCATTTAACTATCTGGAGCTTCTTGGTATTCTTGATATTCTTTATATAATTCAGGATAAGAATCTGGAATAGGCAAATGATCGTTCAATAGCTCGCTGTCTGCTGGCAGATTTTCTTTTTTCTGAGTGACTGTATAGTAAAATATAAATAGTAACACAGCAGTCAATCCAGCACTTAAGTAATAAGAACTTGTCATAGATAAGTTGAATCCAATTGGCTCTGTGAGCAAGTAAAGAATGACTAGGTATAACATCAGAGAACCTGGAATCAAGGTGACTAAGTAATTTCGATCTTTTAAGAATAGATAGGCAGTACTGACAAATAATGCAATAACAGCAGTAACTTGGTTTGCCCAAGTAAAGTAGCGCCATAATATATTGAAATCAATAAACATGAGAGCAATACTAATTGCAAAAATTGGAATTGTAATTACAAAACGACTGCTGAGTTTTCTTTGTGCTAAGCCAATATAATCTGCAATCACCATTCTTAAACTTCTAAAGGCCGTATCACCTGAGGTAATTGGTAAAACAATCACGCCAAGAACAGCAATAGTTCCACCGACTGTACCTAATAGTGTCATTGTAATTTCACTTACAGCCGCTGAAGCAGTACCTTGTGAAATAATTTGACTTAAGGTCTGTCCATCAAATAAAGCCATTGCAGCAGCAGCCCACAGCATAGCGATTATACCTTCGGCAACCATTGCACCATAGAAGACCCATCGTCCTTCTTCTTCGTTTTCAACGGTACGGGATATAATCGGTGATTGAGTTGCATGAAAACCGGACAGCGCTCCACATGAAATAGTAAAGAAGAGTCCAGGAATAATTGGTACGTTATTTGGATGCATATTTTGTAGAGTAAAATTCGGTACATTGGCAATATTCCCACTTGTAAAGAGGGTCACACCTACAAGCACACTCGTCAGAATTAATGCTGCTCCAAAGAATGGATAGATCCGACCAATCACTTTATCAATTGGTAGGATCGTAGATAAAATATAGTAAATAAAAATGAGAATAACCCAGAATCGATGATTCATGAATGCGGGGGTTAGTCCATCAAGTAAAGACGCCGGTGAAGTAACAAAAACGGTACCTACCAACAATAATAAAAGTGCTGTAAATAAGTTTACAATGTGACGCATGATCTTTCCTAGATACTTACTTGCAAGATCAGGCAAATGTGCCCCATTGTTACGTAAGGAAATCATTCCTAAATAATAATCATGTACTGCACCCGCAAAAATATTTCCAAGCACAATCCATACGAAAGCCACTGGGCCATAGAGCGCACCCATAATTGGACCAAAGATTGGCCCAGTCCCCGCAATATTTAACAACTGGATAAGCCAATTTCGTTGCTTTTCCATTGGAACAAAGTCTGTTCCATCTTCTAAAACGTTTGCTGGCGTACGGCGTTCGGGTTCTACCCTGAAGTTCTTGTAAATTACCTGCGAGTAAAAAACATAACCGAGTATCAGCAAAACAATACCTATAAGTAAGGCATACATATCATTTAACACTCCCTTAAATGTAATCGCTTTCTGAAAAGCGTAATTCAATATTAGCAAATTATCATAGAAGATTCAAATTTTCTTTGCATTAAAATCTAATTCATTTGAAATTTATAAAGTGATTGAAGTTGATTAGCTATTTCATAAAGTCTCAAAAGCAACCATTAAATGGCTTTATTTTGAAATAATAAAGGAAGAATCTTTCAGGCATCCAGAATTTTAGTAATTTTTAAAAACTCATTATTTATATACTGACATTGATAAAATTCTTGAGTTGCTTCATCAAAAAGAACAATCGAATGATCTTTAGAAGAATATGAGTTCTGAATGACACCTAGTGTACGATATTTCCCATTAACGTGACGTTTTAATTCAATTGGGTTGAGTAAACAGTTTCTTTTTTTATCAAACATCTATATCCCTCCTAGCTTTTATTATAAGAACAAATGTTCGTTATATCAATTTAAAAAGAAAAATTAATTTTGAAGTAAATGAAGATTATTCACTTTAAATTAAGTGAATGACGCTGTCATCTCTACTTTTTTATTGCTATAATAGAGTTAAGAATAGGGGCGTCCAAATATAGAAAAGGAGTGGTAATCATGGCAGAAAAATATAAAGCAGAAGACATCTTAAATTATTTAGAAACCATTGATGAAAAATCCTTTAATCGAATATACGATCAATTAAACGAAAAAGAGCGCGAAAAAGTAGACGAGGGTGTTAAAGAATACGCAGAAGATAGTGCAATTGATGGCAATTGGACGCCGGGTTAATAATCTTTAAAGAAGAAGTCTTTTAGCCTGAGGCTAGAAGACTTTTTGTTTGGTTAATGAATGGACATAGAAAAATAAAAGGCTTTGATAAAATAATTGTAGCTCTTTAGGAATCTCTGTTATAATTGGTATTTAGAAGAATAAAAAAGGAGACGTTAGTAAATGGAGACAGAAAAAATAATTAATGACTTATTTCCAGCTTATCAAGAAGATTTAAGTCGTTTAATCGCACACGATAGTGTGTTAGATGAAAGTGGAGTAGAACCTTTTGGTGAAGGAATTCAAGCAGCGCTAGAAGAAATGCTTGCGATTGCAGAGAAATTAGGTTTTGAAACGACGATTGATCCCAAAGGGTATTATGGCTATGCGGAAATTGGCGAAGGCGAAGACCTGTTTGGGGTATTAGGTCATATCGATGTAGTGCCTGTTGGTGATTTAGATAACTGGGACAGCCATCCTTTTGAACTGACAGAAAAAGATGGCCGTTTATATGGGCGGGGAACTTCGGATGATAAAGGACCAATGCTCGCATCCATGTACGCATTAAAAGCTCTTTTAGATGCAGGCTACGAATTGAACCAACGCGTTCGATTTATAGTGGGAACTGACGAAGAATCTTTATGGCGTTGTATGGACGCTTATACAGCACAGGAAGAAATTCCGACGATGGGTTTTACACCAGATTCTTCTTTCCCACTAAATTATGCAGAGAAAGGTTTAATTGAATACTATCTACATTCAGGTGAAGAATCAGACATTCGTTTAGAAGGTGGAGGTCCATTAAACGCAGTACCAGAACAGGCAAGAGTAGATTATGATAAAAAAGTCGAAGCAGCTTTAGAAGAACTCGGTTACCGCTATAAAAAAGTAGAAGATGATTTAATTGTCTATGGAAAAGCAATGCATGCGATGGTTGCTGACGAAGGAGAAAATGCGATCATTTATGCTGCAGAAGCGCTTCATAAAGCAGGTAAGAGAAACGCAATGATTGATTTTATGGTCGATGTATTGGCTAATCCAAATGGAGAAGGCATTTATGGAAAAGTAGAAGATGAGGTTTCCGGTAAACTAATGCTGACCGTTGGGGATGTTCAATTTACAGAAGATGAACAAAAAGTAGGAATTGACATGCGTTTCCCAGTCACCACGTCTAAAGAATTTATTGATGAAACTCTAAAAGAAGTTGGGAAAAAACATCAAATACGAGTGGAAGATTATGATTATCTACCATCCGTTTATATCGAACGTGATTCAGATTTAGTCAGAGGCTTAATGAAAGCATACCAAGATATCACAGGTGACATGGAATCTCAGCCAAGAGTTAGCGGAGGAGCAACCTATGCCCGAGCGATGGATAATGTAGTTGCTTTTGGACCATTACTTCCTGGTAAAGAGGAAACGGAACACCAACCAAATGAGAACCTAGTGATTGAAGATATGAAAACAGCCATTGAGGTCTATATGGAAGCCTTCAAGAATCTGGTGGTGGCTAACTAATGAAAAATAAATTTAAAATGCCAACAGCTTATACGATTGTTTCGATTGCACTGATATTAACCGCTGTTTTATCTTACTTTGTTCCGCAATCGGTGGTTAACCCAGACACAGGCGAGATTGTCTTTGATGCAATTTTTAATGAGACCGGAGCGATTGTTCAAGGACAAGGGCTTCAACCATATGGCTTATGGGATATTATTATTTCCCCAATTAAAGGATTTCAATCTGGAGCGAATGTAGGGATTGGAATTTTAATGGCGGGTGGTTTTTTAGCCGTCTTAAACCATACCGGTGCTTTAGAAGCGGGAATCGGTTCTTTAATTGACAAGTTTAAAGGTGGTATTCTAATTGCAGTAATGACCTTTGCTTTTGCAGTCTTAGGTACTTCTTTTGGATTTTGGGAAGAAATCGTACCTTTCGCCGTGGTTATCATTCCAACCTTTGTTTTGGCAGGTTATGATGTAATTGTTGGTTTAGGTGTTCTATTTATCGGAGCCAGTGTCGGGAATATGTCCAGTTTAGTGAACCCATTTTCTACAGGTGCTGCAGTATCAGCCATTGGGAACCCTGAATTATCAATCGGTTCTGGAATTATTTTACGTTCTGTGATATTTATTATCTTATACCTTGTAGGAACGGCTTATTTAATTAACTATGCAAACAAGGTCAAACAAGACAAAACAAAATCTGTAGTGCATGGAATTAAAGAAATTAATACCTTAGTTGAAGATCAAGAAACTTTACCAGAATTTACTGGACGCCGAAAAGCGTCAGTCAGTATCTTTTTAATTATTATTGTCTTAATGATTGTTGGTTTTATCCCATGGATGGAACTAACGGGTGAGGCTGGTTTTAACTTTGTGAATGCGCCTATTCTAGCTTTAGCTAAAATTCCATTTATTGGAACCCTTTTAGGGGCTGATCATATTTCTTTATTCGGTACTTGGTATTTTGACGAGTTTGCTTTCTTATTCTTTGCGGGTTCGCTTCTTTTATTATTTATTAATAAAATGGAGGAAACTGAATTTATCAGTGTATTTACGGATGGAATGAAAGATTTACTCGGAGTTGTTTTAATTCTAGGGATTTCTCGAGGAATTGCGATTATCATGGGAGATGCAAAATCTGGAATGTCTATTACCTTCATCTATTGGATTTCGAATGCCTTATCCAATGTGCCAATTTGGATCTTTGGTGTAATTGCGATGGGTGCCTATGTATTGATTGGTCTCTTCTTACAATCAACAAGTGGGGTAGCTGGAATTACAATGCCGATCTTAGGTGCGGTAGCTGCTGCTTTATTTGTAGGGAGTAGTTTAGGTAGTGCTGGAGGACAGATTATTCTAATTAGTGCCTTTACAGCAGGGGTTAACTTTGTAACTTCTCTCTATCCAACTGCTACGTTAATGGGGACTATCGAATTAGCACATGTTCCTTATGACCGTTACTTAAAATTTATGATGCCAATTATGATTACTTTACTTGCGATATCGGGCGTTATTATAGCTCTTGCTCCTTATCTTGGTTTGATCCAGTAATTTATAAATTGAGCAATGAAAGGATAGGCGAAAGCTTATCCTTTTTATTTATTAAATTTTTTAGTTTCATGCACATTCTTCATGATATAATAAGAAAAAGAAGGAGGAGAATAAATGAAAAAATTAGAAATAGTCAATGGGATTGCTCTGTTAACTTTAGGAGTGAGTTTTTTCTTTATGATAAAGATTGACAATACTTCTCGCTTACCGATTCATTTAGGTACAGACTATCATATGAATGCTTTGCCTTTCATTTACATGGTTATATTTAGTCTTCTTCTGTTAGTTATTCTTAGTGTCTTTCGAATTAAAGAGTATCAAAAGAAAAAATAGAAAATATTTTTTAATTGAATGAAATTTTTTTAGAATCTTAATATAATCTGGTTTTGCTTCATGGTAGAATGAAAGAAAGAATGTAGAAAGTGGTGATCAGATGATTCATCTCAGTTTAGTAGAGATTATTGTACGCATATTGGGTGCTGCAGTTTTTGGTGGAGTTATTGGCTATAATCGTGAAGTAAAGGGGCAAAGTGCTGGCTTTCGAACGCACATGCTCGTCGCGCTGGGTGCGACTATTATTGCTTTAATTCAAATTGAAACGGTGAATATGGTCTTGGAAATTATAACGGAAAAACCTGAATTTGCTCAAGTTTTTTCTATGAATTACACACGATTAACCGCACAAATTGTGAGTGGGGTAGGTTTTCTGGGGGCGGGGGCCATTATTGTAACTAAAAGTAGTATCAGTGGTTTAACAACTGCTGCCTCAATTTGGGCTACTGCAGCAATCGGAATTGCCGTTGGCATGGGGAATTATCGCATTGCAGGAATCGGAACGATAACCATTGTGCTTGTGCTTTCCTTAATTAAGAATAAACTGCGTATCGCAGTAGGTGAGAATTTGGTGGTTCGATTTTTAGATAAAGAAGTTCAGAATGAAATTCATTATTATTTTGATAAAAACAATATTCGCTATATCAGTTCAGAGTTTCGAGTCGAGAGTGAACTAGGTGATGGTCAATTAGTTTTTTCGGAACGATACGTATTAAATGTTCCATCGTATCAAACCATTAGTCATATTGTAGAAGACATAGGAGAATTTGAATCGGTAACTTATGCCTCATCCCAACATAATATTCTATAAGATAATATTCTATAAGCTATTTGAATTGCGACCTTAGACTGAAGATATCTAAGGTCTTTTTTGTCTGTTAAGGGATAGTTCATAATATTGTAAATTATTAAATACTAATGGTAAACTGAAATTAATTGATTGAGTTTAAAATAGAGAAGAAATTAAAAAATTATTGAGAAGGAGTTTTTTAGAATGGAAATTGTTATTATTGGAGGCATAGCAGCAGGAATGGGTACTGCCGCAAAAGCTTCACGTGAGAATCCCGATGCGAATATTACAGTAATTGAGAAAGAAGACTACATATCCTTTGGTGCTTGTGGTTTACCTTATTACTTAGGAAATCAATTTGAAGAAAAAAATCGAATGTTTGCACGATCAGTTGAGCAAATGAGAGATCAAGGACTAGATATAAAAGTTCGTCATGAAGCAACGAAGATAGATTATGATAAAAAAGTTGTTCACTATACCAATTTAGAAACCAATGAAGAAAAAACGATTGATTATGATCGTTTGGTAATTACTTCAGGTGCACAGCCAATTATTCCAGGAATTAATGGAGTTGACTCAGAAAACGTTTATACCTTTACTCGTTTAAAATCTGTTCAAGCAGTAAAAGATCAATTGGATTCTGTTAAAAAAGTAACAGTTGTAGGTGGAGGCTTTATCGGTGTTGAAGTAGCCGAACAACTTGCACATTTAGGGAAAGAAGTAACAATTGTTGAAGGATTAGAGCGTTTAATGGCTAACCAATTTGACCCTGAATACTCTGAGAAAATTAAAAGTGCTCTTGAGGAAGAAGGCATTGAGATTGTCTTAAATCAGTTTGTTGAAGACTTTGTCGTTGAAGATAATCAAGTCAAACAAGTTAAAACAGCGGATCATACAATTGATACTGATCTTGTTATCTTGGGTATTGGTTTTAAACCAAATACTGATTTTGCAAAAGATGAGCGGTTAGAAATGTTAGCAAATGGCGCAATTGTCATTGATCGACGAGGAGAAACCTCTATTCCAGATGTCTTCTCAGCAGGAGACAGCACTTCTTCCTACCACCGTCAATTGGGAACGACTTATACACCTTTAGCTACCGTTGCAAGCAAGATGGCACGTGTAATTGCTGAAAATGTTGTGGCTGAAGATAAAAATGTTGTTGAGTTCCCAGGACATTTAGGATCTGGAGCCATCAAAGTAGGAAATTATGAAGCAGGAAGTACAGGTTTAAATGAAGGCGACGCAAAAAAATTGGGTATTGACTATAAAACAACGATGATTTCAGCTGCTAACCATACGAGTTATTGGCCAAACCAAACCCCAATTGATATTAAACTTGTCTATGAGGCAGAAACTAAAAAGCTGTTGGGTGCACAAGTCTTTGGTGAACAAGATGCAGTGTTACGTTTAACAGGACTGACGACTGCTGTCCATGCTGGTTTAACTACAGATGAGATTCGTTTCATTGACTATTCATATGCTCCACCGTTTGCGACTACTTTTGAAGCAATTAATATTGCCGCAAATACAGCAAAATAAAAAAAGTGAAGTATCACAACCTCCATCGAAAAGATGGAGGTTTTTTTCATTCTTCCTACTTCATTCAGTTCTTTGCTTATGCTATACTTTCAATACTTAAAGAAGATATTCTAAAGAGCCATAGATAGTTGGAGGAGATTAGATGAGAAATTGGATTGAAATTGGTGAACACAACCGACCAGAAGTCGTTACTGTAAATTTACTCGAAGATGAAGAAGCTGTCAATCTTACAAAGAAATCAGAGAAAACAGACTGGGATTATCTTTTTATAAATCTAGAAGAATATAATGATTTATTAAAAGAACACAATAAAAAGATGGACGAAGTGGCCTTGCCTCCTAAATATGATGAAGCAGTTTTTAGTAATTATAACCCCAGTGATGTTGAAGTAGAGACTGAAATTAGCGGACGTAAAATTTGGTTTGATGATAAGTCTCAAGAACGACCAAAATCAATCATTCTTTACTTGTTCGCAAACGAAGAAGTAGTTGCTCGTCAGGTAATCAGCAATCAAGGTGACTGGCGTTATCGATTTACGAATATTCCTCTTTACGATGAAGCCGGTGAATTAATCGATTATCATGTGGAAGAGCGGGAAATTAAAGGCTATGAGACGAGCTACGACGGTTGGACTGTCATCAATCGACGCAGTGAACGTACGGAAGGAAAAATTACTAAAAAATGGAAACCAAGTGAGGAAGAAAGTTTACCGGAAAGTATTCAAGTAAGCCTCCTGCGTAATGGAGAGAAATTAGAAGAGATTAAACTTTCGGGAGCCGAAGATTGGCAGTGTCGATTGACTGATTTGGAACTCTTTGACGAAGAAGGTAAAGCCTATGAATACACGATTGAAGAAAAGTTTCAAATTCAAGGAAAAAAGGCAAAAATTAAACTGGGAGATCAGCTCGATGAGAAAGACATCGATATCGGTGATGTGGGGAAAGTTGGAATTGGCTTGGCGACTGGTACATTGATTCTCTTAGGATTGGCCTCAAAATTAAGAAGAAAAAACTAAAAATAGATAGTTAAAGGGCATTAGAAAAAATGCTCTTTTTAACTTTGCCTAAAACTTACATTCATAAATTGTTCACAATCTATTCATGAAGCTTTAGTTTGAATGACTTGTCGATAAGTCTTACACTTAAGCTAGATGAAAAGAAAAGGAGAATGTACAATGAAGGAAGTACCAGAAACAAAGGTTAAATTAACTGAAGCAAAAGATTTGTTTGATCATGGGTACAATCTTTTATCAGTGATTCGCGAAGATGTAGACGCTCCAGTAGCGAAAGCTAAATTTCTGAATCAAGAAATTATTACAGTCTATGGAAAAGAAGCGGCTGAGAAATTCTATGATCCCACAAAATTTAAGCGTGAAGGAGCAATGCCTAAACCTGTACTCAAGACTTTATTTGGTGAAGATGGTGTTCAGACTTTAGATGGAGAAGCCCATCATCACCGAAAAAACTATTTTATGGATTTGATGGTACCTGAGCGGATGGATGATTATGCAAATATTTTAGATCGTCATTTAACGGGAAAAATGGAAGCGCAGCATGGAAAGTTTGAATTATTCGAACTATCAAATCTTGTTTTATTCGAGGCAATTGCTGAATGGTCAGGGATTAATTTAGACCGTTTTAGTGAAGAGGAAATTAAAGATTTAGCAGAAAATCAGATTTCAATGATCAGTGGAGCGATTACTTCGCCAACCGATCACATCAAAGGAATTTCGGACCGAAATGATTCAGAAGAGTGGGCCCAAGAGCTAATTAAAGAAGCACGAGAAAATCCAGTTCCTGGTAAAGAACATTTAGCCCTGTATACTTTTGCGCAAGCAACGGATTTAGAAGGGGATCTGTTACCTTTAGAAGTAGCCGCGGTTGAATTATTAAATATTATTCGTCCAACCGTTGCTTTAACTGTTTGGATGGCATTGATGGGACATGCATTGTTTGCGATGGATGGCGTTTATGATGAATTAAAAGAAGATTTTGATAACCTACAAGATCCTTTCATTCAAGAAATGCGTCGTTACTATCCATTCTTCCCAATGCTACCAGCGATTGCTATTGATGATGTTGAAATCAATGGCTATCATATTCCAAAAGGAACTTGGACAGTCTTAGACCTTTACGGAACCAACCATGATGAACGAACCGTTGATCAACCAGAAGAATTTAATATTCGTCGATATCTTGGTCGCGCAGAAGATCTATCTTATGAAGAAGAATACGAAATGATTGCGCAAGGCGGAGGGAAATTTAGAGAAATGCATCGATGTGCTGGTGAATGGATTACCTTACACAGTATGCGTGTCTTCTCTGATCATTTGGTGAATAAATATGAATTTACTATTCCTGAACAAGATTGGGAGATTCCAATGAATCAATTCCCAACTTATCCAAAAGATCGCAGTTTATTATTTAAAGAATAGAAATAATAAAACTCCTATCCTTAAAAGATAGGAGTTTTTTATTGGCATTTTCAGATCTTAGTTTATTTTGTTTCATTTCAGAGCAAAACTGTCAGTAATACGGTCTGAAATAACAACATCAATGTTGAACGCTAGTCAAGATCTGACTACCAATTATTTTGACATCAATCATTGAGGCGATGATAAAAACTATTCATAAAGATAAGATGATTTCTTGGTTAATTTTGACCATAATCGATGGCAAAATCATTAATAATTTAATTTTATAAAGTATTTGGAAGTCATTTAAACTAAAACTTTGACCCTCTTTGATTAAACTTAGTGTAAACCAAGCATTATCAGGTGAATGGTAGGTGACATAGAAAAGAAAATCGTCGAAATAATTTCTGTGACTTCTCCTGTTCTAAATAAGAGAGTAACGGGGATCAAGTAGACAAAAAATGGCCTCATATGTATCAAACATAAAATAGGGTGGTGATTAGATTGGATTTCTCAAAGCAGGCAATTAAAATAGCTATTATTAAATCAATACTTTATAGATAGACCAGCTGAAATGATAAGCAAGAAAAAGGGGAAAATACAGAGTAGCCAAGCGCCCATATAAAAAACTAAAACTATACAAGAAAAAGGGGAAAAGCGAGAGCTGTCAATTTGTCTTTAGATAAGCAATGGTTGGCATTTTTTTGCGAGAATTAACCAGTTTCTTGTGATTTTTACTAGTCTTTCTGTTATCCTCTTAATAAAGATTTGTAAAGAATAGAGGAGTGATCCATTGGATAGTGTTATGTGGTTTCGCAGAGATTTAAGATTGGAAGATAATATTGCTTTAAGTCATGCTATGGCAAAAGCTGAGTCATTGATGTTGATCTTTCATGTTAACCCTGAACAATTTGTGGAAGGACCATCTAAGAATGAAGCTGCTTTTTTCCAAACAGTTCAACAGTTACGAGCAGAAGTGGAAGCAGCAGGAGGTAAAGTTCATCTTTTATATGGAGATTTAAAAGAAAGCTTCCGACGTTTAAAAAAAGCTTTTCCAGAATGGACGGATATTTATCTGAATTATGATGAAACAGGCTACGGTTTAGAACGAGATCAAAAAATAGCACCTGTTTTAAAAGAATTAGGTGTTAAAGCACATGCTTATCATGATCATTACTTGCATTCCGCCCAGGAAATTAAAACAAATACGGGAACAGCTTACAAAGTTTATACTCCATATTATAATAAATGGATAGAGAAAACGAAGCCGAGCCCAGTCGAAGTGAATTTTACAGCTGAAAAATTGATAGACGAAGACTATTTTAACGAAGATGAGAAACAATTTGGAAGTTATTTAGTGGGATTAACTGAATTATCTAACTTTCAATCGGGCAGTCAGCAGGCAAGAGAAAGACTCATGCATTTCATTGAGACAAGTTTACATAGTTATCATGAGAACCGAGATTTTCCTTTTATTGATGGAACGAGCCGGTTATCGCATCATTTACGTACAGGAACGATTTCGATTCGAACAATATATCATGAGTTAATGAAAACTCACCAATCCGAAGGGAAAACTGTTTTTATTAAGGAACTTGCTTGGAGAGAATTTTATAATATGATTTATGCTTCAAATCCAAATCAAAAAGAACAAGCGATTAAAGAAGAATTTAACGATATTCATTGGTTAAATGATGAAGAGGACTTTGAAAACTGGAAAGCTGGAAAAACTGGTTTTCCAATTGTGGATGCAGCGATGCGTCAACTAAAAGTAACAGGTTGGATGCATAATCGCTTACGCATGATTGCAGCTTCCTTCTTAGTTAAAGATTTGCTTATTGATTGGCGATGGGGAGAGCGTTATTTCCAAGAAGAACTCATTGATTATGATGCAGCGAGTAATATTGGGGGATGGCAGTGGGCTGCATCAACTGGAACAGACAGCGTTCCTTATTTCCGGATTTTTAATCCAACAACCCAATCTGAACGTTTTGATCAGGAAGCAGAATTCATTAAGCAGTACATCCCAGAACTAGCTACTGTGCCAAGTAAAAAAATTCATGATCCTGCAAGCTTAACACCGGAAGAGCAAGATCGTTTTAATGTTATTTTGGGACAAGATTATCCTCTGCCCCTCGTATCTCATCAGGAAAGAAGAAAAATGGCGATGGCGAAATATGAAGAGAGTAAGGATATTTACCAAGAACAAGAAGCGTTAAAGAAATAGAAAAGTTAAATAGCGTAAATTTTATTGAAGAATTTAAAAATGAAAGATATGATGATCAAAAGTCGAAGATATTTACATCAATACTCTGAACCAAATGACGAAGAATTTGAAACGCAAAAATATATCATGAAAAAATTGGATATTCCTTATTAAAAAGAGGAACGACTTCATTAGTCGCGAAGATCGTAGGATCTAAGAGCGGAAAGATTTCCGCTTTACGCGGTAGATATAGATGCTTTACCAATTAAGGAGAAATCCGTTGCTCCTTATTCTTCTAATCAAAAGAACGGACGCACGACTCTGGTTATGATCGGTTCTCATGAGCTCAGAAGATATGGCTTACTATTTTGAGTAAGCCCAGGGTACTTATGCTTAGTTGGTTTATGCAAATAAAAAATACCAGTGCTTTCCAGATCGTGAGAAAATTAATAATGATGAAGTTTATATGACCTTTGGAGCAATTTTACATGCTTAATTCGCATGGGGATATCCAAAAAAAGAAGAAAGTTTAATTGACTGAAGGAGTTTTATTTTGACGAATTATTTATTAATTAATGCAGGAATTAAAATTTTGATTGCTGTGGTTTTTAGCCTTGTACTGATCCGTAAAAATATCTATAGAGAAGCGATGGGACTATTTCTAATATTATTTATTTTAGGACAGATCATCGGCTATGCTTTTGACTTGGATATACTTAAGATTGTATTACCAGTTGAACCAAACCCAGCCTCTGGGACTGTAACGCAATTAATTAGCTCAACTATTTTCCCTTTTTTACTTGCTTTTACGATTCGAGATTTAAGAAGATGGGAAGAAGGATTTCAATATGATTTTTATATTCGAGTGATGTTTTTGATTTTAATTGGTATCGGCTTTCTACAATTTTTACCGATAGCTTCAATTCTAACGAATATTTTATTAATATTAGCTCTTGTTTTTGGAGTTTTAGGACTTTACCAAAAATATCAAGAAAACTAGTTTTCTAAAACTAGTGACATAAAAGATAAAGTACAGTTTATACTTTGTCTTTTAATAACTTGGAATTTAAAGTCGGTTATAGTGGCTATCTGTGATATTTTATGCTTATGTACCAGCTTCCATATAGTAATTCGTAAATTTCATTTTTTTGAGCTCGAAAAAGACAGTTTTCAGTTAACAGTTTACCAAATTTTGCACGTACTAGGGATGACTGTTGAGCTCATCTTTAACCCTTTATTTGTCATACTATAGAAGTAAACTGACAGTTAAAAACATTTAAAAATAAGAGAATTTGGGGTGCGAGTTGGAGAGGAGACAAAGAAAAGAACTTGAATAGAAGATTAAAGAAAGAAGAAAAAACAGTAAAAAAACGACCATCAGAATAAAAACTGAAGGTCGTTCTCCATTTGAGTTAGTTTT
>JARICH010000099.1 GCA_029257245.1 Atopostipes sp. | reverse complement strand
TAATTAATACCGTATCATCTTTTGTCAAGGTTTTAGGTAAAGTTTTAACTAGATTATAATCATCAACAAAAACAGCAATGATATTCATGGTGCGTAATTGCAGGGTGAAACCTGTTGCATATTGTTTAGTAATCCCTCGTGCCAAGACGTAGACAATTTTCGAGTTTTTAATTTCGTTGGAAAATAATTTTAATTCTTCTTCTTGGATCAGTTCAAAAGTTTTTTTCAATTCACGTGCTAGGTAATGATTCACTTCATCAAAAGTATTTAGATGTTTTGTCTGTTGATCATCTTCAATCCGTGTTTTTAAATAATATCGAAGCTCAGTAAATCCTTGGAAACCCATTTTTTGTGCAAAGTTAATAATGGATGTTTTGGACACATACAATTTATCAGCGATATCAGATACCGAGTGATGAATAAAATTTTCTGGTCGTTCGATAATGCTTTCAGCTATTTTTTGTTCAATGTCAGTTAAATCATTGAAGTCCCCAGTGAATCTCTCTAAAAACATAAAGCCCCTCCTAAGACAATTCTAATTTACTTGAATTGTACCATAGCTAGGAGAGGCTGTAAGTCTTTAACTATTTTCTGATTTAATTGTCTAAGTCACCCTTCATAATATCATCAACTGCATGTCGTACAAATTCTACTTGTGGTCCAAAGACCAAATGCATATGGTTCTTAGAAGGGAAGAACATTCCAGAAGTTCCGGATCGTTCGAGAGTTTCTTTATCAACGACATCTGTGGAGCGCAAATCGATTCGCAAGCGAGTTACACAGTTTTCAACTGATCGAATGTTTTCGACGCCGCCAAGCCCTTCGACCACTAAGGCAGCAACTTGTGCATATTCTTTGTTAGCCAGCAATTCGCTATGCTCTGAAGCATCCCCTTCACGACCTGGTGTCTTAACATCCCATCGAATAATTAAATAACGGAAAGTAAAGTAGGTAATGATGGCGATAGGGATTCCGACAATGAGCAGATTGTACCATTTCGTATCCTCATAGAGTAAACCGAAAATCGCAAAGTCGAATATTGTCCCTCGAATATAACCAACCGCCGTTCCTAGCATAGCTAAGAAAAAGGAACCAATCGAGACAATAACAATATAGATTAGGTACAGCATTGGAGCGATAAATAAGAAAGAGAATTCCATTGGTTCGGTAATATTTCCTAAGAAAGGTGTCAAGACCAAGGTCCAAATAATCCCTTTCACAGCTTTTTTATTTCCTTCATAAGCCGTATGATACATCGCTAATCCAATAGCAGGGATCATGAATAAGGTTAGTAACATTTGGTTTTGTGCCATGAAACGAGTTAATTCTGGCATTAGTGCCCACTCTTCAGTCCCTGGACCATAATTAAATAGAACTTCGTTTAAGGCATTTAAGATTCCAGTAAATTCCTCGCCACCAATCATGTAAACTCCACCGGCGGGGGTGAATCGAATAAATGCTGTCCAAACATGGTGGAGCCCGAACGGAATAAGAAGCCGGTTAATAGCAATACTCAATGGAGGTCCAAACCTCGATAAAATAATTCCAGACATAGAGGTTAAGCCGATAATGAGGTATTTCCAGAAGAATGGAACAATCAATCCCGCTATAATAGCGAAAACGGAAGTAATAATCGGCACAAATTTTGTTCCTGCAAAAAAGGCAAAAGCTAAAGGAAGTTCTTGCCTGTAGAATCGATCAGCAGAATAAGTCGCTATCAATCCTGCAATAATACCGCCCAGTACATCAATTCGCAAGGACTGGATACCTAAAATCATTCCTTGACCGACTTCGTTCATCAATTCAGGATCGGCTAAAGTTCCAGTAGCTGTTAAATAGGCGTTAATTGTTCCGTGTAAAACAAAATAGGCAACGATGGAACTAAAAACAGCAATTCCTTTATCTTTCCTCGTCATCCCATAGGAGACACCCATCGCGAATAAAATAGGAATATTGGAAAAGATAACATCAGCAATTTGACGTAAACCCGTTAAGATCATTTGCAGGGTGTCATTTTGTAGAAAAGCCACCCGTTCGACCATATAAGGTTGAACTAGTGCACCAGTAATCCCTAAAATCATTCCCATCGGTGCCATTATCGCAATCGGTAAAAGTAGCGAGCGACCAAATCGTTGTACTTGTTCACTAATTTTTTCTCTGTTCATTGAATACTCCTCCTCAAAATATTTGTTAGAATCTTTTGTAATGGATGCCATTATCATAGCAAGAAACCGTTTTCAATCAATAGAAAAAGATTGAATATGACCAAGTCCTTCTTTTCTGACCATAGTCAGCGAGCGAGACTTCGGTCAGGTTAAAATGTAGTATCATAGAAGGGAAGAAAATATAAGAGGAGGAAAGACAATGGGATTACAAGATTCAAAGTCATTAACTTTAAAGAATGAACGAATCGATTATTTATTGTCAGATGAATACAAGTATAAAAACTGGATTCAATTGGAAAAAATAGTTGCTGAAACACAAGGCGAGTTAGGATTAATTCCAGTTGAAGCAGCAGAAACTATCAGAGAAGAAGTGACTTTCGATAATTTTTCACAGGAACGATATGAACACTATCTAAATGAAATTGGGCACGGTTTTTATTCATTTGTTGAAACAATTTTAGAACCAAGCTCAGAATTAACCAAGAAATATTTTCATTATGGAATTACTACTCAAAATATTCAGCAGTCTGCTCAGATGATTATTCTAAATGAAGTAAATCAAGAGTTTAAAAAAATCATACTAGAAGGAATAGAAAATCTGGCAGAATTAGCTCTTGAAAATAAATTGAGTTTAATGCCTGGGCGAACACACTCTAAACATGCCGTGCCCACTACTTTTGGCTATGTAGTCGCAAGCTGGATCGAAGAATTAATACCCGCATTCGAGGACTTCTTAGACGCTTCCGAAGCCTTAAATGAAATCATGATGGGTGGCGCGCTCGGAAGTTATAACTCTTTAGGTAAAAAAGGTCAAGAGCTTCAGGACCAGCTAGCAGATAAATTAGGCGTTCGATCAATGAACATTCCGAGTCGCAATATTCAATGGCCAAAGATTCAGTACCTTGCAAGTATGATTGCTTTAACAAACGTGATGCATAAAATAGCTGAGGCTGTTTATAATAATTCTGTTGAAGAGTTAAGTGAGTTTACAGAATATAGCGATCCTTCACAAATTGGAAGTAGTACCATGCCCCATAAAATGAATCCAAAAATATCAAAAGGCATTATTGGAAATTCAATGAAAATCTATGATTTGTTAGCAAGTAGCCTTTATGCCAATACAAAGCCTTATGAATCGAATAGTGCATCTTATATGGTTTTAGACGCCAACTTAAATGATGGAATTTCTTATTTCACAGAAGTGGTTATTCGATTTAAAGATTTAAGTGAGAATATTATCTTTCATCCAGAGCAAGCTTATAAGCATTTAATGGACAACGAAGGGTTAGATAACTCAGAATACGTCATGATGCAATTGAGCGAAGCATTAGGGAAGTTTGATGCCCATCAAATTATTCATGACGTAGCGATGGAATATCAGATGAATCACGCACTTAGTTATTTAGATTCACTAATGAATCATCCGCAAATTTCTGATAATTTCAGTCAAGATGAAGTAGAAAAATGGTTAAAACCAGAAAATTATTATGGTTTGTCTGACCAATTAACCGAGCAAAGTTATGACCGAGTACAAATTCTTATTAAAAAGTATCAGGAGAAGTGAAAAAGAAGGAGGGTAGATTAAAAGATGAATTATCGGATAGAAGAAGATCAGTATGGGAAGATGAAAATTCCTGCTGATAAACTGTGGGGAATTCAAACGCAAAGAAGCTTAGAAAATTTTCCAATCGGCAAAGAAAAAATGCCGGAGGAAATTATTCAAGCGTATGCCTTCATTAAAAAAGCAGCAGCAAGGGCAAATGTGAAAGTAGGGAAACTTGATTCAGAAAAAGGATCGGTGATTCAAGCAGCTTGTGACGAGATATTAAAGCAGGAACACCAAGAAGAGTTTCCTTTATCTCTTTGGCAAACAGGCAGTGGAACCCAGACGAATATGAATGTGAATGAAGTCATTGCGAATCTGGTTCATAAACAGGAGGATTTCCTAACGATTCATCCAAATGATGAAGTGAATATGGGGCAAAGTTCAAATGATACTTTTCCCACAGCGATCCATTTAGCAGGAGCTTTGAAAATAAAACAAGAACTCCTTCCTAGCTTAGAAGAGACAGAAGAATTACTGAGTAAACTTCAGAAAAAATATAAAGAGACGATTAAACTGGGTCGTACTCATTTACAAGATGCCACTCCGATTACATTTGGACAAGAAGTAAGCGCCTGGAAAAAGATTATTCAAGAAAATAGGAAAAGAATTGAAGCAAGTCTTCCTTATCTATACGAATTGCCACTCGGAGGAACAGCGGTTGGTACAGGTTTAAATACTCATCCAGACTTTGCTGATTTAGCTATTAGCTATTTATCCGACTGGACCTCCATTCCTTTCAGACAGTCAGATAATCATTTTCATGGTCTCTCGAGTAAAGATGGCTTGGTCCATGTACATCATACCCTTCAAAATTTAGCTATCCACCTCATGAAGGTCGGAAATGACATTCGTTGGTTAGCAAGCGGCCCGCGGGCAGGATTTGGAGAGATCAACTTGCCTGCTAATGAAGCTGGAAGTTCGATTATGCCAGGCAAAGTAAACCCAACTCAAATTGAAGCCTTAACGATGGTCTGTGTTCAAGTAATAGGAAATG
Organism: Atopostipes sp.; assembly: GCA_029257245.1. Lineage (GTDB taxonomy): Bacteria > Bacillota > Bacilli > Lactobacillales > Carnobacteriaceae_A > Atopostipes. The sequence continues at coordinate 6,565 of JARICH010000099.1, read as the reverse complement.
ATACGACCATTTCAATCGCAGCTTCGCAAGGTAATTTTCAATTAAATGTCTATATGCCTGTGATGGCTCATAATCTATTACAGAGCATTCAATTATTGACAGATGCTTTAGAAAGTTTTAATGAAAGAACACTAAAAGGATTAGAAGCAAATGAAGATATTATGGCTGGCTATGTCCAAGAGTCACTCGCTTTAGTTACTTCATTAGCCCCACAAATCGGTTATGAAAAAGCGACCTTAATTGTCCAAAAAGCAGAAGAAGAGAATTTAAGCTTACGCGAAGCAGCGAAAGAATTACAAATTGTTGATATGGACGACTTTGACCGGTTTACTGATCCTAGACATATGCTTTAATTAGTTCATAAGTTATTCTTTCTAAGCAAGTTCATTGCATCTATATTTCTCCTTTTGTTATCATGAACGTGTACACTTGTAAACGAATAAGTGGAGAGGGGAATTAGTAATGAAAAAAAGTAAATTATTAATCACTACATTAAGTCTATCTGGTCTACTATTAGTTGCCTGTGGGAATGACACAGACGATGATTCAACAGATAAAGAAAATGATCCTGAGACAGAAGAACTAGTTGATGTGGACGAAGATGATGAAGAAATGGAAGATCATGGAGAAATGGTTCATGATGAATCAGGAGAATTGCCAGCGGGTCTAACCGAAGCTAGTGATCCATTATATGAATTAGGTGACGAAGTGGAATTGTTGACTGATCATATGGAAGGAATGGAAAATGCAGATGCTAAGATTGTAGGAGCATTCGATACCATTGCTTATGAAGTTTCTTATGATCCAACAAATGGAGATCCTAGAGAAGAAAATCATAAATGGGTCGTGCATGAAGAAATTAAAGAAGCTGATTCTGAACCATTTGAAGTGGGAGACGAAGTTGTATTAGAAGCTTATCATATGGAAGGCATGCAAGGGGCAGAAGCGACGATTGATGCCTTAGAAGACACAACAGTTTATATGGTTGATTATGAACCTACAACTGGGGGAGATACTGTCCGTAACCATAAATGGTTGACAGAGTCTGAACTAGCTCCGAAATAAGTAAATGTATAAAAGAAAGAATACGGTCTTTAAAGGCCGTATTTTTTTACAAAACAAATGATGGCGTTATCATATGAAGAATAGAATAGCTAGATAAAGGATGATTTCATGATAAAGACACAAAAAAAATTACCAGAAATTCAATCTAAGCTTTACATCAATGGGGAATGGCGTGAAGGATCACTCGATGCCAAAGCAGTAATCAATCCTGCAACAGGTGAACAACTCATTGAAGTTTCCCAAGGAGGAAAAGCTGAAACAGAAGAAGCGATTCAAGCAGCTAAAGAAGCTTTCCCCAAATGGTCAGGAATGGAGTTGAGTGAGCGGGTAAAAATTCTACACCGGATTGGTGACCTCATTGAAGAAAATATTGATCGCTTAGCTTTAATTATGACTCTCGAACAAGGAAAACCTCTTTCAGAAGCAAAAGGAGAAATACAAACAAATATTTCGAATATGCATTGGAATGCGGAAGAAGCCCGTCGAGTCTATGGGGAGACAATCCCTGCACCAAATAATCATAAATATGAAGTAAAAAAACAAGCAGTGGGTGTCGTCGGTGCTATTACCCCATGGAATTTTCCATCGAATATGATTGTCCGTAAGATTGCCCCAGCGATTTCAGCCGGAGCGACCGTTGTGTTAAAACCAGCAACTAATACGCCCCTATCCGCGATCGCGATTTTTGAATTATTTGAAGAAGCAGGCTTACCAGCAGGAGTAGCCAATTTAGTGATGGGACCTGCAAGTGAGATAGGCAAAGCACTAACGGAAAGCGACGATGTCCGAAAATTAACTTTTACAGGGTCTACTGAAGTAGGGAAACAATTGTACAAGCAATCTGGAGATACTTTAAAGAAAATATCTCTAGAATTGGGAGGGCATGCGCCATTTATTGTATTTGAAGATGCGCCCATTGAAAAAACAGTGAACGCTTTAGTTCAGATGAAATTTCGAAATAATGGTCAAGCTTGTACTGCACCAAATCGGATTTTTGTAGAAGAATCGATTAAAGAAGAATTTACCGAGCAACTAAAAGAAGCGGTTAAAAAAGTCACTGTGGGTAATGGTTTAGATGATGTGACAGTAGGTCCATTAATTGATGAAGCAGCGCGAGAAAATATTGAGGCACAACTAGCGGATGCAAAAGAAAAAGGAGCCGAGATTTTACTAGGTGGTGAACGATTAACAGATGGAGAATATGCAAAAGGATTTTTCTTCGAACCTACGTTAATTGATCAGGTAGATCAAAAAATGAATATTTTCTATGAAGAAACCTTTGGTCCAGTTATTCCTTTGATTGCTTTTAACGATGAAGAACATGTGATAGAAATGGCAAACGACTCCACATTCGGCTTAGCCTCTTATACTTTTACGCAAGATTTAAGACGAGCAGAGAAAGTCAGTCGTGCATTAGAATATGGAATGGTTGGCGTTAATAATACTGGAGTATCGCAGGCAGAAGCTCCATTTGGAGGCATGAAGCATTCAGGCTTAGGACGAGAAAATGGGCATTATGGTATCAATGAATTTTTAGAAACTAAATTTGTCCATACGAGTTATTTTATCGATTAATAATTTAATAAAAATAACTGGAAGATAGAATTTAAAAAGTGATTGATTCACAAAGAAAAAGAAAGTGACCTAAGCTAGGCGATATGGTTGACATCTTTTTTGAAAATTGCTAAGCTTGCTCTGAAGCCGTGAAAGCGAGTACAAATTTTAGTAATGTTTTGTTTTGACAAATTAAAATTTGGTTGCTAAAGTAAATTCACAAACTTAATAAAAAACAGGAACACTTTAAACCTTAAATAATAATTAAAAGTTACTTTATAAATAAAAATATATTGAAGATAAAGGGTGGGATGAATGACAGTTGAAATGACTGGTAAAGAAGTCGCAAATAAGTTAATCGATGAAATGGAGAGAGACTTAGCCGATTTATCTACTAAAAACATAACTCCTCACTTAGCAATCGTAAGAGTAGGAGACGATCCTGGGTCAGTTGCTTATGAAAATGGATTAAAAAAGAGATTTCGTGAAATTGGTTTAAGGGTCGATAGTTATACCTATGCAACTGATATTGAAGAAACGGAATTTCTGACTGAATTCGATAAAATCAATGAAAACGATGATATTCATGGCGTCTTAGTTTTACGACCACTAGCTGATCACCTAGACACGAATAAGGTTTCGGAAAGAATTAATCCATTGAAAGATGTAGATGGGATGAGTCCAACCAATTTAGGGAAGATTATGCTGAATGATGAGGACGGGTTAATCTCAGCAACTCCAGCAGGTGTCATGAAATTACTAGATTTCTATGATGTTGAACTGGAAGGACAAGATGTTGTTATTATTGGTCACAGTGAAGTAGTTGGGAAACCATTAAGTATTCTATTGTTAAATAAAAATGCAACGGTCGCAGTCACTCATATCTACAGTAAACACACCAAAGAAATGGCCAGTCAAGCAGATATTTTAATTACGGCAACAGGAGCTGCAGGTTTGGTAACGGCAGACTACGTGAAGGAAGGCGCCATTGTGATTGACGTTGGAATTTCACGCATCAAAGGAAAAATTTATGGTGATGTAGAGTATGAAGAAGTAGCCGAAAAGGCAGGTCAAATTACGCCTGTGCCAGGTGGGGTTGGAGCAGTCACCACAAGTATGCTCGCAAGTAATGTAATTAAAGCAACGAAACTACTCCAAGAGAAGTAATTCGTACATTAACTAAACTATTTTAAACTATAAAAATAGAAAAATTCTACAATAAGGAGGGGAGATCAGCGCTAGCATTGAATTAGTCAACCGATCAAGTAAATGTAGTCTGACTCAACCTAATTTTATATAAAAATAAAAATTTCCTTAGGAGGAATATTAATGGCAAATGAAGAATTAAGAAGAAAAGAACATGAAGCCTTTAGAGAAAAAGTTGTATACCATGACTTTACCCATCAAATGTTAAAAGCAGAAGGACCAGATGCAGGTGCATTTATGGATAAAATGTTCGTAAATGATATCTCTGGAAAAGCTGTTGGACAAGGTGTTTATACTTCTGAGTTGAATGAAGACGGAGAAATGATTGATGACCTCATTGCCTTCCGAATGGAAGATAATATGTACTGGTTATCTACTCTGTATATTGACCAAATGCAAGAAGAATTTGCAAAATATTCAGATGGTTATGATGTAGAGTTTACAGATATCAAAGACATTACTACTATGTACGCTGTACAAGGTCCAGACTCAACAAAAACAGTCAACAAAATTTTAGATAAGCCAGTTGACGACTTAAAATTCTTCCGTATTCGTCCAGGTAAAATTGACGATGTGGATGTGTATGTAGCCAATGCTGGATTTACAGGTGAAACAGGATACGAATTATACTTCCACCCAGATCACATTGACTTCATTGAGAAGAAACTAGAAGAAGCAGGAGAAGAGTTTGGAATTGTTCACGTAGAAACCGACGTATTCTTAAGCAGTATTCCAACAGAATATGGACTAAAAATTATGCGTGACTTTGAAGGTTTAGACCCTTATGAAGCTAACTTAGGTTGGACCGTTGACTGGGATAGCGATTTCGTTGGAAAAGAAGCGATTCGTGACTCAAAAGAAAATGGACCAAAGAGAAGTCTTCTCGGATTCACAGTAGAAGATAAAGATGCAGAAGTTGCAGAAAAAGCAGATGTTCTTAAAGATGGTGAGAAAGTAGGACATGTAACTAACTATACTTACGGTTACACGGTTGAAAAGAATATCGGCTTTGCTTTAATCGATAACGAAAAAGCTAAAAAAGGTGATAAAGTCACTATTGATGGTGTTGATGCCGAATTAACATCCGATGTTTTTCTATAAGATAAATATGAATTAACCGATTGATTCGTATTTTAACAATAAAATCGCTCATGATATTCTACTTGTAAAAACAAATGGAATTTTGTGGGCGATTTCTATTATAATCATAGAAGGAAATTTAAGAAAGAGGGGATCTACTGAATGAAAACAGATTTAGAAATTGCACAGAATGCGAAATTAGAAGAAATTGATAAAATTGCGGCGAAATTAGATATTTCAGCTGATAAACTAGAACATTATGGAAAATATAAAGCAAAAATTGATATCCATGACGAGAATCTAGAAGAGGATCACGGAAAACTAATCCTGGTTACTTCTATTAATCCAACTCCTGCTGGAGAAGGAAAAACAACGATGGGAATTGGACTAGCCGATGCCTTATCCAAAATTGGAAAGAAGACAGCGATTGCTTTAAGAGAACCTTCACTTGGTCCTGTTTTTGGAATTAAAGGGGGAGCAGCAGGTGGAGGAATGGCACAAGCGATTCCAATGGAAGATATTAACTTACATTTTACTGGAGATATCCATGCGATTGGTGCCGCAAACAACTTAGCTGCAGCTATGTTGGATAACCATATTCAACAAGGAAATGAATTAAATATTGATCCACGCCGAGTCACTTGGAAACGTGCGATTGATATGAATGATCGTCAATTAAGAAATATTGTTGGTGGACTTGGTGGACGATTAAATGGTACACCGAGAGAAGATGGATTTGAAATTACAGCTGCTTCAGAAGTAATGGCCATGCTAGCTCTTGCTAATTCTTTAGAAGATTTAAAAGAGCGACTAAAAAGAACCGTTCTGGCCTACACTTACGATCGAAATCCTGTAACAGTTGGTGATTTGAATGCCGAAGGAGCTATGACATCCTTATTAAAAGATGCTATTAAGCCGAACTTAGTTCAGACTCTAGAAGGAACTCCAGTCTTTATGCATGCAGGTCCATTTGCAAATATTGCACATGGAACAAATAGTGTCTTAGCAACGAAAACTGCCCTTAAATATGCAGACTATGTGGTAACAGAAGCAGGATTTGGAGCAGACTTGGGTGGAGAGAAGTATATCGACGTTGTCGCTCGTCAAGCTGATTTAGAGCCAGATGCTGTTGTTGTTGTCGCAACGATTCGAGCCCTTAAGATGCATGGTGGACAAAAGCAAAAAGATTTAGAGAATGAAGATCTAAAAGCTTTAGAAGCAGGTTTTGAAAACTTAGAAAAACATGTTGAAAATATGCGTGATTTATTCGGAATGAACACCCTTGTAGCTATTAACTCTTTCCCAGCTGATACAGATGCAGAAAAAGAAAAATTAACAGAGCTTTCCGAAGCAGCTGGAATGGATATTGTAACAGCCAATATCTTTACTGAAGGTGGAGCTGGAGGTGTCGAAATGGCTGAGGCGGTTGTTGAAAAGGTTGAAATTCAATCAACTATGACTCACCCATATGAACTTTCTGACTCCATCGAAGATAAAATCAACAAGATTGTCCAAAAAGTTTATGGTGGAAAAGAAGCCGTGTTTTCAAGGTCAGCTCGCAACTTGATGCGTCGATTTGAACGATTAGGTTATGATGATTTACCAGTAGTCATGGCTAAGACCCAATATTCCCTATCCGATGATCCAAACTTGAAAGGTC
>JARICH010000109.1 GCA_029257245.1 Atopostipes sp. | reverse complement strand
TAACTTTTCGAGCTATTCAGAAAAACATCCTGGATTGGCTCGAAAAATAAAGATCTATAAAATGAGAGCAGAGGATTATGAGATTAAAAAAGATGAGAATATTTTTTATTTTTTCAATCCCTTTACTTTAAAAATATTCAAGGAAGTGCTTCAGAATATTGAGCGTTCATTAACTGAAAATCCACGAACAGCAGACATAATTATTTATTATCCTTCGGTAAATTATACCGAGTATTTAGATAATTATAGTGACTTTCATTTTCTTCAATTAGTGAAAACACCAAAATATTTCATTAATAGTCGAGAATCATTTAAAGTTTATCGCTATCATCCTTAAAAAAAGAAGCAAAAAATAAAATTATGATAGACTCTCTCACTGAGAATGTGTATAATGACCTGTGGCCCAATATTATCTGAGGAGAATGAGAGTGAATTTATTGAAAAAATATCTAACCTTATTGTTATCGTTATTTTTAGCATCGATGGGAATTGCATTGGCAATTAAATCAGGAGTAGGTTTGGCCGCTTTTGATGCCTTTAACCAAACAGTCGCAGATACTACGAACATGCAAGTCGGTACAATCGTCATGTTAGTACAAATCTTTTTTGTCTTTTTACAACTACTTGTACTGAGGAAAGAAGCTAGTTGGAAGATCCTATTGCAGATTCCTTTTGTGGTTCTCTTGGGTCAATTCATTAACTTGTTTGTTTATTATATTTTTGGAAACTTAGATTTAACAAATTATTTCCTACGTTTAATTCTCTTTATCCTTTCGCAATTTTGGACGAGTTTCTTTATTAGTATTATGTTAGTGCTTGATTTAATCGCTATGCCGATTGAAAACTTGTCTTTAATTTTATCTAAGAGAATTCCTTTTACGCTAGGACAAATACGTTTAGCAATTGATGTCTTGTTAATTGTTTTTTCATTAGCAATTACGTTAATTTTCTCAGCTCCTTTAAGTATCCGGGAAGGAACCTTAGTGAGTGCTCTTATTTTTGGGCCAATGCTTGGGGTTTTCATGCCTGCTTTAATTCCTTATTTTGAAAAATGGCAACTGATTGATTATGGAATTAAAACGATAAAAGATTAATCAGCTAGCTGAAAGAAAAGGAGCACAAGAAAAATGATTAAAAAGTATCTAACATTATTCCTAGCTTTAATACTAGCAGCTCTAGGAATTTCGTTGACAATGAAAGCAGCAGTAGGAGTGTCAGCCTTTGATTCGGTTACACAGACTTTATCTTTAGCTAGCGGAATTCGTGTCGGAGACATGTTAATGATTATTTATATTTTATTTATCGGCTTGCAATTTCTTTTGTTAAAAAAAGAAGCAGATTGGACGATTCTTTTACAATTACCTTTAACAATCATCTTAGGACAGTTTATTAATTTATTCTTTTATGGTTTTTTAGGCAATCTGTCCATTGATTTCTATTTTGTGAATGTACTGATCTTTCTAGTCGCACAAGTTTTAGTCACTTTTTCAATTGCTATGATTTTATTACTTGATCTAATCTCGATGCCAATTGAAAGGTTCTCGCTTTTATTAGCTGAAAGAAAAGGTAATTCTTTTGGGCGAGTTCGACAAAGCTTTGATATTCTATTCTTACTAGTGTCTCTCACTCTGACTTTGATTTTTAAACTACCCTTCACAATTCGAGAAGGAACAATCGTGAGTGCCTTGATTTTTGGACCCATGATGGCTTTCTTTTTAAAGAAATTAGAAAAACCCTTCCAGAAATTAGATTTAATTTAGCAAGGAGTTAAAATAAATAGTGAGGACCTTGAATGAAAATTCAGGGTCTTTTTCTTTTTAAAGTAGAAAATTCCTGTCTATGTGAATAAACTTTGTTATACTTGTTTTAACAAAATTTAGGAGGGATTCGAATGAAAGTAAGTATTCATGGACATTCTGTCGTTCGATTAGAAACAGAAGCAGGTAAGAAATTAATCATAGACCCATTTATACAAGGCAATGAGCTGTGTGATTTAGAAGTTGACCAAGTTGAAGTGGATCATATTCTTGTAACTCACGCTCATGCGGATCACTTAGGCGATACAGTTGAAATTGCTAAGCGAACGGGAGCAAAAGTTATTACAACCGTTGAATTGGCAGAGTATTTGGCTAGTTTAGGCTTAGAAACTCATGGTATGCAGCCAGGTGGGGCCTTTGAATTTGATTTCGGGACAGTGAAGATGACGCCAGCCATTCATGGCTCTTCGCTCACTATTGATGGGCTACCGACCACTCTCGGATTAGCGAGCGGTTTAATTATAAAAGCGGATGGGAAAACACTTTATCACTTAGGAGACACTGCTTTATTTTCAGATATGAAATTAATTGGTGAATTAGAGACGATTGATTTAGCATTGATTCCGATTGGGGATAATTTTACTATGGGACCAGAAGATGCTTTGTTAGCGGCCAAATGGTTGAAAGCTAAGCGAGTGATTCCCATTCATTATGATACTTTTCCTCTCATTGAACAAGATCCTAAAAAGTTTATCGATCAGTTAGAGACTAGTGAAGGAATACTTCCTGAAGTTGGAGAAGTCTTTTCTATCTAATCTAAATCTTTTTCCAAAAAACTAACTGTTTCAGCTAGTTAGTTTTTTGGAATTATTATTTTAATTTGTTGAATGTGAAGGAGAAATGAAATGTTGAAAAAGTTTTTTGCTTATTACAAACCTTATAAGAAATTATTTTTGATTGATTTTGCTTCAGCAATTGTTGCCGCAGCACTTGAATTAATCTTTCCCATAGCGGTGAATCGAGTCATTGATCAAGTTTTACCTGATGGAAGCTTGAAGACGATATTATTGGTTTCTGTTGTACTATTTTCTTTATATTTATTGTCGATGACTCTAAACTACGTGGTCATTACTTTGGGGCACCGTTTAGGTATAAATATTGAAACAGATATGCGTCGAGAATTATATGAACATTATCAAAAGCAATCCTATCAATTTTTCGATGAGAAGAAGACTGGGGAGATGATGAGTCGGATTACAAGTGAACTTTTCGATGTCAGCGAGCTTGCTCACCATGGTCCGGAAGATGTTTTTATTACAATCATGACTTTAGTTGCTTCTTTTATTCTGATGTATCAGACCCATGCACAGTTGGCGATTATTACGATTTTATTTATCCCGATCTTGGGTATTTTACTCGGTATTTTCAATCGTAAAATGGTAGGAGTGAACCAGCGTATTTTTACCAGCTTAGGTAAATTCAATACGGGGATTCAAAATGCCTTGAGTGGTATTCGGGTAGTGAAAGCTTATGCAAATGAAGACCATGAACAAGAAAATTTTGAAGAACTGATTCAAGGTTACCGATCGAGCAAGATTGAGTTTTACCAGACTTTAGGAATTAGTGCTTCATTTAATTATATCTTGATGCGATTAATTAATTTATTTGCTTTTTTAGCCGGTTCATTCTTTACTTTACGTGGTGAATTAACCATGGGTGAATTTGTCGGCTTTATTTTATTGTCCAATATTTTCGTTCGACCGATCGAAAAAATTAATGCAATGTTGGAACTATATCCAAGAGGTTATGCTGGCTTTAAACGTCTTCAGGAAGAATTAATGGTGAAGCCGGATATTGTGGATGCGGAGGATGCAATCGATGCACCCGATTTCTTGGGCGACATTAGTTATCAGAATGTTTCCTTTGCTTATGAAGAAAACAAAGAAGTTTTATCACAGATTGATTTAGAAATTAAGGCAGGAGAGACCGTCGCTTTTGTAGGACCCAGTGGTGTAGGGAAAACAACTTTAGTGAATTTGTTACCTCGTTTTTATGAAATTAGTGAAGGAGAAATTCTTATTGATGGGATAAATATTCAGGACATGACTATGCATTCCATACGGAAACAGATTGGTGTGGTTCAGCAAGACGTATTCCTCTTTAATGGAACGATTCGTGAAAATGTACTATATGGACGTTTAAACGCAACTGACAGTGAAGTTCGGGCAGCCATTGAATCCGCTCAATTAGGAGAATTGATAAAGGAATTACCCCAAGGATTAGATACTCAAATTGGTGAACGTGGGGTTCTTTTATCCGGAGGACAGAAACAACGTTTATCTATTGCTCGTATTTTTTTAAAGAATCCAGCGATCTTGATTTTAGATGAGGCAACGAGTGCATTGGATACAGAGACTGAATTTTATATTCAAGAGTCTTTGAATAAACTCTCTGAAGGGCGGACGACTTTAATTATTGCCCACCGCTTAGCGACCATTCAACATGCTGATCGAATTTTAGTGATTTCTGAAGAGGGCATTGCTGAAGATGGTTCCCATAAAGAATTGCTCACATTAAATGGTCACTATGCAGAATTATATTACGCTCAATTTGGAGAAGAATAGAAAAAATTGAATCACGAAATAAGCCTGATAGGAATAGTTTTATCAGGCTTTTTTAAATTCATAGAAACGCAAATCAATTGATATCAACATTTGCCTATGTTAAGTTTATATTAACTAAATTAAAAAACGGTTGGTTATTATGAGATTAGAATGATTTAAAATGAAGAAAAGAGGCTAGATAAATGATTGAGTATAAAGGTGTTAGTAAAATATTTAACGGCGATGTAGTCGCGGTAGATGATGTTGATTTACAGATTAATCCGAATGAATTTGTCTGTTTTATAGGAACATCCGGGAGTGGGAAGACTACAGCTTTGCGTTTAATTAATCGAATGGAAAGTATTACAAAAGGAGATATTTACATCGATGGAGAAAATGTAAAGGATCTCGACCCGATTGAATTGAGACGGAAAACTGGTTATGTTATCCAACAAACTGGATTATTTCCACACATGACAATTTATGAAAATATCGTAACAGTCCCACGATTACTAGATTGGTCCGATGAAAAAATGCGAGAAACAGCCGAAAATTTGATGGAGCGTGTCGATTTACCAATTAGTTACCTAGAGCGCTACCCAAGCGAGTTATCTGGAGGTCAGCAACAGAGAATAGGTGTAATTCGAGCATTAGCTGCAAATCCTAATATTGTTTTAATGGATGAGCCATTTGGTGCGTTGGATCCAATTACACGAGATGCTTTACATGATCTGGTAATTGAACTACAAAGAGAATATCATAGTACCTTCGTTTTTGTGACGCATGATATGGATGAAGCGCTTAAGTTAGGGGATCGGATTGCAATTTGGCATGAAGGAAAAGTGATGCAGTACGATACACCAGATAATATTTTAGCAGAACCTGCAAATGAACATGTACGTGGTTTCCTTGGTGAAGATCGCTTATTTGATGCAAAAAGAGAAAATATACTAGTGAAAGATATTATGAAGACTGGTGCGGTATCTATTTCAACCGATCATACAGTCTCAGATGCCTTAACTCTTATGCAGAATCGAAGAGTAGATACTCTCTTTATTGTCAATGATGAGAATCGATTGCAAGGCTTAGTTACTATTCAGGGAATTGCAGATGAGAAAGATATTCAAAGAAAAGTAACGGATATCATGTTGTCGTCTGTGCGACCACTAAAAGAAAATACACTCATTCAAAACCAAATGAGAGAAGCTTTACAAAGAGGGGACTCCGCAATACCAGTAGTAGATGAGATGAGACGTTTAACAGGCGTGCTCACAAAGTCGACCTTAGTAAACTTGGTTTATGATATTATTTGGGATCAGTCCACTGCCCAAGAAGAAATTTTGGAGAAAATTCCAACTGAAGGAATGGATGATTAATATGATAGACTTTATAGCAAATTATGGGAGTACTTTACTTTCAGCTTTTGGTGAACATATCTTTCTGTCGGCAGTTTCATTAGCACTTGGAATATTATTTGCAGTGCCAGTTGGTATAATATTGAGTCAAGCAGACCGAGCTGCATCTATTGTGATGGGGATTGCAGGTATTTTACAAACAATTCCTACCTTAGCTTTGCTAGCTTTGATGGTGCCTCTATTTGGAGTCGGGAAAGTTCCTGCAGTCATCGCTTTGTTCATTTATTCTTTACTGCCAATTTTAAGAAATACTTACTTAGGAATGAATAGTGTTGATCCGATGGTAGTCGATGCAGCGAAAGCGATGGGAATGGAGCGTATCGAAGTCATTCGAAAAATTCAATTACCACTTGCTACTCCAGTAATTATGGCAGGTATTCGTTTGTCTGCAGTGTATGTTATTGCTTGGACTACTATTGCTGCGTATATTGGTGGCGGAGGGCTCGGGGAAATCATATTTAATGGACTAGAGCTTTTCCGTAGTGACTTAATCTTAGCTGGAACGATACCCGTTATTCTTTTAGCTATTTTAACAGATTTGATTGCCGGGCGAATTGAAAAGAATCTTACCCCACAAACAAGTTCTGCAAGAATAGAGGAGAGTTAAAGATGAAAAAAATCATAAAGAAAATAATGATACCTATCACTGCAGTCCTCATGTTATCAGCATGTGCTTTGCCTGGATTAGGTAGCGATCTAACAGGAGAAGGAGAAGGAATTTCCATTACTGGTGGGGCTTCAACTGAGATGTCTATCTTAGGTTATATTGTTGAAGGGATGGTAGAACATTATATTGAGATTGATGCAAATGTGATTACCAATTTGTTTTCAACGATGAATCACCAAGCGACAATGACTGGAGCTGCTAATGTTTCGGGAGTTCGTTATACAGGAACAAGTTTGACGGGAGAATTGGGACGTGAACCAATTACTGATCCCGAGCTTGCTGCAGAAACAGTGGTGGAAGCCTTTAAAGACGAATTTAATCAGAAATGGTTTCCTTCCTATGGTTTTGCTAACACTTATGCTTTCTTAGTTAGAGAAGAAGTTGCAGAAGAGTTAGGTTTAGAAAAGGTTAGTGATTTAGAAGAGTACAAAGATGAATTTGCTGTTGGAGTCGATACGAACTGGATTAACCGCGCAGGAGATGGATATACTGACTTCCAAAGACTTTACGGCTTTGAGTTTGGCAATTTATTACCGATGTCTCAAGGCTTAATGTATACTGCATTTAATAATGATGAAATCGATGTCGCACTAGGTTATTCAACTGATGGTGGAATAGTAGCAGAGAACTTAACCATTTTAGAAGATGATTTACATCTTTTTCCTCCCTATGATGCTAGTCCGATAGCAAGTTATGAAGTACTTGAAACCTATCCAGAACTTGAATTGATTTTTCAGAAGTTGGAAGGTCAAATCGATGAGACAGTGATGCAAGAATTAAATTATACAAGTGACAAATATTTACTTGAACCAAAAATAGTAGCTATTGATTGGTTAGAGGAAAATAATTATTTTGAAGACACCGAACCATATCTAGAACCGATAGAAAGTAGTGTGATGTCTAATGATTGATATAACAGATTATTCTTTGTGGCAACAAATCCTTCACTACTATGAAGTGAATGGTTCCTATGTGATGAGCCAGTTTTTCCGACATTTATTAATGTCAGTCTATGGAGTAATTTTTGCCGCGATAGTAGCTATTCCTCTCGGTTTTTATATTGCAAGAAATCATAAGATTGCTGATTGGGTATTAGGGATTGCTAATGTGATTCAAACGATTCCTTCTTTAGCTCTATTGTCTATTTTAATGTTGGGAATTGGATTAGGACCAAATTTGGTTGTCGTGACAATCTTTATTTATTCCATTTTACCTATCTTAAGAAACACCTATACAGGGGTTAGAAGTGTAGATGACCACATATTAGATGTTGGTAAAGGAATGGGAATGACCAATTGGCAAATTATTCGTAAAATTGAGTTTCCATTAGCCTTATCTGTTATCGTAGGTGGGATTCGAAATGCTTATATTTCAGGAATTGGAGTTGCTGCTTTAGGAACTTTCGTTGGAGCGGCAGGACTTGGAGATGTGATTACACGAGGAGTGAATGCTTCAAGTGGAGAAAGCATTATTATTGCCGGGGTTATTCCAATTTCTCTGATGGCGATCTTAGGAGATGCACTAATCAGCTGGGCAGAAAAGAAATTAGATCCGATTAAAACAGCAAAATAAAAAGAAAACTATCTAAGCGAAAAGTTTAGATAGTTTTTTTTATGGTTAAAAATAAATCCGAGTTCTTTAAGAGTAGGCGGTTGAAAAAAAAGAAGAAAAGTGAAATAATAGTAGGGTATGAATAAAATAATAAATTAACTGTTTTACTAGATGGAGGAATAGAAATGATTCATTTTGACCAAGATTACGCAGAAGGAGCTCATCCAAAAATATTGGAACGCCTGCTGGAAACAAACTTAGAACAAGCATCAGGCTACGGTTTTGATCAATATAGTGAAAAAGCCCGAGAACTAATTAAAGAAAGTGTCGAGAATGATGCAGTAGATGTTCACTTTCTTTCAGCGGGGACCCAAACTAATCTAACTGTGATTGCTTCTGCGTTAAGACCACATCAAGGAGTTGTTGCCGCTGAGTCAGGCCATATTCAAACCTTGGAAACCGGCGCAATTGAAGCGGTAGGACATAAAATCCTCCTATTACCTACCGAAGAAGGCAAAATTCAAGCGGAACAAGTTGCAGCTCTGTGTGAAGAATATTGGAACAATGAGGCGAATATCCATAAAGTACAACCAGCTATGCTTCATTTAGCCAATCCAACAGAGGTAGGAACAATCTATAGTAGAGAAGAGTTAGCCGCACTAAGAGCAGTTACTGAAAAGTATAAGATGAAATTCTTTATCGATGGTGCCCGCCTAGGATATGGTTTAGTGGCGGAAACAAATGACGTCACTATGAAAGACATGATCGATTTAACCGATGTCTTCTATATTGGTGGAACCAAGATTGGTGCTTTGCTGGGAGAAGCAGTGGTTATTAAGGATCCAGAATTAAAGAGAGATTTTCGATCAATTATGAAACAAAAAGGAGCTTTATTAGCCAAAGGTCGGTTACTAGGAATACAATTTGAAACCCTTTTTACAAATAATCTTTACTTTGAGATTGCAGACTACGCAGTAACTCAAGCGATGCGAATTAAAGAAGCATTAATTGAAAAAGGCGTATCTTTAAAATATCAAAATGATACGAATCAATTATTTCCTATAATGACGGATGAAATGGTTCGTTACTTAGCAGAAGAGTTTAAATTTTTAGTGATGAATCAAGAAGATGATGATCATCATCTTGTGAGAATTTGTACAAGCTGGGGGACAAAAGAAGAGAATGTCGATCAGTTGATTCAAAAAATTAAAGACTTTAATTAAAAAATAGGAGGGTTTTAATTTGTCGAATGAAGCAATCTTTCAAATGGGGCAAAAGGCACTCGATTCACAGCCATTTAGTCAACTGATAGGCGCAAAGTTAGCCAGTTATAAGGATGGTGTGGTGGAGTTAGAGATTCCGGTCAGAGAGGAATTATTTCAACAGAATAAATTTGTTCATGGTGGAGTTCTTAGCTATGCAGCAGATAATGCGCTGACTTTTGCTGGTGGTTCTGCCCTAGGTCCAAATGTTTTAACTTCTGAATATAAAATTAATTACTTACAACCAGCTATTGGTGAAAAAATTATCGCCCGCGCACGTGTGATTTCAGCTGGTAAACGGCAAGCTGTTTGTCAGTGTGATGTTTTTCTAGTTTATGAGGGAGAAGAGACCTTATGTGCTACTGCATTAGGAACGATCGCAGCCATCTCTTCTGAAAAAGCAAATAAAGAGAAATAAAAGGAATCAAGAGCAAGAGAACATCATTTTAACGGTGTTTTCTTGTTTTTTTATTAAAGGATTGGAGGAGGAAAAATTAATGAGAATACTCGTCACAGGATTTGATCCCTTTGGTGGAGAGACAATCAATCCAGCCATCGAAGCGGTTAAAAAATTACCCAATCGAATCGCAGGAGCTAAAATTATCAAATTAGAAATTCCAACTGTTTTTGATAAAAGTGCACAAATAGTTAATCAAATGCTGGGAGAAGAAAGAATAGATTATGCTTTGCATATTGGACAGGCGGGTGGTCGAGCAGCTCTGACCCCAGAAAGAATAGCGATTAACTTGGATGATGCACGGATTCCTGATAACGAAGGGAATCAGCCCATTGATGAGCCGATCATTCCAGAAGGAGAGTCGGCCTATTTTAGCCAACTCCCCATTAAAGCTATGGTCTCCTATATGAAAGAAGAGGACTTGCCTGCTTCAATTTCAAATACGGCTGGAACTTTTGTCTGCAATCATATCATGTACCAGACTTTACATCAGACCCATACAAACTATCCGCAAGTAAAAGCTGGCTTTATGCATATTCCTTTTTTACCTGAACAAGTGCTCGGTCGGACGGATCTTCCTTCCTTAACTTTAGCAGAAATTGTTCGCGGAGTGGAAGCGTCTCTGAGGGCAATTATTGACTATGATGGTAAAGATGATTTAAAAATAGTGGGTGGGAAAATTCATTAATTAATTCTAAAGATTCTTAATTAGACTCATTCTAAATAATAAGGGTCTTTTCTTGCTTAAGAAAAGTGCCAGTGTTAAAATTAAGTTAAGAAAATAATAGGAGGAAGATAATATGGCAAATCAAGAAGTCAATAAGATATTGAACAAAGTAGTTGCAGCACAAGGTGTATTTTATATTCGTCTTCACCAATTTCACTGGTATGTAAAAGGATCAGACTTTTTCACATTACATGAAGAGTTTGAAGATCTATATGACGACATTACAGCTGACTTAGATGAAGTAGCTGAGCGGATGTTAATTATTGGTGGTGAGCCTTACTCAACACTTGCTGAGTTTGTTGAACATTCTGCGATTAAAGAAAAACAAGCTGATAAAGACTTATCTCAAGAAGAAATGGTTCAAGCAGTTATTGATGATCTGCGCACACTGATTGAATTGTATGATGAAGGAATCAAAATTACTGATGATGCCGGCGACTTCCCATCAAATGATATTCTAATTGAATTAAAAACAGAAGCTGAACAAAAAATCTGGATGTTTAATGCACATTTAGGTAACACAGCAACTGAATAAAAAACAATGAATACAATCCAAGGCACTCGTTCGTTATGAACGGGTGTCTTTTTGTTTAAAAAGATTAGAATCTGTCTTATACTTATACCAATAAAAAGATAATAAAGAATGGAGAGAAGACATGGAGAGCTATGAAATCATCGGTTTACGTAATCAAAATCAAGCACAGGCTATTTATGATCGTTTCGTTGATATCTTAGGTGATAGCTCATTGGTTGAAATTGATTTAGAACATGGACACTTGAAATTAGCGGATGAGGTTGATCCTTACATTATTTCATTAGTCAGTTCTTTTGAGCAAGTAACGATTATCGATTTAGAAAAGTTCGAAGAATTTACAGAAAAAGAAAAGGAACACGATCATGGGCACCATCACCATGAACTGGGAGAAGGACAAGCTGCAGAAAAAAGAATTTTTGTAGTTTTCTTATTAAATTTATTTTTTTCTGTTTCTGAGTTTATCTTTGGGACTCTTTTTAAAAGTCAGGCTATTTTATCCGATGCCGTGCACGATCTAGGCGATGCTTTATCGATCGGCTTAGCTTACTTCTTTGAAAAAATATCGAGTCGAGAGTCGTCGGCTGAATATAGTTATGGTTACCGGCGCTTTTCATTACTAGGCGGTTTAGTAACTAGTGTGGTCTTGCTTGGTGGAGCAATTATCATGATCATAACAACGATTCCAGAATTGTTAAATCCAAGTCCCGTGAACCATAGTGGAGTATTCTATATGGCAATTGCAGCAATTATTATTAATGGTTTCTCTGTTAAGCTAATGAGTGGAGGAGACTCTTCAAACGAAAAGTTATTAAATATCCATTTATTTGAGGACTTATTTGGATGGATTTTAGTTTTAGTCATGAGTATTATCTTGCGTTACACAGATTGGTATATATTAGATCCAATATTGTCCTTAGGGATTGCGAGTTGGATTTTATATGTGACCTTCCCAGAATTTATTCGGATTAGTAAAATATTTCTGCAAGCTGTTCCAGGAGAAATCGATACCAAAGCTTTATATCATAAAATTATTGATTTGAATGGTGTAGAAATGATCTCTCACTTCCATATTTGGTCTACTGATGGCGAACAGCATATGATGTCTTTGACGGTGACCACCGATTTTAAAACAAATCGAGAACAAGATCAGATCAAGCAAAAAATTCGTGAGCTAGTCGTTAATCAACAAATATCACACATAACGATTGAAATTCTTTATGATCCAGAACAATTAATTAGAGAAGCATAATAAAAAAGTGTCTAGGCAATTTCGCCTAAACACTTTTTTCTGTTTTTAGAGAGAAGCAATTTTTTGCATCTCATTGTCTGTTAATTGGAAATCAAAGATATTTAAGTTGGCTGCTTGATTTTTAGGATTATGAGATTTAGGAATAACCACAATATCCCGCTGAGTTTGATAGCGGAGTAAAACTTGGGCCCAAGATTTATCATATCGATCTCCTATTTGACCTAGAATTATCTTCTGGTCAGTGGTTGCTTTCATTGGCCCCCAAGCAACTGGAACGATTCCTCGTTCTTTTATGACTTGAATCAGTTCTTCATTTTTTTCTTTCAAGTTAATTTGAATTTGATTGACCACTGGACTAACCGTAGCGAACTCATCCATTTCTTCTAATAAATCTTGACTAAAGTTTGAGACACCAATACTTTTCAATTTTCCTTCCTGGTAATATTCTTCTAATACTTCCCAAGTGTGTCGAAAATAGTCCTTATTCTCAATCGGATGATGGATTAAATAGAGGTCTAAGTAATCGGTCTCGAAATTGGCTAGACTGCTGTCAATCGTCTGTCTTACTGCTTCTTTGGTTGAAAAATAAACTTCTTGTCTTGGAATTTTACTCGTAATGAAAAATTCTTCCCGCGGAATATCAGTATTTACAACTATTTTACCAACGCCGCGTTCATTTCGATAGGAGACTGCTGCATCAATTGAACGATAACCTAGTTCAATGGCTGACTCTAAAGCACTAAAGTCACCGTTTAACTCTCCATGGTAATCATTATTTTCTTTACCATAAGTATTTGTCCCGGTACCTAATATAGGCATTCGAAGACCATTATTAAATTGAACTTCTTTCATTAAATTCACTCCTTAGTTAATTTAAACTTTTAAACTCTCATTTATTTGCTTAAGGTCATCATATCAAAAGTTGGAAAAGAGTAAAAGGAATAGCATGCAAAGAAAAAAAGCTCCTTCCAATAAAGAAAGAAGCTTTTCATCTACCTATTAGTTAACTTCCATTTCTGGACTAACAATTTTGTTGTCGTCATTCATAATTTCTTCGTCGAAAGTACCTAATCGTTTAGAAGTTACAACGCCAGCTAACATACTATCATTTACGTTAAGAGCGGTTCGTGCCATATCGATGATTGGTTCGATAGATACCATTAAACCAATAATTTCAATGGGTAAATCTAAAGCACCGAATACAATGAGGGAAGCAAAGGTTGCTCCACCACCGACTCCAGCCACACCAAAGGATGAAATGGCTACTGTTACGATGATTGTTCCCCAAACTAATGGATCAGATAAGTCCATTCCAACTGCAGGCGCGATAATTGCGACCAGCATACTTGGATAAATACCCGCACAACCATTTTGTCCGATGGATAGACCAAAAGTAGCTGCTAGGTTAGATGTTGTACGATCTACACCCATCGCTTCTTTCTGAGTAGAAATGTTTAAAGGTAAAGCTCCAGCACTTGAACGAGAAGTGAAAGCGAAACTTAAAACATTCCAAGCTTTTTTGAAATATTGAATCGGACTGACTCGATAAATAAGTAAAATAGCTGCATGAATCATGAACATGACGATAATTGCAAAGTAAGAAGCCACAAGGAAAGTACCCATATTGGCTAAAGCTGCGATACTTGAGCTGGCAACCATCTTAGTCATTAAAGCTAATATTCCATAAGGAGCCATTCGCAAAACAAGAGTAACTAGACGCATCACAATTGCATGTAAACTATCAATTAGTGAGCGGAAGACATCGGCATGTTTAGGTTGTTTCCGAGCAACACCTAGATATGCAATTCCAACCATAGCTGAGAAAATCACGACAGCAATCGTACTATTTCCACGTGAACCGGCTAAGTCATTAAAGATGTTGCTTGGAATGAAGTCCACAATTTGTTGTGGAATAGTCATACCCGTCACTTGGGCTTGTGTTTCTTGTAAGGCCAAAATCTGTGCGTTTTCTGCTGCTCCACGAGTGAATTCAGCACCATCTAAATTAAAGAGTAATACAGTGGCAATTCCGAGTGCAGAAGCAATCATCACGGTGATGACTAAAACGGCTAGAACGTTAAAACCAATTTTCCCAATATTACTTTCCCCCTCCATCTCAGTAAAGGCTCGAACAAGAGATACAAAAATAAGAGGCATCACTAGCATTTGTAAGAATCGGACGTAGCCTGCTCCCACAATATTGACCCAATCAATGATCTGACTAGTGGTTGAACTATCCGCTGAAAATAAAAGTTGGATAAGTGCTCCAAAGACAATACCTAATCCTAAACCAACAAATACCCGCTGAGAATATTTGAAATATTTGCTTTGCATGTAATATAAAATATAAAGTAATGCGATGAAGACCGCAAGTGTTAATATAATTTCCATTTATAAAACCTCCATTTATTGCTTACGCTTGTAGATTTTACTATAGCTTTAAATTAAATGCTAGAAAAATGCTTTTAACTAGAAAAAGAATGAAAAGAAGTATACAATTAACAATAATGCTTTATATATAAAATATAAGCTTTAACATTAGGAGTGTTTGAGAATGAAAATAGTAATTATAGGTGGAGTCGTTGCTGGAACAACTGCAGCAATCGGAGCCCGTAGAAATTCAGAAGAGGCTGAAATCGTAATCTATGATCGTGATGTTGACTTTAACCATTCAGGTTATGCGACACATTATGTGATTGGTGGAAAAGTAGAGAGTTTAAAGGAGTTAACTCCACGCTCGATTGAATGGTTTAAAAATCGACACAATATCGATGTTCACACAAGTCATGAAATTGTTACAATCGATGCGGATACAAAAACCATTCAGGTTAAAAACTTAGAAACAGGTGAAGTTTTTGACGATCATTATGATCAATTGATCTTCGCTAATGGCTCTTCTCCAACAGTGCCACCTGCCTTTAGAGGGAAAGAATTTACTAATGTCTTTACCGTAAAGAATGTCCAAGGTGGACGAGAACTACAAGCCTGCATTAATGATATCCAACCGAAAAGTGTAGTGGTTGTTGGAGGTGGTTATATTGGTTTAGGTGTCTCTGAACAATTACGAAATCTTGGGATGAAAGTGGATACATTAGAATTTTTAGATTATCCAATGCCACCAATGGATAGTGAAATGTCGATTCGAATCGCCGAAATCTTAGAAGATAATGGCGTCAATTTCCATGGTGGTGATGGAGTAGTTGAGTTAATTAGTCAGGATGGAAAATTAGAAAAAGTTGTGACAGGTTCTAAAAAAGAATATGCTGCTGACTTATTTATCGTGGCTACAGGTGTCCGTCCAAATACAGAATTGGCTGAATCGATTGGCGTTGAATTAGGAGTCTCTCGGGCGATTAAAGTAAGTGAAAAATTAGAAACGAATATTCCAGATGTTTATGCAGTAGGGGATGTGGCGGAAGCTTTCCACGCTATTTCAAAAGATCCACTATATCTTCCTTTAGCAACCACAGCCGCAAAAATGGGACGTGTGGCTGGTGATGTAATTACGGGTGGAAACTTACGATTTAATGGGGTTTTAGGAACTTCCGTTGTTCGAATGTTTGGGCACAGTATCGCTTCAACTGGTTTAACTGAGAAAGCAGCACGTGAAAAAGGCTATGACATCGTTGTCATGACTAACACCAACCTTTCAAAGTTACGTTTTATGGGTGGAGAAGATATTCTGATTAAGGCAGTGGCTAATAAAGAAACAGAAGAATTATTGGGTGTTCAAATTATTGGGTCAGAAGGGGTCGCACGCATTGTTGATGTCTTTGCGACCGCCATGACATTTAGAGCGAAAGTTTCTGATTTAATTCAGTTAGACTTAGCCTTCACACCGCCGATATCAACACCGGTTGACCCTGTTTTAAGCACAGGGATTAGCCTTTACCAAGCAATGGACAAAGCACCACTCATTACACCAAATAAAATGAATGAACAACTAGCAAAAGCTCAAGAGACTATTTTAATCGACATTCGATCAGAAGAAGATTTTGAAGCGGGTCATATCGAAGGAGCCCAACATATTCCAGTTGATTATTTAAGAAAAGAGCTCTCCAAACTCGATTCATCGACTTGTGTGATTGTTTATTCAAATACCGGAGAAAAAGCTTATGTAGCTCAAGAGATTTTAATCAATAAAGGCTTTGAAGAAGTTTATAATTTGTCTGGTGGGATTAGTAACTATATGAGCTTATTTGAAGAGAAGATAGTAAGAGCAGAATGAAAGTCTTATTGATTTAAGGATAATTACTTTTGCGGTATACTTTATTGATGGAAGAAAGACTGGAAAATTTTAAAATAAGGGTGGTGATGTCCATGAAGAAAATCTCAGATTTACGTATAGAAACTGGCGGGATTACGCAAGAGGAATTAGCAAATGCATTGGAAGTTACTCAAGCCTCTGTCAGTCGTTGGGAAAAAGATCAATTGCGAATTAATGGAGAAAACCTTATAAAGTTAGCCCTTTATTTTGATGTAAGTGTCGACGCGATATTAGGAATTGAAGATCAAATAACAAAAGATTAAAAGGATAGATTAATAAAAAAGCTCAAATGAGATTCGATTTAATCGATGATCTTTTGAGTCTTTTTTTAGTTGCATTAATAGAGAGGGGGGCAAACTAAGATGTCTGCTCAAGATGAATTTGATCTACGGATTAACAGTGGTATGAAGTCCGGACTGGTCGGCTTAATCATGAATTTGTTGTTAGCAGTCTTAAAAGTATTTGCTGGAATCACGGCCGGAAGTGTTTCGATTTTAGCGGATGCCATTAACAGTTTTGGTGATACAGCCAGTGCTATTTTAACTATAGGCGGTTTTTATATTGCAAATAAACCAGCGGATAAAGAACATCCTTATGGACATCAACGAGCCGAATACATTAGTGGACTTATTATTTCAATTATTATCATGATTGTGGGATTTGAATTTTTTATGTCATCCATCGAGAAAATAATGAATCCAACAAGCATTAAAAGCTCTAAATTAGTTTTTCTCATTTTAGGATTCTCAGTTTTAGTAAAAATAGGCTTAGCTTTTTACTATCAGTCACTTAATAAAGAAATTGAGTCGGAATCAATCGTCTTAACGGCTCTAGTTAAAGATAGTATCAATGATGCCTTGATGACCTTAGTGATTATATTATCTTACTTGATTGAAGTGAGTCTTGCTTGGAGACTGGATGGTTACATTGGAGCTGCAGTGGCTTTATTCATCGTTTACAGTGGAGTAATATCGATTATCGAAGCATCAAATAATTTGCTTGGTATTCGTCCGGATAGCGAATTAGTTGAACAAATGCGTGATGTGCTCGATTCTTATGAGAATATATTAGACTACCATGATCTACTTATTCATAAATACGGACCAGGCAATTATTTTGTAACGGTAGATATTGAAATGGATTCTCGATGGACACTACTTGAAGCCCATAAAGTCATTGATGACATTGAACGCGAGTTTAAAGAAAAATTTAATAGTACGACCGTTTGCCATCTAGACCCGATTGTTTTAGATAATGAATTGCATAATGAGATTTACGCCTTTGTAAAAAGAACTTTAAAAAATCGGGATGAAAAATTTCATTTTCATGATTTTCGTGTCATCGATTATAAGCAAACGAAGGAAATTCATTTTGATTTAGTTATTCCGAAACATTTAAAGGATTCAGATGAGCAGTTGTATGAATTTTTAGAAAATGCTTTGGCAGAAAAATATGGAGATTATCGACTAGATTTAAAATTCGATCGATATTATTTGTTAGAATAGATGAAAAAAATGAAGACTCTGAATCAGAGTCTTCATTTTTTATCTTTACAAGTCAGGTAAAATAAATTATACTACATTTAGTCATTTAGCTAAATGACTAAATGATAACTAGAAAAGAGGAAAAAAGATGACTTTCCAAAAAAGTTTCAAAGCCTTAGCTGATCCTACTCGCCGTGAGATTCTTGAACTGTTAAAAGAAGACCGATTGGCAGCTGGAGAGATTGTCGCTCATTTTGATCTGACTGGAGCTACGATTTCTCAGCATCTGTCTATTTTAAAAGAAGCAGATTTGGTGAGTGATTTTCGATCGGGAAAATATATTTATTATGAATTGAACATATCAGTCTTAGAAGAATTATTGAAATGGTTCGTTGATTTTCAAGAGAAGGGGGAGAAGAAATGAAAAAATATTATCATAGTTATAATCGAAAAACTTGGTTTTTGTTTATATTAACATTCCTAATTGGACTTCTTTCAGTGCGTTTTTTACCTGAGCAACTTCCTATCCACTTTAATGCACTAGGAGAGCCAGATAATTTTGCAGGCAGATGGTCCATTTTTATCGCACCTCTAATTATTTTAGTCTTTATTTTTCTGGCTGAAATCTTACGTAAATATGATCCAAAATCAACCAATTATGATAAGTTCGAATCCTACTATTATGGTATCCATTTTGCAGTTAGTCTATTAATGCTATTTATTCAGATTTATACGATTGCTTATGTCTATGGTTGGCAAATAAATATTAGTTTGCTCATGCCAAGTGTGATTGGCTTACTGTTTGTTTTCTTAGGAAATATTTTACCAAAATTTAAACATAATTATTTTGTAGGAATTCGGACATCTTGGACGCTCGCTTCAGAAAAAGTTTGGTATGCTACCCACCGTTTCTCAGCTAAAGTATTTGTTATTGGAGGACTGTTTCTTATCTTAGCAAGCTTTATTTTTCCAAAACATTTAATTCTTGTTTTGTTTCTAACTATTTTATTTATACTACTTTTACCTATTTTAGCTTCTTTTTATTATTATCAAAAATATGAAACAAATGAATAATATAAGCATGAGTTAAAATAAATAGTTATTATTGGAAAAATTAGCTTTAGCCTTGGTAAACTATCAATAGAATGGAGTGGAATAATGAAGCGTAAAATTATTTATTTTCTATGTACAGGAAATTCAGCAAGAAGTCAGATGGCTGAAGGATTTGCTAAAAAATATTTAGATTTCGACGAATGGGAAGTTCGAAGTGCGGGAATTGAAACACATGGTTTAAATCCATTAGCACGGGAAGTGATGCAAGAGGTTGGAATTGATATTTCTAATCAACGGTCGAGCCTCATTGATACAAGCGTCATGAATAATGCAGAAATTGTCGTGACTTTATGTGACGATGCGAAATCTCGTTGTCCAGCCACACCGAGTCATGTAAAAAATGAGCATTGGGGTTTTGAAGATCCAGCTGCAGCGACTGGAACAAAAGAAGAAAAATTGATTGCTTTTCGCCGAGTCAGAGATCAGATCGACTCTCGAATAAAAGATTTCATAGACATTCAAAAAGAAGCTTATTCCTAAAAAAGTTAATGAGGCCAGTTTGGAGTAATTCGCAACTGGTCTTTTTTTAAGCCTATTATTCGATATTTTTAACCCAATGTATTATTCTTATACGAGTTCGTAAAATTGAAAGGAAAATAAAGATGACAAAAATTTATGATTCAATTGATCAGTTAATCGGTCACACACCTTTGGTTCGTTTAAAGGAAACCAGTAAAGATGATAATTTTTCAGGAGATATTTTATTAAAATTAGAGTACTTTAATCCAGCAGGTTCAGTGAAAGATAGAATTGGAAAAGCGATGATTGATGCAGCTGAAGAAGCGGGTATCTTAAAAGCCGGAGGGACAATTATTGAAGCGACTTCAGGAAACACAGGAATTGGACTGGCTTCTGTAGCTTCCGCTCGAGGCTATAATATTATTTTAACCATGCCTGAAGTTATGTCTGTTGAACGTCAAAAAATATTAAAAGCTTACGGTGCTCGAATCGAATTAACAGATGGGGAAGAAGGAATGAATGGTTCAATTGCAAAAGCATTACAATTAGCTGAAGAGATTCCGAATTCTTTCATTCCTTCTCAATTTGAAAATCAAGTGAATCCAAAAACACATTATCAAACAACCGGACCAGAGATTTACAAAGATACAGATGGTCAAGTTGACATCTTTGTGGCAGGTATTGGTACTGGGGGAACAATCACTGGAACTGGAAGATATCTTAAAGAACAGAATCCGGACATTAAAGTGGTTGCTGTAGAACCAACTGGCTCACCTATTTTATCGAAAGGTGAAAAGGGGAAACATGCTATTCAAGGAATTGGAGCGGGTTTTGTTCCAGCTATTTTAGACACAGAAATTTATGATGAAGTGATTAGGATTGAAGACGAAGAAGCTTACAGTACAGCACGTAAGCTGGGTAAAACTGATGGAATCTTTGTAGGTGTTTCAGCCGGTGCAGCTTTAGCTGCGGCTAAAAAATTGGCCAGTCGTCCAGAAAATCAAGCGAAGACAATTGTAGTATTATTACCAGATGGTGGGGACCGTTACTTATCATTGGAAAAATTTATTTAAAGAGAAGTTAGAGGAGGTTAAGAGTGGAAATGAAAAGAATTATCCCAACGCAAAATTACTGTGGGGTGAAAGAAGAGGTCATTGAATTGATTGGTCGATTACGATCGATTCTTTGTTCGAAGATTTATGGAGAGACTGATCGGGATGCTGACAGTCGTAAAGAGAGAGAAGATTATGCTTTCGAGTACATGAAGAAAGTTTTGAAGAATTTTGTGGGAGACGAAAGTGAGATCGAAAGCATTGTTAAAAATTTTGCTGAAAATTTCCCTGAGATCGAAAAAAGTTTATGGACCGATGTAGAAGCAGCCTATCGTGGAGATCCTGCTGCTTATTCTTACGATGAAATTATGTTGGCTTATCCTTCTTATGAAGTAATGACAGTCCATCGAATGGCTCATGAATTATACAAAATGAACGTGCCTATTCTACCAAGAGTCATGGCAGAATTCGCGCATTCACGCACAGGAATTGATATTCATCCGGGGGCTGTGATTGGTGATTATTTCTTTATTGATCATGGAACCGGAGTAGTCATCGGAGAAACTGCCTTGATTCGAGAAAATGTAAAAATTTATCAAGGAGTTACCTTAGGAGCAAAAAGTTTCGAGAAAGATGACGCAGGAAACTTAGTAAAGGGGGGGCAACGGCATCCGGAGATTGGAAACCATGTCATTATTTACGCTGGAGCCACTGTTTTAGGAGGCGACACGAAAATCGGTGACTATAGTGTGATTGGTGGAAATGTCTGGTTAACTGAGTCTGTTCCTGAAAATCAATTTGTGTATGCCCAGCAAGTAGAGGTAAGACAACGAGATAATAATCAATAAACCTTTCTATTAAAAAGTAGAGAGTAGAGTGGATTAAAAATCCATTTTACTCTTTTTTAATTTTATCATTCTAAAGAAAAGAATAGAAAAAGGGTGGATAGATAAACCATTGCTTGTGAAGTAAATCACGATATGTTATTATAAAGGAGAAGATTATAAGAGGAGGAACTGTATATGAATTATTTAGTTATTGGTGTAGGAGCAATTGGAAGCGTTATCTCTAAAGATTTAGCAGAAGCAAAAAATACAACAGAGGTTGGGTTAGGTGATATTAACTTAGAATTTGCTCAAGAGCTTGAAGCAGAAATTGGGGAAAAATCTAAGGCAATACATATCGATATATATGACGAAGAAATCCTAAGACATGCAATTCAAGATTATGATGTAGTAGTAAATGCAACTGGACCTTTTTATAAAACAGCTCAATATGTTTTAGAAGCCTGTATTGCTGAAGGAATTGATTATGTCGATGTGGCAGATGATTCAGCAGCAGTTGAGTTATTGCTTACCTATGATGATAAATGTAAAGAAGCAGGTATCACTGCATTAATTTGTCAAGGAGTTAGTCCAGGAACCACAAATATATTGGCTTTATTAGGATCGAAACAACTGGATCAAACGGATATTATACATACCAATTGGATTGTAAGTCAGGTAAGTGAGGCCAATGATGAACGCAGTGCTGGCTCAACTTTATATCATGCACTAGAAATGTCGACAGGGACTAATCCTCAGTTTTTAGATGGGGAAATGGTTGAAGTTGAATCTGCTACAGGCACAAAAAAGGTACAATTTAATGCACCGACAGAGCCATATCCTGTTCACTATTTAGGCCATGGTGAGCCGTTGACTTTGGCTAGAAATATTCCGGGTGTTCAAACGGTAACTAATCGAGGAAATTTATGGCCAGCTGCAAGTGATGTTGCGAATTTAAAGATTTTTGAAGCCATTGGTTTAGCAGCGAATGCTCCCATAGATGTGAATGGAGTAGAAGTAAATCGTCGTGATATTGTTTTCGCCTTAATGCAGGAAAAACCGAAAGCTGATCCAAAAGAAATTGAAGGAGCAGATGAGGTAGAATCGCAAGTTCATGTAGAAGTAACAGGTAAGAAAGATGGAAAAGAACTTACTTATGAATACACAGTCGGAGCAGAAATGAATGCTTCTACGGGTCTATCTGCCTCCTATGGAGCTCAAGCTGTTGCACAAGCAAAAGAAAAGAAAACAGGAGTTTTGGCACCTGAAGAGTATATTGAAATCAAGCCTTATCTTCAATTTTTGACAGACAAAGGTTTTGACTTTTATCTGACTGTTACAGAAAACGGAAAAAAATCAGCAAGAACAGTACTAGATATTCATACACTTTAACAAGAAAGAATAAAATTTAAAAATAAAAATTTAAAAACTCAGTGAATCTTGAAAATATTCACTGAGTTTTTTTGAATATTCAGTTAAAAATTCACATTTGATTCTTAAATAACTGATATAATAGAAAAGTAGTAAAAAATTAAGTTTTTTTGATCCGTCGTAAAGCTTGGCGTGCTAAATTGTCTGCACCTCTATTTTCACGGTTAGGGATCCATTGAACCGATATGTAAGGGAATTCTTCCATCAAAACTAAGATTTTTTGTAAATAACTGTTGAAATCAGAATCTTTAACGTAGGATTTTTCAATAGCCTCTGCTAGAATTTGACTATCGGTATAACAGAAGGTCATTTGATTATTATTTCCTTCTAAAATAAGTAAACGAAGACCTTCTAGTAAAGCATGAAATTCCGCTAAATGGTTATCCCACTTTTCCCCTTCCAGAGGAATAGAGTGTTGTTCTTGGTCTTTATAATCAAATAAAATCAAAAGACCGATGCCTGCTTGACCAGGATCGCCATTTACGGCTGCGTCGCTATAAAGTCGAATCATCCGAACACCTCCTTAAAATGAAGAATACTTAGAAAGATTGGTTGGAATCTATGAAAAACAAAAAAAAATCAATTAAATTATCCGTTCGATTTGATTGGATTAATGAAATTATATATTATTCACTTCTTATTATATTATTTGGGAGCGCTTATTTATTTGCTTTTAATTTATTACGTTTTAATTGGTATAGTTTAATATTTGCTAGCATGACAATTATGTTAATTTATTTGAAATGGGCGAGCTATGTAAAAATTCACAGTGGACAATTAAAAGTGATTTGTCTCCATTCCTATTTAGCTTTAGAGTTATCCATGAATCAAATTGATCATTTTATCTTTTACAAAGGTAAACGATTAGTTGAAATAAAGACAAAGAGTGAAGAAACATTTGAGCTTTACTTAACAGATAAAAACAAAGAATCATTGTTAGCTTGGTTGATTAAATATTATCCCCAAATATCCCCAATTTACATTGAAAAAGATTAAAAAAAGACAGCTAGAAAAAATCTAGCTGTTTTTTCTTATTCATCAGACGATGTTTTGTCTAAAGGAACAACTTCAGTAGCTTGTAAGCCACGAGAGCCTTCGACAGCTCGAAATTCAACCTTTTGTCCTTCATCTAATTTGCGATAGCCATCCATTTGAATACCCGTAAAATGAACAAAAATATCTTCACCTTCATCATATTCAATAAAACCATAACCTTTTTGATTGCTGAACCACTTTACTGTACCTGTTTTTGTCATGGCAATCCCCCAAATCAATCTATAGATTATTTATCAGTACATGTGAAGTATAAAGGAAATAGGAAGCTTAAGTCAATGAAGACCAAAGACTTCAAATCTTAAGATTTACTAAGCTTAAGTAAATTTAATATAGGAAAGAATGTATTAAAAGCTAAAATATGGTAGAATATATCCACTCTATTTGAGAAGCGAATGAAGGAACAACAAAGGAATGGTAGCATTGAAAGAACTAAAAATAGAAGAACTATCCCATTCAACAGCTAGTAAACAATTATTTGATCGCATCAATTTATCGATCCGATCAGATGAAAAAATCGGTTTGATTGGTCAAAATGGAACCGGAAAATCCACGATGCTGAAGGTAATTGCTGGCGAATTTCGGCCTGATGCTGGGAAAGTTATGAAAGCACAAAATTATCAGATTGCTTATTTAAGTCAAGATACGGATTTAGATCCTGCAAAAGATGTTCTAGAAACAATATTTGCGAAAGATACACCGATTATGAATACTGTGCGCGAGTATCAGAGAATTTTAGCCAAACTAACCCAAAATCCAGAAGATGAGCGCATTCAAAATAAATTTACTCATGCTCAACAAGCGATGGATAGTATGGATGCTTGGAATGCGGATGCACAAGCAAAGCGAATTCTGTCTATATTAGGTATTCAAGACATGAATAAGATAATTGGTGAAATGTCAGGAGGTCAGCAAAAACGAGTGGCTTTAGCACAAGTTTTGATTGAAAGTGCTGATTTGTTAATTTTAGATGAGCCAACGAATCATTTGGATTTTGAAATGATTCGTTGGTTAGAAAACCACCTCATTAACTACA
>JARICH010000011.1 GCA_029257245.1 Atopostipes sp. | reverse complement strand
CATTATCAACAATTGGACCTCTCGCTGTATTAATTAAGATGGCATCATCTTTCATTAATTCAATCATTTCTTTCGAAATCATTCCTGTTGTTGATGGAATTAATGGAACATGCAAGGAAACAATATCTGATTGCTTCATTAGTTCTTCTAATTCCAGATACTCCATACCTAATTCTTTTGCTTCTGGGTTTTCACTGACGTCGTATCCAACTAATTCTGCTCCAAATGCATGGAATAATTTAGCAGTCATTAGACCAATATTACCTGTTCCAACGATCCCTACTTTTTTACCCGCAATTTCTTTCCCTTGGAAAGCTCCTGGATAATCTTCTTGACGGATTGTTTTATCTCCATAAGTAATGGCACGGTATAAGTCAAGAACTAAACCAATAGCTAATTCTGCTACTGCTTGATCTGCATAACCTGCTGCGTTAGCAATCAAGACATCTTGATTTTTTGCATCAGCAATTTTCACATGGTCAACACCTGTAAAAGCTACGTTGATTAGTTTCAAGTCTTCGTTCGCATCGATTGCTTCGGTTGGATATGGATTATTTGCGATCATCACCACATCTGCACCTTTACTTCTTTCAACTAATTCTGCTGAATCGGTTGTTTTCTCATCGTAGTAAACAAATTCGTGACCTAATTCTGTAATAGCTTTTGCAAATTCGTCGATTTGTGCATTTGGTACATTTAACGGCTCTAATAATTTAACAAGCATTTAATTTCCCCCTGTATTTGTTTCTCAATCTATTTTTTTAATTATTCGTTTTAATTCCTTAAATTGCTTAACAACAATACTTACAACTCTTATTCTAATGTTACAGACTTCACATGTCAAGGCTATTTAGAATTTTTAGCTAGTTTAAAGGTTGTGGGATAAAAACTTGTGCAAAGTGAACAAGTTCACTTTTGAACCAAAAATGGACTTTTTTCTTGTTTTTTTATTTTTTAGCGATTATTTCAATTTCTACTTCTGCTCCAAGTGGTAATTCATGTACTGCAACACATGTGCGGGCAGGATACGGTGCTTCGAAAAACTCTTGGTAGACTTCATTCATTGCAACAAAATCATCCATGGTTGTGAGGTATACATTCACTTTTACCACTTGATGACCTTCTACTCCTGCTGCATCCATCGCTGATTGTAGATTTGAAAAAACTTCTTTGGTTTGTTCAGCAACTTTACCTTTTAATGCTTTCCCCTCCTCTCCTAGACTGTTCATTGCTGTCTGGCCAGAGAAGAAAATAAAATCCCCTCCGTCAACTGCATGTGAATAGGGTCCTGATGCACTTACACCTTTTGCTGTATAATCTTTTCTTTTCATTCATTATTTCTTCCTTTCTATTTTCTATTTTTATTTTAACTTAGTCTTTTCCTTTAACCATAGAGAGACCGATTCTTTCTCGAGCAACTTCAACAGAATCTACCCAAACGGTTACTGTATCACCCACAGCAACTATTTCTTTCGGATGTTTGACATAGTTTTGGCTTAATTTAGAGATATGAACGAGCCCATCTTGTCCTACTCCAACATCCACAAAAGCTCCGAAGTCCACAACATTACGAACAGTTCCCTTTAATTCCATTCCCACTGTTAAATCTTCAATGGATAAAACATCTGTACGTAATAAGGGCGCTGACATCTCATCACGAACATCGCGACCTGGTGCAGTCATCGCCTTAATAATGTCCTGATAGGTTTCTTTCCCTAAGTCTACCTGGTCACGTATTTTTTTAGCATCTGCATTAAGAAGTACTTCTCTTGCTCCTTCACTTCCTAAGTCTGATTTCTCGATTTCTAGAATGTTCAAAATTTCTTCTGCTTCCTTATAAGTCTCTGGGTGAATGCCAGTCGCATCAAAAACTTCTTCACCATCTGCTATTCGTAAAAATCCGGCAGACTGTTCAAATGCTTTAGGTCCTAATCGTTTAACATCTTTTAATTGCTTACGGTTAGTAAATAATTCATGTTCTTCTCGATAGGTCACAATGTTCTCTGCGGTTGCTTTCGTTAATCCAGACACATGCCCTAATAAGCTCGCACTAGCTGTGTTCAAATCAACTCCCACTTGGTTTACAGCGGTCTCCACCACAAAATCTAAGCGTTCCGTTAATTTCTTTTGGGATACATCATGCTGATATTGACCCACACCAATCGATTTTGGATCAATCTTTACTAACTCGGCTAATGGATCCTGTATTCGACGCGCAATGCTAACTGCACTTCTTTCTTCCACATTTAAATCTGGAAACTCTCTTCTTGCTTCTTTACTAGCTGAATAAACAGATGCCCCTGCTTCATTAACAATAGTATAAGCAATCTCTTCATCTAATTCCTTTAAAACATCCGCAACAAAACTTTCAGATTCTCGGCTGGCTGTTCCATTTCCAATCGCAATCGTATCGGTTTGATATTTTTGAATGAAATCGATAAACTCATTTCTTGCTGCTGCTCTTTGTTTGGCTGAAGCTGGTTTATGCGGATAAATAACATCTACACCCAATAACTTTCCGGTCTCATCAATCGCGGCTAGTTTACAACCTGAACGGAAAGCCGGGTCAAAACCTAAAATAACTTTATTTTTTAATGGTGCTTGTAAAAGAAGGTTTCTTAGGTTTTCACCAAAGACATCAATGGCTTGATCTTCAGCTTCTTCTGTTAATGTTGAACGTAATTCTCTTTCAATTGCTGGTTGGATAAATCGTTTATAAGAATCCTCATTCGCTTCCTGTACTAAGGCGATTGCTCCGGACAATGCCGTTTCAGGGATCGTTTCATCAAATAAATAATCAAAAATTCGTTCTTCATCGACCTCTATTTTAACATTGAGAATTTCTTCCTTTTCTCCACGGTTCAGTGCTAATACTTGATGAGAAGCTAATTTCTTTAAAGGTTCAGTAAAATCATAATAAATTTGGAAGACCCCTTTTAGATCTGCTTCTTCATCCTTCACTTCGGAGCGAACAAAGCCATTATTTAATGTATAGTGACGAATCCAGCTTCTAAATTTCGCACTATCTGATGTCGATTCGGCTAATATTTCATGGGCACCTGCTAAAACGTCTGCCGTCGTTTCTAATTCTTCTTCTGGATTAATATATTTCTTTGCTTCTGTTTCAATATCCGATTCTGGAAAAGTTTGAATCCATTCAGCAAATGGCTCTAAGCCTTTTTCCTTTGCAATCATTGCAAGGGTTCTACGCTTCTTACGATAAGGCAAGTATAAATCTTCTAGTCTTTGGAGTTGACTTGCCGCTTTTATTTCTTTAGCTAAGTCAGGTGTTAATTTTTCTTGTTCTGCTATTGAATGAAGAATCTCCGCTTTTCGTTTTTCTAAATTACTTAAATACTCATAGCGTTCATCAATCTCTTGAATCGCCACTTCATCTAATGTTCCTGTAACCTCTTTACGATAGCGGGCGATAAAAGGAACGGTATTACCATCAGCTAATAAATCCAATACTACTTTTATTTGATGGGCTGAGTAATCCGTCAATTCTTTATTCAATAAATTAATAACTTGTGTTTCTCTTTCTTCCTCTGTTAACTGTTCTATCTTATCCGTCATGTATTCTGCTCCTATTTCTTTTCTTTATTATTTAACTTTTCTCTTTACTCACAGAAAATTCTGCTTCAATGCCTAATTCAGATAAACGAAGCGCATGTAATTTCCCACCGTAAACCGCCCCTCCATCGATTCCTATTAAACCATCCCCGCTCTGCCAAATCTCAAAGTTTGATAAATCTCCATGAAGATTAGCTGTAACTGTATGACCAAAAATAATCTGTTTATCTGTGGTGTTTTCTCGATCAAAAAATCCTTCACGAATCCAAAGCAAATCTCTCTTAGTTGAATTTTTCCAGTTTTCAAGGGATAAATCTACTCCTGCGTGAACAAAAAGGTAATCCTTCCATTCATAATAGTATGGGAGTGATTCTAGAAAAAGAACTAACCAAGGATAATTTTTTTGAACCTTTCTAGCATTTTTCCAAGGCTCTTCTAACTCTAGTTGATTTCCCAGTAAGGAGCGAAGAGTTTTTTCTCCTCCATTCATATAATAATGAAGATGATGTTCTTTCGGATTTTTCAAATATTTTTCTAGCAAATCTTCATGGTTACCTTTTAGCACAATGGCCTGGTGATTTTCTGCCAAGTCATATGCTCGTTCAATCGCTTCTTTTGAATAAAGTCCTCGGTCGGCTAAGTCACCGAGCAAAACTAACTGTTCTTCTTTTTCATTCCAATGACTCAATATTTTCTCTAACATCTTAGCTTCCCCATGAATATCTCCTACTACAAACACTCTTTCCTTTTCCACAAGAATTAGAACCTCCTTCTATGCTAGTTCTCTTATTTTATCACATAATCCCTAAAATTAAGAAGAGAAGACCTAAAGCAATCCACTAAAAGTTCCTTTTCAAAACTTTTTATTTTCTCAACCTAACTTTCAATCAAACAAAAAACTTAAAGAATCCTCGTCTATATTTAAATAAAACCGATCAATTTCCTCGCACTCGTGAAATATCGAGCATGATAATTTAATTTATTATTTAATTCAAACTCTTAAGCTTTTTAAAAATATTGGCGTAGAGATAAGACTATACTATCAGTGTCTAATGACATTCTAATTGAAAACGTATTCATTAGAACATTCTTCATTTACTCTTTACAAACAAAGTTATTTTGTATAGTATATGTTCAGGTTGTGAAATACATAACAAACTTGTGGAGGAGATTATTTTGACGAAAGTATTTGAACAGGTAGAAGATAGAGAATCTTTAGAAAGTGCTATTAATGATATTCGTAGAGCTCAGAAAGAATTTGCGACGTACTCACAAGAGCAAGTAGATAAAATATTTTTAGCTGCTGCTGTTGCTGCAAACCAAGCACGAATTCCCCTAGCCAAACTAGCTGTGGAAGAAACAGGAATGGGTTGCGTAGAAGATAAAGTGATCAAGAATCACTATGCTTCTGAATATATTTATAACACTTATAAAGATACACAAACTTGTGGAATCGTTGAAGAAGATGAAAGTTTTGGTATTAAAAAAATATTGGAGCCAATTGGTGTGATTGCAGCAATTATTCCTACAACCAACCCAAGCTCAACGGCTATTTTTAAAATTCTTATTTCATTGAAAACACGAAATGGAATTATCATTAGTCCTCACCCTCGTGCAAAAGAAAGTACGATTGAAGCTGCTCGAATCATTTTAGAGGCAGCTGTCAAAGCCGGTGCACCAGAAGGAATTATTAACTGGATTGACGTGCCAAGTATTGATTTAACACAAATGGTTATGAGTGAATCGGATACAACTTTGGCTACAGGTGGACCAAGTATGGTGAAATCTGCTTACTCTTCTGGTAAACCAGCTCTAGGGGTAGGAGCAGGAAATACACCAGCAATTATCGATGATAGTGCGGACATTTTATTAGCTGTTAACTCGATCATCCATTCGAAAACTTTTGACAACGGTATGATTTGTGCATCCGAACAATCGGTTATCATATTAGACGATGTATATGAGCAAGTACGAGAAGAATTTGCTTATCGAAATTGTCACCTCCTGAATGAACAACAATTAGAAAAAGTTCGTAAAACAATCATTATTAATGGTGCTCTTAACTCAAACATTGTTGGACAATCTGCTCCAGCCATTGCAAAATTAGCAGGTATAGAAGTTCCTGATACAACCAAAATTCTGATTGGAGAAGTAACGGACGTCAGTACAAAAGAAGAATTCGCTCACGAGAAATTATCGCCCGTGTTAGCGATGTATCGTGCGAAAGATTTTGATGACGCAATCGAAAAAGCGGACCAACTAGTTAAAGATGGTGGCTATGGTCATACAACTTCTATCTATATTGATACTTTATCAGATAATAATCGTTTAGAAACTTTCCAAAATCGAATGAAGACCGCCCGAATTCTAATTAACACTCCTGCTGCTCAAGGTGGTATCGGTGATATCTATAACTTTAAGCTAACTCCTTCCCTCACTCTAGGATGTGGGTCATGGGGTGGAAACTCCGTATCAGAAAACGTTGGCGTAAAACATCTCATGAATATCAAAACAGTTGCTGAAAGGAAAGAAAATATGCTTTGGTTTAAAGCCCCAGAAAAAACATTTTTTAAACGTGGTTCATTACCTGTTGCCCTAGATGAATTGAAAACTGTTCAAAATAAGAAACGTGCTTTTATTGTTACAGATAAATTCTTATATGATAATGGATTTACAGATACCCTCACTAAAAAATTAGATGAGATGGGCATTGAGCATAAGACTTTCTTCGATGTACAAGCAGATCCTACCCTTGCTTCTGTTACAAAAGGTGCTGAGGAAATGCGTGCATTTAATCCTGATTGTATCCTTGCAATTGGTGGAGGAAGCCCAATGGATGCTGCAAAAATCATGTGGGTCATGTATGAACATCCAGAAACTGACTTCATGGATTTAGCGATGCGCTTTATGGATATCAGAAAACGTGTCCTTGGTTTCCCTAAATTAGGCGAAAAAGCTTACTTTGTTGCCATTCCAACCACGGCTGGTACAGGTGCTGAAGTAACTCCCTTCGCGGTAATCACTGATGAAAAAACAGGGGTTAAGTACCCATTAGCCGACTATGAATTAATGCCAGATATGGCTATCGTTGATGCGGACTTAATGATGGATGCTCCTAAAAGTCTAACCGCTTTCTCTGGATTTGATGCAGTAACTCATGCACTTGAAGCCTATGCTTCGGTTATGGCTTCAGACTATGCAGACGCAATGGCTTTACAAGCATTAAAGATTCTCTTTGAATATCTTCCAAGAGCCTACAAATATGGAGCAAAAGATCCAATTGCTCGTGAGAAAATGGCCAATGCTTCAACTATGGCAGGTATGGCTTTCGGGAATGCTTTCCTAGGTGTCTGTCATTCTATGGCACATAAATTGGGAGCACAGCACGATCTCGCTCACGGTTTAGCAAATGCTCTCTTAATTAATGAAGTCATTCGATTTAATGCTAGCGAAACACCGACAAAAATGGGGACTTTCCCACAGTATGACCATCCAAAAACACTTGGAAGATATGCAGAAATTGCTGATCACCTCGGTCTTGGTGGAAAAGATGACCATGAGAAACTAGAAAATCTACTTACTGCACTAAGTGAATTAAAAGCAGTGATTGGTATTAAAGAAACCATTCAAGATTATGGAGTAGAAGAAGATTACTTCTTAGAAACCCTTGATAACATGGTGGAACAAGCATTCGATGACCAGTGTACTGGATCAAATCCACGCTACCCATTAATGAGCGAAATTAAAACTATGTACAAAAACGCATATTATGGAGAGGGGAAATAAGAATGAAAAAAGAAATTATTGTAGAAAGAGAAGATAAACTTATTTATCGTGAAGGGGATCAACTAATCAAGAAATTTGGACCTTCATTTACAAAATCAGATATCCTAAACGAAGCTTTGAACCAGTCTCGCATTGAAGAAACTGGCTTAAAGATTCCACATCTTCAAGAAGTCCGTTTGCTTGATGACGAGCGGATGATTGTGATGGATTATATTGAAGGAACAACCTTACAAGAATTAATGGATAAAAATCCAGAAAAAATGGATGAATACTTAGATCGATTTATTGATTTGCAGCTATCTGTCCACGGAAAAAGATCACCTTTATTAAACGAGATGCATGATAAAATGCGTAGAAAAATTAGAGAAACTGATTTAAACGCAACGATTCGTTATGAACTTGAATCCCGTTTAGCCGGTATGCCAAGACATCGTAAGATTTGTCATGGAGATTTTAATCCAAGTAATATTATTATTACAGATGAAGACGAAGCTTATATTTTAGACTGGTCACATGTGACTCAAGGAAATGCTTCCCATGATGTGATCCGAACCTATCTTGATTTCTATCTAGATGATAAAATTGATTTAGCTGAAAAATATCGTGATCGTTTCGCAGAAAAAACAGACACTGCTTTACAATATATTCTAAAATGGACACCTATCGTTGCGGCTGAACAGCTAGCCAACGATGAAGAAAACGAAGATTTCTTAATGCGTTGGATTGATGTTGTAGAGTACGAATAAAAGTAGTTTTCAATTTAAAAAGAGAGTTTATCTACTTCAGATAAACTCTCTTTTTTTATTTTAGATGGAATCAACCAACAGATCCTTCCATTTCAAAGCTAATTAAACGGTTCAATTCCACTGCATATTCCATTGGTAATTCTTTAGAGATAGGCTCGACAAAGCCTAAAACAATCATTTCAGTCGCTTCTTCTTCTGACAATCCTCGACTCATTAAATAATACAATTGCTCTTCTGATATTTTTGAGACTTTTGCTTCGTGTTCTAAATTCACATGATCCGTATGAATCTCATTAAAAGGAATAGTGTCTGACTTCGATTTTTCATCTAAAATAATCGTGTCACATTCAATATGCGAATCAGAATACTTAGCTTTGTCAGAAATATAGACTTGCCCCCGATAGTTCACTTCTCCCCCGTCCC
This sequence comes from Atopostipes sp., assembly GCA_029257245.1. GTDB lineage: Bacteria > Bacillota > Bacilli > Lactobacillales > Carnobacteriaceae_A > Atopostipes. Next base: position 2,378 of record JARICH010000011.1, on the reverse strand, counting down.
TTGCAATGGATTTAGAAATGATATTACTTGATGTGTAAGGCGCATTGTGATAAATTTTCGCCCCTGTATCCTGAATTTGATTTTCTCCGGCCATGGCCATAGTAGTCACTGTTCCTTTGGCTCCTTCGCCATTTAGGATAACGCTTGGATATTTCATCGTTAATTTCGAACCAATATTTCCATCAATCCATTCAACCGTTGCTCTCTCTTCGGCTAAGGCTCTTTTAGTCACTAAGTTATAAACATTATCTGACCAATTTTGGATGGTTGTATAACGACAATAGCCTTCTTTTTTGACCACAATTTCAACGACCGCTGCGTGTAAGGAACTAGCTGAAAAGGTTGGGGCAGTACATCCCTCTACATAATGGACACTCGCTCCTTCTTCGACCACAATCAAGGTTCGTTCAAACTGCCCTTGAGCTTCTTCATTGATTCGGAAGAACATTTGAATCGGAACATCCACTTTTACTCCTTTCGGCACATAAATAAAAGTACCGCCAGACCAAACTGCCGCATTCAAAGCAGCTAATTTATTATCTTCGTAAGGAACGACTGTCCCAAAATATTCTTTAAAAACTTCTGGATATTCTTGTAATGCAGAATCGGTATCCATGAAGACAATCCCCATTTTTTCAAATTCTTTCTTCATATTATGATACACTACTTCGGATTCATATTGTGCGCCTGTTCCTGCTAAATAAGCTCGTTCAGCTTCTGGAACGCCTAAGCGCTCAAAGGTTTCTTTAATTTTCTCCGGAACATCTTCCCAAGTTCTAGCAGGACCTTCTGTCGCTTGACGATAGAAAGTATAATTATCAAAGTCAAGAGCAGATAAATCCGCTCCCCAGTCAGGCATTGGACGACTTAAAAAATGTTCATAGGCTTCTAGACGATAGTCCAACATCCATTGAGGTTCATTCTTTCTTTTGGATATATCGCGTACAATTTCTTCAGTCAATCCTTTACCTGTATCGTAGACTGATTCGATTTCATCATGAAATCCATACTCATATTCCGATCGTGTCGGTATGTTATTTGCCATCTTTACTTTCATCTCCTTGACCCTTTTTAAATTCTTCTAATGCTTGTTCTAAAGCACTCCAACTTAAATTCGCACAGCGGATTCGGGTGGGAAACTTCGCCACCCCTTCTAAAAAGACAGCATCACCCAAAACTTCACTTTCAGCCGATTTATTCCCTTGAATTAATTCTGAAAACAAATCAATCAAATCAAGGGCTTCCCTGACTGTCTTTCCTTGCATCAGGTCTGTCATTAAACTTGCACTAGCTAAAGAAATAGCACAACCTTGTCCTTCAAAGACGATCTCCTCTATTCTATCTTCCTTTAAATGATATTGAATTTGGATTAAGTCGCCACATGAAGGATTAAATAATTCCATTTCCCCATCTGGATCCGTCAGCTTTCCTCTATTCTTTGGACTCTGGGAATGTTCTTTAATTAAGCTTCGATATAACATCTCTAATCGTTTAGGTCGCATTGTTAAAAAACTCCTTTACACTCGCAAGCGAAATAATTGCGCGATCAATTTCTTCTTTTGTATTGTAAAAACTGAGACTCATTCTAGAGGTCGAAAAAACACCGAAATCTTTTATTAAGAGTTGAGCGCAGTGGTGCCCCGCGCGAATAGCAATCCCATCTAAATCTAAACCTGTCGCTAAATCATGGGGATGAATCTCTCCTAGATTAAATGCAAATACACCTATCCGTTCCTCCATGTTTTTGGGTCCATAAATCGTTAAATCTTCGACTCTTTTTAATTTTTCTAATAAATAATGAGTCAGTTCAGTTTCTCTTTGCTCAATGTTCTTTATTCCAATCGCATTTAAGTAATCAATCGCTGCAGCTAAACCGACCGCTCCAGCAATATTTGGTGTCCCAGCTTCAAACTTATGAGGTAAGCTTGCCCAAGTGGATTCCTCCTCTTGGACTCGTTCAATCATTTCTCCACCAAATTTTCCAGGGTCTAACTTCTTCAACAAGGCTTCCTTCCCATAAAGGACGCCAATTCCTGTTGGACCTAACATTTTATGGCCGGAAAAAGCATAAAAATCAAGATCTAGCTCTTGCAGATTGACTGATAGATGACCAGTTGCTTGGGCGCCATCAACCAGAATATAAGGGCTATATTCTCGGGCTATATTCACCAGTTCTTTCACTGGATTAATGACACCAGTCACATTCGAGACATGACTAAAAGAAACGATTTTAGTTCGATCATTTATTTTTGATTGATAGTCTGCTAAATCGATTCGAGCATCCGCAGTTAGCTTGACATAAACCAGTTTCGCACCTTTTTCTTTAGCTAATTCTTGCCAAGGAACAATGTTCGAATGATGTTCCATAGTCGTCAATA
>JARICH010000025.1 GCA_029257245.1 Atopostipes sp. | reverse complement strand
CTAACATGTCTAAATCAAATTCTTGCTCAATAAAATTAGAATCACTACGAGCATAAGTTTTTTCGGCTAAAAATCGTCCCATCCAGTTTTGGATGAAATTCTCCCAGCTTTCTTTCATTGTTATGACGGTACGGTTTAATATTTTCAGTTCATTGATAGTCACTGTCTTCATTTCGTAGAGATCATTTAAAAATTTAAAAAGCCCTAAGTTATTTGATATAGATCCCATTTTATCGAGTGCATTTAACAATTCAAATGCTTCTAAATCTACGGTTGTTGCCTTTAATGCTAAATCTGGGAAATGATGCGCTTCATCAATGATTAAATAATCTAAATTAGTCAAAATAGGTTGCTTGCTTTGCCAGTCATTCACTATAAATTGATGATTGGTTACAATCAATTCTGCTTTTTTAGTATCTGCTTTTATTCGATTATAAAAATCATAATCTCGCCAGTGAGCATCGGCATATTGATTTTTACGCGCTCGAATATCTCTCCAAAACTGTAAGTCTAAATGACTTCCCGCATTAATTTCATTTAAATCTCCAGTTGTTGTTTCAGTTAACCAAACCAGTATACGCATCGACAAATAAGCTTCCGAATCTTTGCCAGTTATCTCTTTGAGCCATCGTTCAAAAACACTTAATGATAAATAATGTTGGCTACTTTTGACTAGACTTGTTTTAATTTTCCGTCCAATCATTTTCTCTAATTGAGGAATTGATTCTTCTACTAGTTGATCCTGTAACACCGTTGTATATGTACTAATTACGACAGGTTTACCTTCTTGAGCAACAAAAAATGCCGGAAAGAGATAAGCAAATGTTTTACCAATGCCTGGCGGAGCTTCTATTGAAGATTTTTCCAAAGAAAAATCAGAATGAAAGTATTCGTAAATCAAATCCATCATTTCGGCTTGGACAGATCGATAATCAAGATGATCTTTTAAGTAAGCAATCTTTTCTGATTTTGTTTTTGGATACACAGGCTGTTCAACTAAGCTAGCAGCATTTTTTATCTGTTCACTAGGTTGTTTCATCGCGATTTGATTAACAATTACTAAATCTTCTGCCAAATCGACTGGATTTTTCCTTGCTTCTTCGAGTGCTGAAATAAAAAACAAAGCTGTTTCATGGGTAGTACATTCAGCTAATTCTACTAATTTCTCTAAAGTAACAAGTGGCAGTGAACTCGCTCTTTTGAATAATTCTTTAAAAACATGAACCGTAGCCTCAGCATCCGCTAATGCATCATGTGCATCTTTTAAATCGTAATTTAAAGTAGAGGCAATTTCTTCTAATTGAAAGCTATCCAGAGTTGGATATAAGATTTGAGTCAGCTCGACAGTATCAATAGCGGCTATCGCAAGTTCTTCAAAACCATGTAGAATTAATTGTTCATTTAAAAAACGATAGTCAAAACCTACATTATGCGCAACAAATATAGTTCCTTCTAGCAAGCGATTAATAATCGGAGCAATTTCTTCAAAATAAGGTGCCTGTCGTACTTCTTTATTTGTAATGTCTGTCAATTTTTGGATATTTTTGGGTATTTTTTTCCCTGGATTAACTAAGGAGTCAAATTTGTCGATAATCTGATTATTTTTAACTAAAATACAAGCAATTTGTATAATGCGTTCATCAGCACCTACACTTCCTCCGGTTGCTTCAATATCTACAATTGCATAAATTTGATCTGCTAGCAAAGAACCTACACCTCTTTTTATCTTCTGAACTTTCTACTTCTATATTTTATCGGGAATCTTATTGTGCTCAACTAAAAAGCCAATAATGTTTTGTTTTTCATTAATCACTCGCCCACAAACAACTGATTCAAGAGCATAAGTTAATGCATCACCTAACCAAGGTCCTGCTTTTCTTGCACTAATCTCCATCAAGTCCTGACCTCTAATTGCTAATTCATCAGGGTCTTTAATGACCAAGTTTTGATAGATTTTTTTTAATTCTTCAGCCTTGGTTTCTTCACCTAAATGATTCATTAAGCCTTCAACTTTCAATGCATCTTCAATTCCTAGATTAAAAATTTCTAAAGGCTCAATCATTCCACTTCTTATTCTATTTTTTAATCCGTAAAATAATTTTCGTATTTTTTGAATTTTCTTGTTTGAAAGTTTCCATCTTACCAAGAACTTTCTATCTTTAAATATATTTAAATGATCTTCTTTACTTATTTGATAGACTAACATAGCCCACGCAGACTCAGAATCTTCAAAGCTTTTCTGATCTTCAATCAAAGCTTCTAATGCTTTCTTCTCTTCAGCAAGTCCTGGACAATATTGATAAAGATTTGTTGAGAGCATGGCTTCCAAACCTTTTTGTCGCCAAGTTCCAGTTAACAACTTTTCAAATTCAATTTGAATACGTTCAATTGCTATTTTTTCTAATAAATGAGCATTCTCCTTGATCGAAATCATTGTTTCTTCTTCAATTTTAAAATCAAGTTGGGCGGCAAAGCGAACAGCTCGCATCATTCGCAATGCATCTTCATTAAAACGTTCATGTGGATTCCCTACAGCACGTATAATTTCGTTCTCGATGTCTTTTAGACCGTCAAAGGGATCCTGTAAAAGACCAGCTTCATCCATTGCGATGGCGTTCATTGTAAAATCTCGTCTCTTCAAATCTTCTTTTAATGACCTGACGAAAGTCACCGAATCTGGGCGCCGAAAATCTTTATAAGTTGATTCCGTTCGAAATGTGGTAATCTCATACTCTCGCTCTTCGGCTAATACAAGTACGGTTCCATGTTCAATGCCCACATCTACTGTACGACTAAAAATATCTTTTATTTCATAAGGATGAGCACTCGTAGCGATGTCCACATCATTTACTTCTAATCCGAGTAAACGATCTCGAACACTCCCACCCACATAATATGCCTCGAACCCTGCTTCCCATATCTTTTCAAGTACAGGATAAGCTTTTTTAAATTCGCCGTCAATTTTTAATTTTTTCACCATATTTTATGCAACCTTTTATTTTATTATTTATTCATCGATTCTTTCAAAGCGATCTGAATCTCTTTCTTCAAACTTATCCATTGTTTCCTGGAAAGATTTCTCTAAGTCGATTTCTAAAGCATTTGCCATGGTGATGAGTACAAACAATGTATCCCCAAGCTCTTCAGATATTTCTTTTTCAGATTCGGAATCTTTTTTTTGCTTTTCACCATGATAATGGTTAATTCCACGGGCTAACTCTCCTACTTCTTCTGTCAACCGTGCCATCATGGCTAAAGGAGAAAAATAGCCTGTTTTAAATTGGCCAATATAGTCATCAACGGTTTTTTGCATGTCTTTCATTTCCAATACCTTCATCTCCTTAGTAAAGTTATTTCTGTTTATTCATCCGATATTAGCTCTTGTAAGGATTGATTAACTTTATCAAATTCGGCAGACAATTGATTAAATTGTTTTTTATCATTTGATATCAAGCTGTCGTTAATTTGATTGAGTAATGTTTCTTTTGCATTGGAGAGACTTTCATACTTTAATGCTTGCTTCATTTTAATAATTTGTTCATCTGTTATTTGATGATTCCAAGACGCATGTGGATTGTCCTCTAAAACAGCTAGGTATTCTTTCGATTGCCAAGCATCTTTAAATTCAATTTCTAAGTATAAATCTGAGCTCCAGTTTAAACGTACTTCGTGAAAGGCTTGTATCGGATCTTCGTAAGAATGACCATTTTTATAAAAAATAAAGTTTTCATGCTTATTTTCATCTACAGCCAGATAGATTCCACGGGGCGTTTGCTCAACTCTTTCAACAAAATGACTTTTTTCTAACATACTTTCATGGTTGTAAAGGTAATCTAAAATCCATAAAGATTCTCTCACGGGAAAAGTATGATTCCTAGTCAACCATTTCAAAAAATATTTTTTCTTCTGAATACTTATTTCTTCTTTCATTTCAGCCACCCCTCTATCTATATGGTTTAGAGTTAATAATTAAAATCGTCTAGCAAAGATAAAATTTCATTATCAGCTTGCGGATTTAGTCTTAAGTAATCTTCAAGAATTTCTCTCATCTTATCCCGCTGTCCATCTTCTCTTAGAAAAATAGCATATTCTTTTAAAAATGTTAAATCTTTTGAGAAATAAGGATAGGCCAGTGTAAAGAATTCTCTAGCTTTATCATATTCATCCATCATGTTATGAGCTGTTGCTAGCAGCCAACTTGCATCTGGATCTTCTTGAATATTTCCTGCGGAACGTTCAAATAGTTCAATTAGTTCTTCATGTTCATCGACAAAGCTCAAATAGTTTGCGTATTTTAATACGACTCGCTCATTATCTGGCTCTAACTCTAATGCTTTCTGATAATAACTTTTTGCTTGTTGATAGTCTTGATTTTTTGTAGCAATTTCTCCAGCAGCAATATATAAATCGGTATCCATTTCATTTACAATAATTGCTTCTTTTAAAATATCTAGAGCTTTTTCTAATTCTTGAATTTGTTCATAAGCATTACTTAGTAAAACATAGATTCCAATCAATGTTGAGTCTAAAACTTTTGCTCGATTCAAGGCGTCAATTGCTTGTTCGTAGTCTTCTTGCCCCATATAAGCAAAACCGAGCTGAAAGTAGCTTTCTGCGTCATCTTTATATTCAATTGCTTCTTTTAAATATACAATCGATTGATTATAGTCACCAATCATTAAGTAAGCATCACCTAATCGTCCACTGATTAAAGTTCCGGCAATTTCTTCATGTCCTGATTCTAACAAATCTTTGTAGTAATAAATCGCTTGTTGAAAATCTGAAATTGTATAATATACTTCTGCTAAAGCAAAGAGTATAATTGGTTCGTTTGGAACTAACTCATTAGCTTCATCTAACTTCTGCAAACTGACCTCTGGTAGGTCATTCAACATATAGTAATCTGCTTCTACTAAGAGGGCTTGAGGATAAGTAGGGCTTGATTCATTTATGTTATGTAGGATTTCCAAAGCATCAATATCATTTCCTTCTTCAACCTCAATTTCTGCTAAGTAGATTTTAAGGTCGTCATCCAGCGGGTTTAAATTGATCAGATGGTTATATACTAATCTGGTTTCTTCCAAAAAACCTAACTGATAGAGGCTATTTCCTAGTAAATAAATCGTGTCATCATCATCATGCATTAAAGCAAGTTGAATCGTTTCATCAACTTCATCTAAATTTCCTGTTTGAATGAGTTCAATTACTTTTTCTGAATAGCTCATCGTATTTATCATCCTTTAATTTTCAGCTTCTTGATTCTATTGGCATTTTAACATATCTGAGAAAAAATTTCATTCCATTGATCAGCTTTCCCCTAGCATAAAACCTAGGATTTCATGAGATTTATTTCAATGCTCATCTTGACTCAGTTGTTCGCTTTTAAATTCAGCGAGCCAACTTTGCTCCTCAGCTGTTAAATCTAAACTTTCAATTAAATCAGGACGTCTTAAATAAGTTCTACGTAAAGATTCTTTATGGCGCCACTCTTCAATTAATTGGTGATTTCCACTCCTTAAAACCTCTGGGACTTCCATCCCTTCATAAACAGCAGGGCGCGTATAGTGAGGATGTTCTAGCAGTCCTGTAGAATGCGAATCTTCGAGAACCGAATCTTGATTCCCTACCACTCCGGGAATTAATCGAACAGTTGCATCAACCATTACCATCGCAGCTAATTCGCCACCGGTTAAAACATAATCGCCTAATGAAACTTCATCTGTAACAAGGCTTCGAATTCTTTCGTCGTACCCTTCATAATGGCCACAAATGAACACAAGATGCTCTTCTCTCGAAAATTCTTCAGCCATTTCTTGATCAAATTTTTTCCCAGCTGGATCCATTAAAATAATCCTTTTCTTACTCCTTACTGATTTTTCTTCAATCGATTCGATAGCTTCAAAAATAGGTTCAGGTTTTAACAACATTCCAGCTCCTCCACCATATGGTGTATCATCAACTACTCGATGCTTCCCTTTACCGAAATTCCTGAAATTGACTGTTTCAATTTGAACAAATTCATCTTCTTGCGCTCTTTTTACAATCGAATGTCCAAAAGGACTCTCAAACATTTCTGGAAATAATGTCACAATATCAATCTTCATCTGGATCAAGTCCTTCTAAAATATTTACTATTATTTCGCCTGCTTCTAAATCAACATTTACAATCACAGATTCTATAACTGGTAGTAATAAATCTTTTTTCCCAGGACGAGTAACAACCCACACATCATTCGCTGGTAAAAAGAGTACTTCTTTTAAAGATCCAACCATTTCCTTTTCTTCAGTCAAAACATCTAAATTAAGCAAATCGCTTTCGTAAAATATTCCTTCTGAAAGCTCAGGCAAATTTTCTCTAGCAATCTGTAGCATTTTTGTTTTAAACACTTCTACATCATTGATTGAATCAAACTCTTTGAAGGTTAATAAATCAAAAGATTTATGTTTCCGATACGATTGAACGGTAACTTCTTTCATTTGATTCGAACCAAGATTAATTAATAATTTATTTCCTGGTTGATATCTTTCTTCCGCTTGATTCGTAATGGATTGTACACGAACTTCACCTTTTATACCGTGAGTATTTACGATTTCTCCAAGATTTAAATATTCTGTCATAGTAAACTCCTAGCTTTCATCTATTTTTATTCTATCTTTTTTCTATTATACATCCACCGATTGATATTTAGCTAATTATTCTTAACAAAAAAAGTCTCCCAAACATATCTGCCTGAACAGATTATTTGAGAGACTCCTTCATGAACGATTATTTAATCTACAATCGTTAGACGTACACGTTTTGGTCCATCATATTTTACACTATAAACAATCGCACGAATTGCTTTCGCAATCCGACCACGTTTTCCAATAACACGTCCGACGTCATCTGGATGTACAGATAGTAAATATTCATGGAAATCATCTGTTTCTTTTAATTCTAGTTTCAACTCTTCTGGATGACTAAGAAGTGCTGATACAATCGTTGTAATTAGATTTCTCATTTCATGGTCTGTCATAATCTCATCCTTAAATGTTAAGATATTTAGTATAGTGAAATGTTATTTTCTGTTTTCAATTTTTTCTTCATGATATTTTGTCATTAAGCCACGATCTGAAAATAGTTTTCGAACAGTATCTGATGGTTTTGCACCTTCACGCATCCATTTCATTGCTAACTCTTCATCTAGCTCTACTTTTTTAGGTTCTGATAGTGGATTGTACGTACCGATTGCTTCGATAATACCTCCTGAAACTGGTTTACGTGAATCTGCTACTACGATACGGTAGAAAGGACGTTTTTTAGATCCCATTCTTTTTAAACGAATTTTTACTGCCATTTTACATTTCCTCCTAATATTTTTTCATGAAATAATTCATGTATTCATTATTTTTTTTAGTTGAGCTTACATTTCGTGTAAAGCGAAATCACTTGACACTTTTAAAACTCACAAAATATATCTTACCATGGAAATAATACATTGTAAAGGACTTTCTCTTTACATGCTAAAAAATTTTGTTTCCTGTAAATAATAAAAAAGTGCTGATCAGAGATCCAATCAACACTTTTTAGATAAGTTTTAATTTATTTTTTCTTTTTACCTCCACGACGACGAACAACTTTTTTCTTGCGTCGACGTTGATTTTGTTGTGGTACTTGGGGTAGTCCTTGTTGACCCTGTCCCATTCCTCCACCCAGACCACCTAACATCTTACCGATTCCTTTTGGCATTTTACCACCAGACATCCCAGCCATCATTTCACGTGATTGCTT
>JARICH010000069.1 GCA_029257245.1 Atopostipes sp. | reverse complement strand
AAAAAGAAATATTAGAGAACAATCCGATAGAAATTTATGAAAAAGCAGCAGACGATGGTCGACTATTTGGGTCAATCACAACAAAGAAAATTGCTGATGAAATTAAAGAGCAGTTAAATATAAAAGTTGATCGACGTAAAATGATACAAAAAATCCCAATGCGTTCATTGGGAAGTCAAACTGTTGAACTCAAGCTACACAATGATGTTACGGCTAAGATAACCGTTAGAGCCTTAGACATTGAAGATAAATAGAAAAAATAGATACTAGAATTTTAAAAAAGGCTCTCTTTCAATTAATATAGTGAATGAGAGCTTTTTTAAAGCCTAGGGTCACTATCGAGAGGATGATGCCATTGGCAATGCAAAGAATAGAGGATCAATTACCTCCACAAAATAATGAAGCAGAGCAGTCTGTCTTAGGTTCTATTTTATTACAACCAGCTGCTTTAATATCGGCAATGGAGTTTATTCAAACAAATGATTTTTATCGTCGTTCTCATCAGTTAATTTTCCAGGCAATGATTGATTTAAACGAAAGAAATGAAGAAGTTGATATTGTAACTGTTGCTGATCGATTAGAGAACAATAAACAACTAGAAGATGTTGGTGGATCCGCATATTTAGCTGAGTTATCAACCATTGTTCCAACAGCAGCCAATATAGAATATTATGCAAAAATTGTAGAAGAGCGAGCACTTTTACGTCGTTTAATTCAAGCTTCACAAGAAATCATTAGCGAGACCTATGAAGAATCTGATGACGTAACAAATATTTTAGATATGGCTGAACAAAAAATATTAGAGGTTTCTGAAAGAAAGAACCGATCGGGCTTTCTTAAAATTAGTGATGTATTAAGAGATAGCATGGAAGAAATTGACCATCTTTATCAGAATGATGAAGAAATCACAGGGCTTTCATCAGGTTATCGAGCACTAGATTTAATGACAGCTGGTTTACATGAAGATGAGCTTATTATTTTAGCTGCTCGACCAGGTGTTGGTAAAACTGCATTTGCTCTAAATGTTGCACAAAATATTGGTACAGCAACCAATGAAAATATAGCAATATTTAGTTTAGAAATGGGCGCCACTCAATTGGTAAACCGCATGCTTTGTGCAGAAGGAACAATTAATGCTAATAACCTTCGAACAGGTCAGCTTTCTGAAGAGGAATTTGAAAAATTGTTTGTAGCTATGGGGAGCTTATCAAAAGCGAATATTTATATCGATGATACACCAGGAATTAGAGTTTCTGAAATCCGAGCTAAGTCTAGACGTCTAATGCAAGAAGGTGGCGGAATAGGTTTAATTATTATAGATTATTTACAGCTCATTGAAGGTTCAGGGCGAGAGTCAAGACAACAAGAGGTTTCTGAAATATCACGACAACTAAAAAAATTAGCGATGGAATTGAATGTGCCAGTTATTGCTATTTCACAGTTGTCACGTAGTGTAGAACAAAGACAAGACAAGCGACCAATCTTAAGTGATTTACGTGAATCTGGATCTCTTGAACAAGATGCAGATATTGTCGCCTTCTTATATAGAGAAGATTATTATCGAGATGAAGAAGGCGATGAAGATGAAGGCGATGAAGACAATGTGGTCGAAGTTTTAATTGAAAAAAACCGGTCTGGAGCAAGAGGAACAGTAAAGCTCCTGTTTATTAAGGAATATAACAAGTTTTCTTCCTTAAGTTATTATCCAGAGAGTGAAATTCCAGGACAATAAAAAATAGCGGCCTATTAATAATAGGACCGCTATTTTTTATTTAATGTGTTAATTCACTCTCAATTGATGAAATAGTTTCTTTTAACTCTTGCTGCCGATCATTTAATAGTTCATATTCTTTCTCCACTTCATCAACTGCTTCGAAATAAGAATTTTTAAAATCTTGAATGAGATTATCTTTACTTTTATCAAGTGAATCTTTCATATCTTTAGCTTGATATTTTATTCTTCGGCGAGTTACTTGACCAGAATTCGGTGCAAACAATAACGCTAGGCCTGCACTAACTACAGCAATAAAAATATAAATGAGACTTTCCTTCTTTTTCATCATATCCCTCAACTTTCTTTTCTATTGATAAAGCGTGTCTTTTGTTTTTGAGCTGTTTTTTTGAATGATCGTTTAAAAACATCAAATATTTTAGGACCCTCTTCTTTAACTTCGTTTTTAAAATTTCGAGCAATCCCTTTTGAATATTCTCCTGCATGATTTTTTAAATAAAGAAGTGAATTTTGCAGTTCATTTTGTTTTTGCGTAAAACTTTGAAAATTAATATTTTTTATATCGAGCTCTTCTTGAAGAAAACCGACATCTTGATTTAATTTATCAGCCGTTTCAGTCAAATGTTGACTTTCTCTCTGGTAAAAAAGTTTTTTTTGTTCAAGAGTTGATTTAAGTTGTTTAAAACTCTCCAAAGTAGGCTTCATTTGACTATAGGAGATAGCTCCCACAATAATCAATAAAAGAATTGAAAATCCTATGATTGAAATAGCAATTGTAACGCCAGGACTCATTATTTTTCCTCTTTTCTTTTGGATTTAATATAATAAATAAGAATGATTGTTATTTTTCCTGAATTCAATTATCTTTAGTATACTATAAGAATACCAAAAAAAGTCCTTTCGTTAAAACAAAAGACTAACTATCTGCATTAAAATTAAAATAAAGACTAAAAATACTAGTTAGTAAAATAGAGGAGAATAGAGTGCATGGAAAATAATAGTCATTTGAGTGAAAATCTAGTAAATCCCATTGAGCTAAATTTGAAAGCTGTTAGTGATGGGGAAATTATTAAAATAGAAGAAGTTTTAGATCCTATATTTTCAGGTAAAATAATGGGGGACGGTTATGGACTAATTCCGACGGGTAGAAAATTATATTCACCGATTTCTGGAAAAATTGAAGAAATTGCTCGAACCAAACATGCTATCTACCTTTCAGCTGATAACCAAATAAAGTTATTGATTCATATTGGAATAAATACAATTGAATTAGAAGGAAAAGGTTTTGAAACAAATTTAGAGAATGGAATGTTTGTAGAAAAAGGAGATTTGTTAATTTCTTTTAATCCAGAATATATTCGAACAGAGGGTTACAATCCAGTAATAAGTATTGTATTACTAGATCAAAAAGAAGCAGAAATTGTTTCGACGACTCATCCTTGTAAAAAAGCGATTGCTAATAAAAGTTTAGCATTAGAAGCAAAATTATACAAAAAGAATTAACTAGATAAAGTAAAAACCAGGTAATTTAAATCGAATAAAAACTTGTGATATCAAAGTTCTGCTACTATTGAGCATTTTGAACTAGGTCTTTTTCTATGATATAATTAGAAAACGAATAAATGACATTAACCAGAATAAAATTTATCAAACAGCGAATCTTTTTAAAAAAATTGAGGAGAAGCGAAATGAAAAAAATACTAGTAGTAGATGATGAGAAACCAATTTCGGATATTATTAAATTCAATTTGGAAAAAGAAGGCTATGAAGTCATAACTGCTTTTGATGGCGAAGAAGCTTTAGAAAAAGTTGAGTCAGAAGATCCTGCACTTATCGTTTTAGATGTGATGTTACCTAAATTAGATGGATTAGAAGTCGTACGAGAAGTTAGAAAGACACATGATATGCCTGTTATTATGGTTACAGCAAAAGAAACAGAAATTGACAAGGTACTTGGTTTGGAATTAGGGGCAGACGATTATGTTACAAAACCATTCTCAAATAGAGAACTTGTTGCTAGAGTCAAAGCTAATTTGAGAAGACATAGCAGTAATAAATCAACTGAAGAAGAAGAGAAAGATTTAAATAAAAATGATATTGTAGTCGGAGACTTAACAATACATCCTGATGCTTATTATGTTTCTAAAAATGAAGAAACGATTGAGTTAACTCATAGAGAGTTTGAATTGCTGCATTATTTAGCACGACATGTGGGACAAGTGATGACGAGAGAACATTTATTAGAAGAGGTATGGGATTTCGATTACTTAGGAGACGTTCGAACCGTAGATGTGACTATTCGTCGCTTGAGAGAGAAAGTAGAAGATAGTCCAAGTCATCCTAATTATATTATTACGCGACGTGGAGTAGGCTATTACCTAAGGAATCCTGACAAAATGGAGTTCTAACAATGATAAAAAAAATACGTTTCTATCAAACAATCAATGCTAAAATTGTTATGGTTATCGTTATGGTTATTGTATTCGCCTTACAGTTAATTGGGGCGAATTTTATTACGCAAACAGAAAGACAGTTAATTAGTAATTTTCAAGAAAATCAACAATTGCAAACAAATTTCTTAGAAAACTCTTTTATACCTTACTTAGAAATGTTAGAGAAGCCTGAAGAAATTAGCGAAGGAATTATACCGGAAGATGAGATCAATCAATTGATTCAAGATTTCTCAGGAACAGAAATATCAAACATTACCGTGATTGATGATGATTTTGTTATTTTAGGAAATAGTGATGGTACCTTGCAGTCAGAATTAGGCCAAATATTGAATGATACTGATGCACGAACAGCTATTTTACAAGGGAGTTCAATCTCAAGACAGATAATCGATCCAACGACGAATACCCGAAGATGGAAAATTGTAAAAACTGTGTACTCACCATCCGATCCACAAAAAATAATTGGTGCGATAGTTGTCGAAAGTAAAATTGAAGCTGTTTATAATCAAATTACAGAGATTACCTGGATATTTTTACGAGCTTCACTAATTGCTATTATTTTATCGTCTATTCTTGCAAACATGGTTTCTAAAGCATTAACTGATCCCATTAAAGAGATGCAAGAGAAAGCAAAAGCAATTGGAGAAGGAGACTATTCTGGAGAAGTAAAAATATATGGAACAGATGAAATTGGCTTACTAGCAGAAAATATTAATGAATTATCAGATGAAGTCGAAAGAGGTCAGCGTCGAATTGAATCTGAAAGAAGAAGATTAGATAGCGTTTTAGCGAATATGTCTGAAGGCATCATTGCCACTAACCGCCATGGAGTCATTGATATTGTTAATAATATGGCCGTTAAAATGTTAGATCATTCAAAAAATAACATAATTGGAGAAAATATACTTTCTTTACTTCAAATTAGACAAGACTATAGCCTACGAACATTAGTTGAAAAAAATGAAGGAATACTTGTTTATTTTGGAGAAGAAGATACTGAAAAAACGATATTACGAGCTAGTTTTTCATTGATTCAAACAGAGGCAGGGTTTGTTAGTGGGGTAGTCTGCGTATTACGAGACGTGACAGAAGAAGAGAAAATTGAAAAGAACCGAAAGCAATTTGTATCGAATGTTTCACATGAATTACGAACGCCTTTAACGAGTATGCGGAGCTATATAGAAGCACTTATCGATGGTGCATGGAAAGATGATGAATTAGCTCCACGATTTTTAGAAGTGGCTCAATCTGAAACGGACCGAATGATCCGAATGATTAATGATTTGCTTCACTTATCTAGAATTGATTCTGGAAAAAGTGAACTAGAAAAAGAGCTAATTGATATTACGGCTCTTTTTGCCCAAGTATTAAACCGATTTGAAATGCTAATTCAATCAGAGGAGTTGCGCGAAAAAAATTATCAGATAGAAAAAAATCTGTTAGCTGAAGCTACATTTGTTGATGTAGATGCAGATAGGATTGTCCAAGTACTAGATAATATTATGAATAACGCAGTGAATTACTCTCCCGAAGGTGGGACTATTACTTGTGGAATGAAGATCAAAGACGGCTATGTAATTATGTCAATTAAGGATAATGGAATTGGAATTCCAGAAGAAGATTTAAAGCACATATTTACAAGGTTTTATCGAGTAGACCATGCTCGATCAAGAGCTATGGGAGGAACAGGTTTAGGTTTAGCAATTAGTCGAGAAGTTATCGAACAGCATGAAGGAAAGATTTGGGCCGAGAGTAAGGAGCGTAGTGGGACAACATTTTATATTGCACTCCCTTACATTCCGTACGAAGAGGAGGATTGGGGATGGGTGTAAAACAGAATGTTAAGCGAACTACTCTGACAAATATTATCCTTACTTTATTAGTTTTATCGAGTATTGTACTATCATTTTCACTATGGACTACTGGACGAAATATTGGAGAAGAAGAAACCGATAGCAATCAATCAAGTCCCTCAAGGATATCTTTTAGAACACATTCTTTTGAGGAAGTTTTTCGCCCGAGGTTAATTGCTTTGCATGGAATCCAAGATGAGAAACCCTTGTCTATTGCGACTAGTTATGGACTCAATGATTTTTTAAAAGAAACGATAGCAAGCTCTCAACTTTCTAAAATAGTACAAAAAGAAAGTTTAACGCAAGAAGAGTACGTAGAAAAGATAACTCGCGGGAAATGGATTGAATTTGTCTATCCAGATGAGTTACCATTTGGAATTATTTCATCTAATTTTTCTGAATTGTCTAAAGAAACGACGAATCTTTTCTTTGATCGGATTCTTTTTGATCAGTATGATTCAGCGAAAGTATCTTTTTACCATATGGAATCAGGGTCTTTTTATACAGCAGAAATGATTGAAGATGAAAAGACAAAAGTAGGGAGTCTCATTAATCAAGAGGATATTTTTTATCAAAGTGCAGAGATAATTTATTTGAAAGATACCATTAAGTATCTGCCAACGGATCCCGTTGAAATACCTTATCAATCCTATATTATTAGTCAATTTCCTGACCGAACTTACATTAATCACTTTTTTACAGATACTTCACTAGTCGATAGACGTTCCACAAACAATTACACTCGCTATATTGACTTGACAAAAGAAGTAACGATTAATGAGAATAATCATACTTTGACTTATTTGAGTCAAATTTATACAGTAGATGAAATGGATCCTGAAGATCGCTATACAAAAAGTTTTCAGCAAATTAATCAATTGGAAAACTGGTCAGACAGTTTAAGTTTTTCTTCAATCAATAAAGAGAATAATATCTTATCTTTCCGCAGAGAAATAAACGGAGTTCCTGTATTTAGTAAAAATGAATACGAAAGTATTTCTGAAATAGCAATCGTTGAGGAAGGTGTAACTCATATCAAATTACCCTTACGTTTTGTAAATACTCCTATTGATATTAAGGGTTCTCCAAAAAAACAGCTATCCTCTGGAATCGAAATGATTAATAAATTACGCACTGAAATGAGTGAAGAAGATTTTCAGTTAATTGACGATTTTAGTATTGGTTACAGTTGGGAAGAAAGCAATGAGGACAGTCAAGTGGTCAACTTTGAGCCTGATTGGTATGTTTATTATAAAGATAGATGGCTAACTTGCTCTTCATTGATCGATTTACACAAGGAGACAGTTTATGGATTTTAAAAAAATTGCTCACATTTTTATGGTGGCTTTTCTATTTTTGAACCTTTATCTAATCTATGGAATATTAGAAAGAAAAGATATTCAAGAAACAAGTTCTCAAGAAGAGAGTTACAATGTGATTGCGAATATGGAAGAATTAAATATCACCTTACCTGACTTGGAAGGAACAAATATTGATGATTTAGAAATATTTTCTATACAAGCCAACAGTCATGAGTTGATGGAGGCTAAGATAAAAGAAAGTAATAACTATATGGGAAGTATAGATGAAGAAGGAATTTATTATGTTAGTTTCCCATCAAATGCTATTCAGCTAACAGGAAATCCAACAGATGGTTTTAAAAAAGAAGACTATCAACTGATCAGGGAATATATACTCACAGATGAAGTGATGTTTGGTGAAGAGTATAACGGTCTGGAGTATGATGAAGTAGGAAAGCGTTTTGTACTCTATCAACATGTTGACGGCATGCCGATTATTGATGGAAGTTCCGAAATTTCATTGTTTGTAAATCAAGAAGGTCAAATTTATGCTTTTCAACAAAGCTATGCAGGGCCAGTGACTAAACAAGGAAATTCATTAAATTTAATTGATGGGAAACGGGCCATTGAGTTATTATTTATTAATAATGAAGTAAGAGAAGGATTCGAAATAAAAACTCCAGTACTAGCTTATTATCGAGCTTTACATTTGGAAGATTTAACGATGTATAGTCCAGTATGGTCAATTGACGTTATTCGAACATCAGAAAAAGAAAATTTCCGTGTGGATGCAGTAACAGGGACAATTATTAAGCATCAACCCACAAATCGACCAGATGCGCAAAAAGATAGCAATGAAGAGCCTGAAGAAAAATTTGAGACAGATGATAACGAAAACAACTAACAATTAAAATAAGAAATAAGCTATTTGGAAGGATTTTATAATTGCAAAAAATAAATGAATCTAGGATGAACAATGTAGATGATTTACAAATTAGTATTTTAGCAAGTGGCAGCTCAGGAAATGCGCTTTATATTGAATCTCCTACAACAAAACTATTGGTTGACAGTGGTTTAAGTGGAAAGAAAATAGCTGAACTGATGAGTCAAATTGATCGTGATCCAAAAGACTTAGATGCTATTTTAGTTACTCATGAACACAGCGATCATATTCAAGGTGTAGGAGTCATGTCACGTCGCTATAATTTAGACGTATATGCGAACGATAAAACCTGGCAAGCGATGGGAAGCAAAATAGGAAAAATTAAAACCGAGCATAAATTCTTATTTGATAAAAAAGAACTTAAAACAATCGGCGATATCGATATATTAAGTTTTGGTGTTTCTCATGATGCGATTGATCCTCAATTTTACGCTTTCCAAAAAAATAATAAACAATTTGTTATTTTGACAGACACGGGCTATGTAAGTGATCGAATGAGAGATGCACTAAAAAATGCCGATGCTTATTTAATTGAAAGCAATCATGATGTATCGATGTTGCGAATGGGAGCATACCCTTGGTCCTTGAAACAAAGGATACTGAGTGACAAAGGACATTTATCGAATGATGATGGAGCATTGGCTTTAGTAGATTTAATTGGTAATGAAACAAAGCGAGTTTATTTGGGTCACTTGAGTAAGGAAAACAATATGAAAGAAATTGCTAGAAACACTTTTAAAGAAATACTGGAACAAAAAGATAAAGGAGTGGGCGAGGATTTCTTTTTATATGATACTGATCCAGAAGAAGCACAAAAACTATTTAGATTATAAGTTAAAGACTAGCTACCTCCATTAAATAAGGGGGTAGCTTTTCTTTTTAGAAGAAATAGTGTTAATATATTGATAGATTTTATCTTTGTCTTCTAAAAAAATTCATAGTTAAGAACTATAATACAAGATAAAAACAATAATAATTAAATAGAGTATTTATGCGGAGGAAATAAAAATGAAAGAAAAATTAAAGAAAATAATTTTGATATCGTCTATGCCATTAATTTTAGCAGCTTGTACTAATGTACCGGAAGAAATAACAGAGGAAGAAGTTCTAGAAGAAAAAGTAGAAATATCAAATGTTCAAGTAGATGTCACAACAGCGATCACTGAAGCAGTTGAAAAAATTGATGGGGCTGTTGTATCTGTTTTGAATCTGCAAAGAAATAATTTTAACTCATGGGCATCTTTCTATGGAGAAGCTACAAGTGAAGAAGAGTATTTACAAGCTGGTTCTGGGAGTGGAGCAGTTTACAAAATATCTGATAATCTAGCCTATATCTTTACAAATAATCATGTAGTAGAAGGTTCCGATGTAGTAGAGGTTCTTTTCCAAGATGGTAGGCGTGTAGAAGCAGATGTGGTAGGAACTGATATATGGACCGATTTAGCAGTTTTATCAATTGATTCAGAGAACATCGAAGCAAAAATTGAATTTGGAGATTCCGATAATCTAAAAGTAGGAGAACCAGCCATAGCGATAGGTTCTCCACTAGGAACAGAATTTGCTTCATCAGTTACTTCTGGAATTATCTCGGGGATCGCTCGAACCGTTCCAGTAGACACTACAGGAGATCGAGAGTACGATTGGGAAATGACCGCTATTCAAACCGATGCAGCAATTAATCCAGGCAATTCTGGCGGACCTTTAATAAACATTTCAGGTCAAGTAGTTGGAATTAACTCAATGAAAATATCTTCTGCAACTATTGAAGGAATGGGTTTTGCTATACCAAGTAATGATGCAGTAGAAATTATTAATCAATTAGAACAAGATGGAGAAGTTATTCGCCCTCATTTAGGGATCACCATGATTGATTTAGCATACATCTCAAAAGAACAAAAAGTTGAAGAATTAAAATTAGACGAAAATTTAGAAGAGGGAATTGTTGTTACTCGAGTAGCTACAGGAAGCTCGGCAGCTCAAGCTGGAATTCAACCACGCGATGTTATTGTCGGCTTTGACGGAGAAGAAGTAAGTGACTCTGTTCGTCTACGTCAACTTTTATATACAACTGAGGTAGGAAAAACAGTAGAAATTGAATATTATCGAGATGGGCAACCAAAAGTATTAAATCTGAAAATGCTAGCAGCAGAGAATTAAAAATTTATTATAATAATGTGGATGATTAAAATAAAATATAAAATTTGGGGATAACTTTACCAAAGAGTTGATAGTATCACTACTTATCTTTAAAAGTTATCCCCATTTTTAATATAATAGTGTGGACTAAAATTAACTATAGATATAACAATCACTAAATACTGTCTTAATAGGCTTTATATAAAGTAATAATTAAGATTGACTGTGCATAACTTGTTGATAATATTATCCGAACAGCTGTTTTTTAGAATATAATTGTTGCTAGAACAGGAAGACAAAAGATCAGATTTTAAATATCTGTGGATATGTGGATAACTATGTGCACAACTAAATAGGGAGGATCTATGAATATTACAATTATTTCTGTGGGTCAATTAAAAGAAAAATATTTAAAAGTGGGTATTGCTGAGTATCTTAAACGATTAAAAAGTTATGCGAAAGTAAGAATTCTTGAAGTAAAAGATGAACCAGCAGGCCAGTTTTTAAGTGATAAGGAAATTGAGCAAATTAAAGAAATTGAAGGAAGAAAGATAATGGAAAAAATACCAGATCGTTCCGAAGTAATTGTCTTGGATATACATGGAAAGGAGTTAACTTCCGAAAAATTCGCTCAACATATAAATGAGACAACGATTTATGGAAAGAGTCACTTAGTGTATATTATAGGTGGATCGCATGGATTAAGTAGAGAAGTCCTAGAAAAATCTCATTTAAAAGTTTCTTTTGGTAAATTGACTTATCCGCATCAATTAATGCGATTAATTTTAACAGAGCAAATTTATCGTGCATTTAAAATATTGAATAATGAACCGTATCATAAATAAATTATTCATGAATAATGAAAAAATATCACTATAAATTATAGAGGAGAAGCTAAGTTGAGTAAAATAGTTAACGGAAAAGTAGAAAGAATTTTATCGGTTGATTACTTGAAGGCTTTTGCATCTATTCTAGTTATTCTGACTCATTCTCTTTCCAAAAGTCAGCGATTAGCAATCGGTGGTCCTTTTTGGATTAGTATGGCTGTACCTATATTTATAATTCTGAGTGGTTTCACAAATAGTTTATCAGCTGATAAAAATAAGTTAACTTTATTAAAGGATTTCTATCAAAAGGAAAGACTTATTCAAGAATTTAATAGCTTCTTATCTCCATATTTTATTATCATTGCTTTAGAATTCTTTCTGGGTTTTTATCAGCGTTACCAGTTGAAAATGGGCCCTTTTGTATCTTACAGTTTAAAGGACTATCTATTATACTTTCTTACAGGAGGTACAACACCAGGTAGTTATTATATTCCAATCATGCTTCAATTTATTATAATTTTTCCAATTCTATACCTATCTTATAAACAAGCAGGTAAAAAATCTATTTATTTCTATCTAC
>JARICH010000036.1 GCA_029257245.1 Atopostipes sp. | reverse complement strand
CATTTGATCACTTATTAAATTATTATTTAGAAAGGCCAATGTGATTAAATCATCTGTTCATTCACAATGAAACAAGGGAAAGCTCTCATTACTATTGATCCGCTCCCAAAAGAGTTGTAAGATCAGTAGTAAGGGGTGAATCTTATGCAAACATTTCATGTGTCACAGGGACAAACGCATGAATTTGAGAGTAAAGAAGGATATTTATGGTCTCCACAAAGAAGTCGAAAGGGTGCAAAGAACATTGGCTATGAGACAATGAAAAAAGTAAGAGCTGGTGATATTATTTTTCATGGGGCAAATAGAGAAACTTATGCGCTTAGCGTGGCTAAAGGTAGTTATGAAGAAGCGGATCAACCTCGTGCGAATGAAATGGCAGCAGGAGAAGGCACTTGGAATAAAAAAGGTTATAAAATTGAAAGTGACTATACAATCCTAAAAACGCCACTCGATATGAAAAAACACGAACAATGGTTAGCCGACCATCATGTAAAAGAAACAGCCTTTGACCGAAACGGTCATAGAAGCCAAAGCTATTTAAAAAAACTTCCATTTGAACAAGCAGAGTACATATTATTAGAGTTGGTGAGCTTACCTCAGGATGCGAAAACATTAACTTTGATTAATCACATATTAATTAAAGTTAGAAATCAGATGAATTAATAATTAACCAATTATTTTTATAATTGGTTTAAGTAAGTAATGACCAAAAATCCTTCTCTCTTAGCTGAGAAAAGGATTTTTTTAAGGTATCATTTAAATATATCTATCGGACAATTAATACGTTAGTATCTGAATGGTTTAAGACTTTATTTGAGACGCTTCCTAAGAAGGTTCGCGAGAAGGCTCCTAATCCTCGGTTCCCCATAATGACGAGATTAAAATCAGTTGAATCAATCACTTCCAAGATTTGGTTTGCAGGATCTCCTTTTTTTAATAGAGTATGGACTTCTTTCTCATACTCCTTGAAATAACCAGTCGCATCTTCTAGTAATCTGTAACCTGTTTCTTCTTGTTTTTCAAGAAGATGAGCAATCTCTTTCCCACTTGTGCTGTAATGGCGCGGAATTTTTCGTTCTAATACATGAAGAATTGTAATTTCTGCATCCATTGCTTTGCCATATATTTTAGCATCTTCCAAAGCGCGCATCGAGTTATCTGAACCATCAATGCTGACTAAGATTTTCATTTTTCGTCCAGCTAAATCTCTTTCTTTCATCGTAATTCTCCTTTCCAAGTCTTTTAAAAGGAATGTACAGTTCGTTCTTACTTAACAATTAATACACTCGTATTCGCATGATTGAGCACTTTATTTGAGACGCTACCTAAAAATGCTTTAGAAAAATTGCCGCGACCTCTACTACCCATGAGAATTAAATCATAATCTCCGGCTTCGGCAGCAGCTAAAATCTCAGTGGCTGGTTCACCAATTTTTAGAAAAATAGGAATCTCTTCTGCACTTTTGCCTAAAAGTTCTAAAGCTTCTGCAAGAGCTGGATGGTCTTTAGGCTTTTTCTGTCGCACATCTTCTTTTTCCTTTTCTTCAAGAAAACGATCATAGTCTGGAAATGCTGGATTAACGACTGTTAATAAGCTGATTTGTGCATCAAACATTTGCAGATGTCGTCTTGCTTCTAGAATAGCTCTTTTTGAGTTATCTGACCCATCAACAGAGACTAAGATTTTCTTTTTTACTTTTTCCATAGATATTCTCCTTTACAAGGTCTGAATAGAGAGAAGCACAATGAGGATGAATGACTTTCTAATCTCATCTTTCCTTAAAGTTGCTAGTCAATGATTTAAGCCTTATTTTGATTAGCGAACAATTAATACGTCAGTGTCCACATGGTTTAAAACTTTATTCGAGATACTGCCGAGAAAAGTTCTAGAGAAAGCACCTAATCCTCGACTCCCCATAATAATTAAATCATAGTCCTCTTGTTCGTTTTCTTTAAGTATTTCATCAGCTGGATTTCCTCGTCTGACTTTACCAATGACTTCATTATGCGATTTACCAAGTATTTGAATGGATTGATCAATAATTGATCGTCCCGCTTTTTTTAATTCTGCAGGATCATTCAATTTAGGTGCATCGATTTTATCATAATATTCTGAGATGAGTGGTTTAACTACGGTAAGTAAAGTCATTTCCACATTTTCTTGATCAACAAACTTTTTTGCCTCAATTACTGCTCGCTTTGAATTGTCAGAGCCGTCCACTGTCACTAAAATTTTCTTCTTCTTTTCTTCCATTATTTATCCCTCTTTCATTTAAATCCGTTCCTTCTAATCTTGGTTACGCTTCCTATCCTAATTATAAGTTGTATTTCTCCTTTATACAATGATAATCCATTTAAAAGAAGAGTCTAAGCTTTTTTTTAAAATTAAGAAGCAAATACCAAGACCTAAGTTTCTTTCAATGGTAAACTAAGCAAAAGAGGAGGGACTTTGATGAAAGCAGTTCAAATTATAGAATTTGGTGGACCTGAAGTTTTGAAAGCAGGTTCGATTAATGAACCGACTGTTAATGAGAATGAAGTAAAAGTGAAGGTGTATGCGACGGGTTTGAATCCCAATGAATCGTATACGATTACGGGAACCTATGGCGCCTTTAAACCAGAGCTTCCTTATGTGCCTGGCTATGATGGAGCAGGAATCGTTGAAGAAGTGGGTGAGGGAGTTGAAGATTTCTCACCAGGAGATCGTGTCTGGATTGCCGGCTTTTTAGCTAAGCGTAATACGGGAACTTATGCTGAAAAAGTGGTGATTGATAAAGAACATCTTTATTCTTTACCGGATAATCTATCGATGCTTGAGGGGGCGGGACTTGGTATTCCAGTCTTTACTGCTTATCGGGCATTAGTTCAACGTGGAAATGTTCAGTCAGAGGATACTGTTTTGGTACATGGGGCATCTGGATCAGTAGGAAGTTTTGTTGTTCAAATGGCCAAAGCCTTAGGCGCAAAAGTGATTGGTACATCGAGTACGGAAGCGGGACGTCAAGAAATATTAGCGCTAGGTGCCGATCATGCATTAAAGCATATTGATGAAGACAATCGAGATGAATTAATGGAATTAACTGAAAATAATGGCCCAGATCTCATTATTGAAATGTTAGCGAATGTGAATTTAGAAATGGATACACAAGTGATTGCGGATGCTGGTCGGATTGTTATTGTGGGAAGTCGAGATACAATTGAGATTAATCCAAGAAATATTATGGGGACAGAAGCCGTGGTTACCGCAGTGAATGTAGGCAAGATGCCGAATCGAGATAAACTAGCGGCTTGGAAAGAAATCAGAAAATTTTTAGAAAATGAATCGGTTAAAGCTCTGATTGGTGCTCAATTTACTTTAGATGAAGCAAGAGAAGCACATCAAGAAATGATGGAAGGCTCAGGGAATGGACGCACAGTCTTTTTAATTGCGGAAGAGTAAAAAATAAAGCTGAGCTGAAAAAAACCTGACTTCACCGAATTCGACGGGTGAGGTCAGGGTTTTATTGATGATTAAATTATTTAACAATAAGTACATTTGATTTGGTGTGGTTAAGTACTTTGTTTGACACGCTTCCTAAGAAAGTTCTAGAAAATAATCCGAGTCCACGACTTCCCATTACAATTAAATCGAATTCCCCAAAATCCGCTTCTTCAAGGATTTCGTCAGCTGGATAACCATTTCGAAGACTGGTATAAACGTCCCCTTCATAATCATCAAAAGATTTTAACGCCTCTGCTAAAATAGCTTCACCTATTTCTTCTCTTGTTTGTTCAGTCTTTCCATTGGTAGATGATGTTTTGTTCGTTGACTGTAAAGCAAAGCCATGGTTTAACACGGATAGAATAGTAATCTCTGCTTGAGACATTTCACCATATTTTTTGGCTTCTCTTAAGGCTCTCATCGAGTTCTCTGATCCATCGACGGTTACTAAAATTTTTGTTTTCTTTTCTGTCATTACGATTCTCCTTTTTTGAATCTTTTCTTATATTCTAACTAGAATACAAGTTTATTTACTTCTTTCAGTATAACTTGAATGAACGAAGGATTCAAAAAAGCGATATTTACTTGATGTACCAATAGTTAATCCTTATTTCACAATCAAAACATTTGTTTTGGTATGGTGCAATACTTTGTTTGAAACACTCCCTAAAAATGAACGTGAGAATAGTCCTAAACCGCGGCTACCTAGGATGATGAGGTCATAGTCTCCAACTTCGGCTTCACGAAGGATTACATCAGCTGGGTTTCCGTATTCAATTTTGGGATGAACTCTTTCTTTGGAGAGAGCGAGCATTTTAGTGGCCTCTTTTAAAACCGCTTCACCTATTTCCTTTGATTGATGGGGTTCTTCTAACATGGGAGGAGCGATATAAGTATAGTATTGATTGGCTATCGGTATAAGAACGGTTAATAGGGTAATTTCCACATCAAAAAGCTGTCCATATCTCTTTGCTTCTAAGACGGCGCGTTCTGAGTTTTCTGATCCATCAACTGCCAGTAAAATATTCATCTTTTTATTCGTCATCATTTGTCCCTTCTTTCTTTCCTCTAGTATAATTTGAACAGGAAAGGAATACAATAGAGAGCGCTCTCATATTAGATGACATAGTGCTTTATTTGTCTTAAACTAAAGGAAAGGGAGTTGATTGAAATGGTTAAAGCAAAAGGAACAGTTATTAT
>JARICH010000017.1 GCA_029257245.1 Atopostipes sp. | reverse complement strand
GCCACCTGTTCCGCCACCGAGTATTAATAAATCTGGACTTTTAGTCATTATTTTCCTCCTGTATCTTCTACTTGCTATATTTCTTTGGTGTTTCCACACCATCTAAAACTCTTTTAACTCCTTCATACAAAGCTTGCATTTCTTTTTCGCCAGCAAGCACCTCAACCTCTGCCATCCAATCAATATATTTCTTTATTTCTGTTATTACATAGTTTGAATGACTAATTCCACCGGTTAAAACAATAGAATCAATTTCTCCTCTTAAAACAGGCGCAACTGATCCAATCGTTCGAGCAATTTGATAAATCATACCGTCTAAATAAAGTTTGGCTTCTTGATCCCCAGCTTTTATTTTTTCTTCCACTAGACGAATATCTGTTTCAGCTAGATAAGATTTCAAACCACCAGTACCGGCAACTATTTTTTTCACTTGATCGATTGTTAGTGATTCATCGATAATTTTTTGAGAGAAATCGATTACTGGTAAAGTTCCTGTCCGTTCTGGTGAGTAAGGACCTTCTCCATCTAAACCATTTACCATCTCAATCATTCGTCCTTGGTGATGAGCACCAATACTAATCCCACCACCTAAATGAGCAACAATGACATTTCCTTCTTCATAACTTTTCCCTTTTTTAGCTAATACTTCTCTTGCTACCGCTTTTTGGTTCAAAGCATGTCCTACACTTCTTCTTTCAATTCCTGCCAAGCCAGAAATACGGGCTAAGGGATCAAATTCATCGACTACTACTGGATCAACAATATAAGAAGGCAAGTTATTTTCTTTTGCAATTTCATTTGCTAAAATGGCTCCTAGGTTAGAGGCATGGGAACTATATTTTTCTTCTTCTAAATCCTCTAACATTTCTTCATTGACTTGGTAAGTTCCCCCTACTATAGGATGTAATAATCCCCCACGTCCTACTACTGCAGTTAACTCTGTAAGTTCAATGTTCTCATTGTCTAAAAAGGATAGAATAGTATTTTTTCTAAAATCTTTTTGATCTGGAACAGATTTAAACTGGTCAATTTCTGCAGCACTATGCTGAATGGTCTCTTCTACTAATGGCTGATTATCCGAGTAGATAGCCAATTTTGTTGAAGTTGACCCTGGATTAATCACGAGTACTTTTTCTGTCATCTAATGTCCTCCAATTGTTCTTACTATTTATTTTACTTGGTCTAAAGCAAGACCCAATCCAATCAATTTACTATCTGTTGAGTCGCTTCTTGAAGTTAATACGATAGGGACACTCGTACCAACAATCATGCCTCCTATTGTCGCCTGTCCAAATAATACGAGAGCTTTATATAAAACATTTCCTACGTCAATATTTGGTACAACTAACACGTCGGCATCTCCTGCAATCGGACCATTAAATCGCTTACTTTTTACTGCATGTTTTGATAAAGCAAGATCTAAAGACAAGGGTCCATGAACAGTTGCTTGCTTATCCTCTGAGAAATGCTCAGTCACTTCTTTAGCTAAAACAGATGATGGCATCT
Organism: Atopostipes sp.; assembly: GCA_029257245.1. Taxonomy (GTDB): domain Bacteria; phylum Bacillota; class Bacilli; order Lactobacillales; family Carnobacteriaceae_A; genus Atopostipes. The sequence goes on along the minus strand of JARICH010000017.1, from coordinate 3,660 downwards.
TAGGATTGTAATTCTCTGCTGAACTTAGTAGAGCAATCTTAGGCTGCTTTTTTCCAACATTTATTGCTACCTTCATAACATTCTTTGTTATTTCAACTAACTGTTCAGTAGTTGGCTCAATGTTCATGGCTGCATCTGTTAGTAAAATCTTCTCTTCTAAATTTGGTAATTGCATAAGAGCTACATGTGATAAAACTTTTTGTTCCTTCAATGAGTATTTTTCATTTAAAATCGCTTTCAATAATGTATGTGTCGATACAATGCCTTTTACAATGATATCTATTTTTTTATCATAGGCTTGCTTTACTGCTGCTAATGCCATTTCTTCTGGACTATTATAATGATGATAGGTCCATAAATCTTTGCTTCCAATGTCTGGACTTGTATCATAAACATGAAATTCTAAATCATTCTTATATTTTTCTAGGGCTTGCTTCACAAAATCTTTAATCTCAGCTTGTGATCCACCCACAATACCTATCTTTATCATCTTGATCCTCCTGCACTGATTGCGCTTTCACTAATTAATATACTACGGGCCTTTTGCTGCCTAGGCAAATCAATAATATTTATAGTTAGTTAATTAAAACCTATAACACTGTCTTAATAGGAATCTTTTTCTAACTTATCGATTTTTCTCAATCAATAAATTTGACTTTATTCTATTTATACAAAAACAGATCCTTTCTCTAATCTGAGAAAGGATCTGTTTTTTATTTTATTTGAAATAATAATCTAACTTATTGATCCATCTTTTATGCTAAGTGGTCAATAATCATTTGAGCAGAAACTTCTATATTTATGTTTCTAATCTTTAAATCAACTTTTTCTGGTGGGAGGAGTTCTTTTGTTTTCTGTGCAAATGCAACGCGTTCCTCGATTTGTCTTTCACTATCTCCACGGTTTCTCATCCGTTCAATCATTTCGTCTTCAGTAATTTCTACAAAAACAATCAAACTTTCATCCGGATAGGTTTTTTTAAGAGCTTCTGCACCTTGTTTATCAAGAGAGACATGAACAATATTGTTCTCCTCTAACATGGAATGAATTTCTTCCTTAGTAAGGCCATAACGATTTTCATTATAAACCGTTTGTTCGACAAAGTCATCGATCTTCATTTCTGAATAATCTCTAAAATAATAGTCGACACCTTCAATTTCTCCTGCTCTAGCAGGTCGGGTGGTAGTCGTTACTAAGCGAGGGATTGATTTTTTTTCAAGCATCTGACCAATCGATGTTTTACCACTTCCGCTTGGGCCAACTAGTATAATAATTTTTTTAGTCTTCATAAATATTATCTGATCCCTCCTTATTTTTCTTTTACCGCTAAGCTTTTTCCTTGCCCTTCCTCAATAAAATCTTTTCGATCTGCTTCTGGGACCATTGATCCACCAGTTCCCCATGCAATATGACTAGCATTTTCTAGTTTATTCTGTAACTGATGTTCTACTAAATAGGCTTGGCCAGCCTTTGAACCTAGTAATTTAAATGGACCTGCCAAACCGGCAACAGCTGCTGGCTCAAGAAATATATTTTCTTTTTCATATAATTTTGTTAGAAGACTTTGGAAACTGTCATCTTTGAGGGTATAACCGCCACTGAAATAATTATTCATTAGTTTTGCTACTAATGCAGAGGTACGTGGAACAGCTAATCCGTCTGCTACAGTCAAACCACCTAATGATAAATCATCCACACTAATCTCATCAAACTTTTGACTCTCTAAGCCAGCTACCATGCTTGGCATTTTAGTAGGCTCTGCAAAGAAACAATGGACATGGTCTCCAAATGCATGTTTTAGTCCAAAAGTGATACCGCTTGGCGACCCTCCTATTCCACAAGGTAGATAGACAAACAGTGGATGATCAGCATCTACTGTTATTCCTTGATCCATTAACTGCTTTTTCATTCGATAGCCACCGACTGTGTAGCCTAAGAATAAATCAACTGAATGTTCATCATCTACAAAATAACTTTTTGGATCTTGCTTAGAAGCTTCGCGTCCCGCATTAACAGCTTCGGTAAAGTTACTTTTATATTCAATAACATCAACCCCACGCTCTCTGAGGAAATTTTTCTTCCAAGCTTTTGCTTCTTCGGACATATGAACAGTTACTTGAAAACCAAAAGCTCGTCCCATTGCCCCCACGCTTATTCCTAAATTCCCTGTCGTTCCAACGGCTAAATTATAATTTGAAAAGAAAGATGTAAATTCTTCAGTCGCAAAAATCTCGTAATTTTCATTTTTACTTTTTAATAGTCCTTCTTTAAGAGCAAGTTCTTCTGCATGCTTTAACACTTCATAAATAGCCCCTCTAGATTTAACCGTTCCAGAAACAGCTAATAAATCGTCACGCTTAACATACATTTTCCCCGGTAAGTTAAGTCCATATTCTCCTTCTAACCATTGGGCCATCTGCTCAATTTGAGTGATAGGCGACTCTAAAATCCCATTTTGTTCTTTCGTTTCTGGAAAAACTTTCTGAATGAATGGTGCAAAGCGTTGAAAACGAGCTTCAACCTCTTCAATATCTGCCATTGTATAGACTGATTCTGCATTCGCCAGTTTTGCTTCTTTAAATCGGGGATTTACCCACAGGATTTCTTCTTCTTTTTTTAATAATTCTAAAGTTTCAGAGCTCATCAAAATAATTCTCCTTAGTATAATATTTCATCTGTATTTTGATATTGTACCATATATGCTCTCTAATTTAAGGGGTAATTTTTAGCTGGCTGGTCAATTTAAACTTTCTTCCAAAACTAATGATTTATTATGAATTAATCGTTATACTGTTTGTACGCTGTGTTTCTACTTAAATATATGGAGGGTTTATATGGAACTTTTAACGTCTAAAATACTTGATGTCTGTACAGGAATTGGCCGGTTGATGCTTGAGAATGGAGCTGAAACTTACCGAGTAGAAGATACCGTTTATCGTGTAGCAGTTAACTATGGAATGCAAGGAGTGAGTGTCTTCTCAGTTCCTACGGCCTTGATTGTAACGATTCGAGAGGCGACCGGAGTAGAACACACGAGACTTCAAAGGGTCACCGAGCAAAAAAGTAATTTACAAATTATTGCGGACGCTAATGATCTTTCCCGTAGAATCGCTCAGACTGATATCTCACCGAATGATGCTTTGGACGAGATCGATCGGATGAATCGAGCAGAAAGTCCTTACTCTGTTTTCCAAGAAGTCATGGTTGCTGCCTTAACTTGTGGATTTTTTGGTTTCTTATTTCAGGGTAATTTGCATGATTTAGTTGCTGCCAGCCTTGCTGGAAGTTTAGGTTATGTCTCCTTTCTGTATGCTAAAAAAATAACGGACATTCGATTCTTTAGTGAATTGATTGCTTCAGCAATGATCGGTTGGACCGCTTTTTTCTTAACATCTATTGGTGTAGGTAATGATATCAACATTGTGATTGTTGCGAGTGTTATGACTTTAGTACCTGGTAAAGCGATTACGAATGGTATCCGTGATTTGATGGCCAGTCATTTGCTGTCAGGTGTAAGTGTGCTTGCGGACGCTTTACTAACCGCTTCCGCAATAGGCATTGGGATAGCGACTGTTTTATCTTTTATCTAATCTTTAAGGAGGTCATCTTTTGAATATATTAAAAGATTTCATTATTCACTTTGGATCAAGTTTTATCACT
>JARICH010000022.1 GCA_029257245.1 Atopostipes sp. | reverse complement strand
TTTCATTGACTACATCCCCTTGCATAACCGTCCCTGGGGTAATAACTTGCACAACTTCTCTTTTAACCATGCCTTGCGCTTCTTTTGGATCTTCTACCTGTTCACACACGGCCACTTTATGTCCTAGTTCAATCAAGCGATCAATGTATCCTTGAGCAGAATGATGGGGAACCCCGGCCATAGGCACAGGATTTTCTGCATTTTTGTTACGACTTGTTAAAGTAATTTCTAATAATTGAGCAGCTTGAATCGCATCATCATAAAACAACTCATAAAAGTCACCCAACCTAAAAAATAGAAACTCTTCGGGATATTCATCTTTAATTTCAAAATATTGTTTCATCATTGGTGTTTGTTTACTATCTTGAGGCAAAAAAACCCTCTCCTCTATCTCTCATTTCATTTTCGAATGGTTAAATTAATCCATAAATAAACTGTCGCCATCAATACGTATAGTTTTGATACTCTTGGCCAATCCGGTCTTATTATCCGTTTCAATAATACAACCATTTAGCTGCCCTCTCCCTGTTTCAGGAGCGGTAAAACGAGCAGGCAGTTGCGTTCGAAAACGTTGAATAATCGTCTCTTTACTCATTCCTAAAATTCCATCATAATAGCCAGTCATTCCTGCGTCTGTTAAGAATGCCGTGCCAGCTGGTAAGATTTGTTCATCATTTGTCTGTACATGAGTGTGAGTTCCTATTACTGCGGATACTCGCCCATCAAAATAAAGACCTAATGCTTTTTTCTCGCTGGTTACTTCTGCATGAATGTCGATAAAAATATGATTGGTATGTTTTTTAGCTTCTGCGATTAATTCATCCCCTATACGAAAAGGATCTGCATAATCCGCCATATAAGTACGACCGGATAAATTAATGACCGCAAGGACTTGCTCATTTATTTGAATATAGCTAATCCCTTTTCCTGGGACCATTTCATTATTCGGATAATTCGCTGGACGTATTAAGCGGTCAGTATCTTCAATAAAATCATAGATTTCGTAATTCGCCCAAGTGTGGTTCCCCATAGTTACACAGTCCACTCCCTGAGTCAAAAAGTTTTTAAATATTTGTTCAGTTATCCCACGGCCATCTGCTGCATTTTCACCATTCAAGATGACCGCTTGTGGTTTATAACGTTGCCGCAATCGAGGTAAATAATCTTTCACCATTTTTTGTCCAATTTTCCCAGAAACGTCACCAATAAATAATATTTTCACGCAAGCACCTCTTCTAATTTTCTATTGCTCATTTTAACAATAGTTCGATCTTGAAGCAAAGTTCACTGCTCTTCATTATAGCACGGATCATTTTTCTTTGAGAAATAAAAAACTGCTCTATCTTTAGTAGACAAGAGACAGTTCTTTATCGATAAATTCTTCTTTTTTATTTTTTAATTCTAAGCTCTACTACTCTTGGCTTCCATAAGCCCATTGCTCCAGCGGAAATAATACTCCCAATTATAAGAGCAAACAAGAACATAAAAGGATGGTTGGATAAAGGAACGACAAACACCCCTCCATGTGGTGCTGGAATTGAGACATTCCAAAACTGAGTTAACCCACCAGCCACTGCTGCTCCGAGAACGGATGAGCCAATCACTCGCAATGGGTCCGCTGCAGCAAATGGAATCGCTCCTTCAGTAATAAATGAAGCTCCCATAATAAAGTTCGATAAAGCAGATTGTTTTTCAATCTTAGTGAATTTATCAGGAAATAGTCTAGTTGCCAAAGCAATAGCTAATGGTGGTATCATTCCGCCAGCCATCACAGCGGCCATTAAACTACCATCGCCAGTATCAAGATAAATACCAATCGAGAAAGCATAGGCAGATTTATTAAAGGGCCCCCCCATATCCACCGCCATCATTCCTCCTAGCAAAGCTCCGAGAACGGCTGTGTTAGCTGTTCCAATATTTTCTAAAAAATTTAACATCCCGCTGTTGATAGTTGCAAAGACCGGTCCAACAAGGAAGTAAATCGATACCCCGGTGATAAGTAATCCTAAAACTGGAAATAAGAGAATTGTTTTTAATCCTTCCAAAGACTTCGGTAAAGATTTTAATGATTTTTTTAACATGAGGATGACATAACCTGCAATAAAACCAGCAACAAGCCCTCCTAAAAAACCAGCCTTGCTATTTTCAGCTAATAATCCTGCGGCCATCCCAGGTAATAATCCTGGACGATCAGCAATACTCATCGCAATATATCCAGCTAAAATAGGAATTAAAAAATTAAAAGATGCTAGACCAATCGCATTCAATGAGGTAAACCAAATACTTTCTGATCCTAACAAACTTTCAAATAAAAAAGAAATCGCAATTAAAATTCCTCCACCCACTACAAATGGCAACATATAGGAAACACCATTCATTAAATCTTTATAGGTTCGATTCCAAATCGATTGATCTTCTCTCGGCTCATCCGCTTGGAATACTCCTTGGTCTGCATGGAAAATTGCTGCTTTTCCTGCAACTATTTGATTAATTAGCTCTTCACTTTTATTGATTCCGTCACTTACCGGACGTTGAATCACTTTCTTCCCGTCAAAACGGCTCGTTTCAACTTTTGTATCAGCTGCAACGATCACACCATCCGCTCGGTTAATTTCTGCTGCAGTTAATTGATTTCCTACTCCACTTGAACCATTCGTTTCTACTCGAATCTCTACGTTTAATTTTTTCGCTGTTTCCTTTAAAGCTTCTTCAGCCATATAAGTGTGAGCAATTCCTGTAGGACATGCGGTGACTGCCACAATAAATGGTCGCTTTTTATTTTTCAGTTCAGTATGCTCTTCTAGATTAGACCTTGGATTTAATTCAGCTTCTTTTTGCTTAAATAATTCGAGAATTCTTTCAGGACTTTCTGCTTTTTTCAGATCAGCAATAAAAGTAGCATCCACTAAAGAACGAGCTAGACTAGCAAGGACTTGTAGGTGTAAATCATTTTCCCCTTCAGGAGCTGCAATCATAAAAAATAAATGGACAGGCTCATTATCTAGAGCTTCAAAATCGACACCTGTTTTACTTTTTGCAAAAAGAACAGCTGATTGATTCACCACAGAATTCTTTGAGTGTGGCATGGCAATACCATCCCCTAAACCGGTTGAAGTCTGTGCTTCCCTTTCCATAATCCCTTCTTTAAAGACCTCTACATCATCGATTATAGCATTCTCAACTAGTCGATTAATCATCTCATCAATAACTGCTTCTTTTGTATTGGCTTCTAAATCCATAATCATAAGATCTTTAGTCAGAAGGTCTTCTATTTTCATTCTATTTCATCCTCTCTAATTCGTGTAATTTCGATGGCGGCTAAGAGTTTTTTAATATCTTTTCCTCTTGCTAAATCTTCTGTAAAAGCACTAGCACTCCCACTAGCCAAAGCCAGTTTAAAAGCTTCTAAGGGATTCTTTGTTGCTTGATAGCTTCCTACAAATCCAGCCACCATTGAATCACCAGCACCTACAGTATTTTTTACCTTTCCTTTAGGAGAGTTTCCTCGGTAAACGCCTTCTTTAGAAAATAAAAGTGCCCCCTTACTTCCAAGTGAAACAATGGCAAAACGTGCTCCTGCTGTTATTAAATTTTGTCCATAGTCTACATATTCAGCTTCAGTAGTCAGCGTAACTCCATACAATTCTGCTAATTCCAGATGATTTGGTTTCACTAATAATGGATGATATTGCAAGGCATCGCGCAATTCTTCCCCGGTCGTATCAATCACAAAATCTGCTCCAGCTCTTTTTATCCTTTTGATAATTTGTTGATAGTAATCTTTAGGTAAGTTTTTAGCTTTACTCCCTGCGATAATCACAAGGTCTCCTTTTCTAAGTGTGTTTATTCTATCCAATAAAGCTTGTGCAGATTCAGCATCAATACTTGGTCCTTGGCTATTTATTTCTGTCTCCATCCCTGTTTTAACTTTGAGATTAATACGTGTTGTATCTTGAATTTCAATAAAGTCTGTTTGAATCTTTCCCTTCTCCAATTCACTTTCAATAAATTGACCAGTAAAACCCCCAATAAATCCGAGCGCTGTACTGTCATATCCTAGATTATGTAATACCCTTGATACATTAATTCCTTTACCACCTGTTAAAAAATGTTCCTTTTTCATTCGGTTGAGCTCGCCAAATTGCAGTTCATCTATACGAACGATATAGTCAATTGAAGGGTTTAAGGTCAGTGTGTAAATCATTTACTAGCCTCCAATACTTTTGTCCATTGATCATAGTCTCTTTTCCGCTTTTGAGTTTTTTCTTTCACTTTGTTCGTAATAATGAGATAATCTTCCAATTCTCCTACTTTAGCAAAGTTTACTTGATCAAACTTCGTGTGGTCTGCAAGAATAAATGTTTTATTAGATAGTGAGGCAGCTCTATTTTTTAAAAGTGCTTCTTCTGGATCTGGAGTGGTAAAACCGAATTCAATATCTACTCCATTAATTCCTAGAAAAGATTTATTAAAGCGATACTGTGATAACTGAGATAGAGCAACTGAACCAATAATTGCTTTTGTTTCTGGTTTAATTTGTCCCCCTATTAAAATAGCTGAGATGTTATTATCTACTAGATAGTCTGCATGTTTTACCCCATTGGTTACCACTAAAAGACCTTTAATAGCTTGTAAAAAAGGAATCATTTCGTAAGTCGTTGTACCTGCATCTAAATAAATAACATCATTTTCATTGACATGTGATGCAGCTAACTGTGCAATATTTATTTTTTCCTGAACATTTATGCTAGATTTCTCTTTTACTTCTAACTCACTAGCAAGGGTGTAGATTCTTTTCGCTCCACCATGAACTCGAACTAATAAATTTTGTTCCTCTAACTCTAATAAATCTCTTCGAACGGTTGATACTGAACAATCTAACTCATATTCAAGCTCTTTTATCTTGACCATATTGTCTCTTTTTATTTTCTCTAAAATATAATTTTGCCTTTCTTCTGTAAGCACTTTCATCACCTCGAGGAAAATAATAACATCAAATTCGTTCATTTTCAATCATTTTCTGTCACTAACTATTCTTTTATGTTAATATATGGCTATCATTATAGTGACTAGCTTTTTTCAATAATAAATATTGGTAGCTAGTTTTTATTAATTAGTGAACGATTTAAAGGAGGGGTATTTCAGTCACTTATTTTTTATCTTTTATCCAATGGATCTCTAAAGAATAGAGGTTTTTAAAATTATAAATATAGGAGGATTATTCAGTTATGGATAATAAAATATTTAACCAATTGCAAACTTTAGGAAGAACATTCATGCTTCCTATTGCTTTATTGCCAATTGCTGGTTTATTTTTAG
>JARICH010000066.1 GCA_029257245.1 Atopostipes sp. | reverse complement strand
AGTGATAATTTCCCTGAAAAATCCTCTACTGGAGATATATCTTCAAGTAATTCTTTTAATCCTTCGTCTAAAAACCACTGATAAGAGTTTGATTGAATATCAACCAAATTAGGAATTTCCATCACTTCACGAATTCTCGAAAAACTTCGTCGAACTCGTTTCTTACCGTAGTGAACTTCATTACCTCGCACTCTATTCACCTCTCATTGATTTCACTTCTTATTCTTAAAAATATTTCTCAAAGAGACAGTTAGATATATTACAAACATTACAGTTTGCTTACAATTATATATCAAATGTCCTTTTAAGCTATTTTAAAGCAAAAAAATAACAAAAGAAATGTGTATTAAATAAATGCACAATGTCTTTTGTTTGCCTAAGAGCTTGTCTGGACAATATTTCAGACTACTCTTCCAATATTTTCAACAATATAGTGTTTATATAGTATATCTTAGATGTCCTTAGTTGTCAAGGATAAAAGACTCTTGCTATCAGAACTCTTGATATTTTCTATTTAATCGATTCTAGGACCCAGTATCCTTTCTCTAATTCAATCCGCTCAACATTTCCAAAAACTTCCTCCATCTTTTTCTTAGCGCTTGGTGCTCCTTGTTTCCTTTGAATAACAATTTGAAGTTTCCCACCTTCAACCAGATGACAGTAAGCTTCTGTCAACATTTGATGAACTACTTTCTTTCCCGCTCGAATAGGTGGATTCGATATAATCCCTGCGAACTTCTTATTTTCGACTTCTTCGAAAATATTTGATTGGTATATTTTTACATTCTTAACTTGATTTAAAACTGCGTTATCTTTAGATAGAGATAGCGCTCGTTCATTTACATCAACCATTTCAATTTTCCGTTCATCGAATTTTTTCGCTAAAGACAATCCTACAATCCCATAACCACACCCTAAATCTAATAAATTACCTTCAGGAAATTCTGTGTTTTGAGCAGCAGCTATCAGTATTTTAGATCCTGTATCTACTTTATCTTTTGAAAACACACCCGCATCTGTTAAAAGCGTAAAATCATGCTCGTCCAATTTAATTTTTATTTTTTTTCGTTTACTGTCTGAACTCGGTCGACTCGAATAATAATGATCCATTTTACCACGCCCTCTTCCCTTTAATTAGCTTTCTTTATTTTATCAAACTTTCATCTAATTACAATTATAATTAACCTAAATAAAAAACGAAGCTCTATTATGAGCTCCGTTCTTGTTTTTATTATCCACCTCTTCTTATTCTTCGTAAGGCAAGATTAAATTAAGTAGTACGCCAACGATCGCACTTAGTGCCGTTCCAGAGATAACGAGCGGTCCGATATCTAACACTGCACCCCCCAAACCAATTACTAACATCGCGCTAGCAATGACTAAATTTCGGGCTTTTGAAAAATCGGTTCGTTCATCAATCATTACCTTTAGTCCACTACTTGCTATGACTCCATAAAGCAAGAAGGACATTCCACCAATAACTGGACTAGGAATTGTAGATAAGAGAGCAGTAAATTTACTAAAGAAACTGAGTCCAATAGAGATAATAGCTGCATTTCGCACTACTCGAACGGATGCAACTCTAGTTAAACCGATTACTCCAACATTTTCTCCGTATGTTGTGTTAGCAGGTCCTCCAAAAAAAGCAGAAATTAAAGAAGCTAGGCCATCTCCTGTAAATGTTGCAGAGAGCCCAGGATCTTTTAAAAAATTCCGCCTAGTCATTTTACTAATTACAGTATGATCTCCAATATGTTCTGCAGCCGTAACAAGAATTAGAGGTAAGAATGCCCAAGCTTCAGGTCCTAGATAAATATTATAACTATTAAAAAGAGTGTTTTTGAAGGGTAAGTAGAGTTCAGGAAGGCTGAACCAGTTGGCTTCGATGACTGGAGTAATATCTACGATACCTAAGATCCAGGCTGAGATATAACCACCGATTATTCCAACGAGAAAGGGAATGATTTTGAAGAATCCGGTTGCTTTTGTATTAATGAAGGCTGTTATAGAGAAGGTAATGAATGCAACGAGTATATTTTGCCATTGTGCACCGGCTACTAAACCAGCATTTTGAACAGCAGTAGCGGATAAGCCCAGTCCAATAACCATAATCATTGGTCCAATGACAATCGGAGGCATTATTTTATCAATCCAGCTTGTACCGATCATTTTAATTAATAGTGCGATAATTAAATAGCCTAAACCTACCAGCATAATTCCAGTTTGCGAAGCACTAATATCTCCATCTAACTGCTGAATAGCTATTTGCATAGCCCCTATAAAGGCAAAAGATGACCCTAGATAAACCGGTATTTTTGACTTCGTTACAAAGTGATAAATCAGAGTTCCTACGCCACTCATCATCAAGGCAGCAGAAATGGGTAAACCCGTTATGATTGGAACTAATATTGTTGCTCCGAACATTGAAAAAACATGTTGGAAACTTAGTAAAATTCCTGCCCAAAACTCAGGTTTTTCATCCACATCAATTAACATTTCTTTCTCTTCTAACATTCTTTCTCTCCTCCATTTTTAATTTTGCGCAAAAAAATAGAGCTCTTTTATTAGCAAAAGAACTCTAGCCTTCATTAATCTCTCTAATTTATTCATTCACTTTATTATAGAGATCAATCACGCTTTCATACCCTTGGTTTCTTAAGCTCAACCTAAGCTCTAAAATTTTGCCTTGTTTATAATAACAATTCGCAAATAGAATAGCAAGCGTTTTCTCATTTTTCTCTCATCTTTTGTTTTTTTTCTTTTCAACAGCGGATGCATTCGTAATCAAAGCAACAGACATTGAGATAACCATGATGCTGGATCCTCCATAACTAAGGAAAGGAAAGGTCACTCCAGATATGGGTATTAGACCTGTTACTCCTGCTAAATTTACTAAAGATTGGATTAATAACATCGAACCTACCCCTATAAATATCAGTCCGTTGAAACTATCTTTTGTTTGACTACCTAAATAAAAAGAACGACCAATAATTGTTCCTAACGCAAGTAAAACAAGAAAGACACCAAATAAACCGAATTCCTCTCCAACAATCGCAATAATAAAATCCGTATAAGGAAATGGAAGGTAGCCTGTTTTTTGGATACTATTCCCCACTCCAACTCCAAATAATCCTCCACGATTTAACGCATAGTAAGAATTAATTAATTGGTGCCCATGACTTTCTTGATAGCGAAAGGGGTCCCACAGGCCTAAGAAACGATCATATCGGTAGGCAAGTTGTGGAATGTGTTCACCAAATCGATAAACAATAAAAAGTAATGTCGAACCTAATACAATCGAACCGATAATAAAAGTTAATCCATACTTCATCGGAGCTCCACTAGCCGAAACAACTATTAAAACAATCAATGCTAAGATAATCGCTGTTCCTGTATCTGGCTGCATATAGATTAAAAAAGCAATAACAGTTACTAATATAACTGGTTTAATAACCGTCCCTAGAAAGTTATATTGAAGCCCTCTTTGATTCCTAGAAAATATATAAGCTAGATACCAAACAACAAATAGTTTTGCAAATTCAGATGGTTGAATATTTATAGGGCCCATAGGAATCCATCTTCTTGCTCCTAAATTTGGCTCAAAAAAGAAGACTACAAACAGTAAAGTGAAGATTATTAAAGTTCCTAATAATATAACTTTTTTGTTTTTTAAAGCTTTAAAAGGAAAGATATAAACAAAAGTAGCTAAAAACAGACTTAAAATAACATTAATGAGCTGTTTCTTTAGATAATAATTAGGATTTCCAACATCTTTCATCGCACTATAGCTACTTGCTGAGTAAACCATCAAAATACTAAATAAAATTAATATAAAAAAAGGGATAGCTATCCATTTATCTAACAATTTAAATTTACGAGAAAAAAAACTTTTCATTTTCATCACTCTTTTCTAATCTATCGTTACACACACATTTTTATTAGTTAGCTTCTGAATGAAACTTATCTCCCTCACCAGAGAACATATAAGAGCGATGATGAAATCTCATCGACATAATCAAGCCTATTCCCATCATATTCCCAAGTAAGGCTGAACCTCCTTGTGAAACAAAAGGTAAAGGAATACCTGTCACAGGAAGTAATCCGATGTTCATTCCTATATTTTCTAATACGTGGAAAACGATCATCATGATGACACCTGTAGCAATATAGGCATAAAATTCATTTTTGGTATCGTAGACAACTTTAATCATATTATAAACCAACACGAAGTAGACAAAAATTAAAAAAGATCCTCCAACAAAACCAAAGTTTTCTCCAATTGTAGCAAATATCATATCTGATTCTCGGACAGGTACATACACATCTGAGATACCCAAACCTTTACCAAACATCTCCCCCGAACCAATTGCTTTGAAAGCTTGAGTAATTTGATAAGAAGATGCCGTCGTATCATGGTGAGGATCTAGCCAAGTATCAATTCTCAAGAACTGATAGTCCTGAAATCCAAAAGCACTCTTTAAGAAATCACGATTATAGACCACCATAAATATTGTACCTGCACCAATTACAAACAAAACCAAAGCAATGGGTAACAATATCTTCCACTGTACACCTGATAGCAATACGATTCCAACAAGTATAGCCATGTATACTAAAGTTGTTCCTAAATCATTTTGACTCATAATCAACATAAATGGTAGGATAGACCACATAATTAATTTACCCAGTAAAATAAAATCACTTTTTACTGTCCGATTACTATAACTATAGTTATGCAAAGTAACTGTTTTAGACAACATTAATATATAGGGGATTTTTGCAAACTCCGAGGTCTGAAAAGTGATATTAATAATGGGAATTTTAATCCAGCTCTTTGCTCCCGACACAACCGCTAAAGGACGATCATAAAAAATCAAGGTTAATCCTAAGGCTAGTATTCCTAACCAATACAAATACCCTGTAATTTTCCACAGTTGCTCCGAGTCAAATAACATAATAACAGCTGCTACTGCCACTCCAATAATATACCAAATCGACTGCATAATAGGAAGGCGGATTGATCCCTCTTGAATTAAAACCGATGTTGAATAAAGTGATATAATTCCAATCATCGCTAAAATTAATACACTTAAGATAATACCATAGTCAATTCTTGACTGACTTTCATTTTTATTTTTCATTTCATTCACTCCTGATAAGCATTAGCTAACTGTCTATCATCTTAACATATTTTTCTTAAACTGTAGGGATAAATTTTCTTAAAATTAAAAAAGCCTCGGGTAATTACACCCAAGGCTTTCTCTAGCTTATTAACCAGTGAACTTATTTTAGTTCAACTGATCCTCCAGCTTCTTCAATTGCTGCTTTAATTTCTTCTGCTTCGTCTTTGTCGACGCCTTCTTTAATGATTCCTGGTGCATCATCAACTAGACCTTTTGCATCTTTCAAGCCTAAACCAGTAATTTCACGTACTGCTTTAATTACCTGAATCTTAGCTGAACCAACATCTGTTAACTCTACGTCAAATTCTGTTTGTTCTGCTTCTGCTGCTGGGCCAGCTCCTGCTGCTGCAACTGGTGCTGCTGCTTCTACTCCAAATTCTTCTTCAATTGCTGAAACTAAATCATTAATTTCTAAAACTGTTGCTTCTTTTAAATCAGCAATAATTGTCTCTACATCTAA
>JARICH010000115.1 GCA_029257245.1 Atopostipes sp. | reverse complement strand
GAAGAAATCTCGACTAAACGTGCTGAATTAGAAGATCAAATTCGTCGAGGTGTTCTCGATAGCCGTGAAATTGAAATTGAAGTGGAAGAAAAACCACAACAAGCAGCAGGTCCTATGGGCGAACAGTTTGAGCAAATGGGCATTGACTTAATGGGTTCACTCGGTTCTTTAAGACCAGCGAAAAAAGTTGAACGTAGCTTATCAGTGAAAGATGCTTTAGAAGTCTTAACGGAAGAAGAAGCGGATAAACTCATTTCAACTGATGACATTCATGCAGAAGCGATTCGTCTAGCTGAAAATGATGGGATTATTTTCTTAGATGAGATCGATAAAATTGCTTCAGGTTCCGACAGTGGTCAACAACAAGTTTCTAGAGAAGGAGTCCAACGTGATATCTTACCAATTGTTGAAGGATCGGTCGTACGCACTAAGTACGGAAATGTGAAGACTGATTATATGCTTTTCATCGGTTCAGGAGCTTTCCATATGGCGACACCAAGTGATTTAATACCAGAATTACAAGGACGCTTCCCAATTCGTGTTGAACTGAATGATTTAACTGCGGATGATTTCGTGAAGATTTTAACCGAACCAAGAAACTCATTGGTCAAACAGTATCAAGCACTGTTAGCAACTGAAAATATAGACGTCGTATTTACTATGGATGCGATTGAAGAAATGGCAAATATTGCGCAGAAGGTAAATGAAGAGACCGATAATATTGGAGCGAGAAGACTGCATACGATTCTAGAGAAATTATTGGAAGAGTTGCTCTTTGAAGCGAGTGATATTCCAATGGGTGAAATTAAAATTACGAAAAAATATGTAGAAGAGCGCATTGGTCATATTGCCAAAGACCAAGACCTTTCACACTACATTCTTTAATCAAAACAAAAAAACTGCTCGTTTGCTAAAGATCAATGATCTGCTAACAAACGAACAGTTTTTTATTCTTCTTTTTTAGGCTTTAAACCAAAGGGTACGCGACTTTCATTACCTGCTCGAATCCGTTGAATATTTTCACGATGCAAGTAAATAATTGCCAGCGCAATGAGGAAAACGACAGCTGAAAAAATCGGATCGTCTAAAAAGACTGACGTTAAAGCTGCTGCGATACTGGCAGAAATGCTCGCAATACTGACGGTACTAGTCACAAAGAGTACGACTAAGAAAAATACGACGGCTCCCATCAAGTAAAGCGGATGGAGGGCTAAAAGTACGCCAGCAGATGTAGCCACTGCTTTTCCACCTTGAAAATTAATATATAAAGAAAATACATGCCCTAGGATGGCAAATAAACCAATAAAAATTGGATGGATTTGGGTGTTAAAGTAAATCGGAATTAAAGTGGCGACTAATCCTTTTAAAACGTCAAGAATTAAAGCGATTGTACCAGCTTTCATTCCTAATATTCGGAAAGTATTAGTGGCACCTGTGTTTCCACTACCATAGTCACGAATGTCTTTTCCATAAAGTGCTTTACCTAGCCACACGCCAGAGGGAATGGAACCCAATAGATAGGCGAGAATAATTTGAATAAAAATAGCCAATACAATCTCTCCTTTAATTGAATGTGTGCGGAAGAAACTCCTGCCGTTTCAATAAGTGCTATCCTTATATTACCATGTTTTTACTTTTTCTTTAAATCTTTTTTAGCCTAAGAAGAGAATCTTTAAAATTTTCCTTGCAGAAAGGTATTTTTTCAAATAAATTATGATTTGACAAATCTGTGCTATAATATTAAAGTATGTTTACTAAATAGGGAACATGCGTTTTCTTTGAAAAGAGTTTTTTTTTCAAGTGAAAGTGCTTTGTTGTTCGTAGAAGGGGTGCGGTAAAGAATGGCACGACAAGAATATTCAGACGCTTCAATTCAAATATTAGAAGGTCTAGATGCAGTAAGAAAACGACCAGGAATGTATATTGGATCAACCGATTCACGTGGTTTACACCATTTGGTTTTTGAACTCGTCGACAACTCTGTCGATGAAATTTTAGCTGGTTACGGAAGTGAGATTCAAGTAACGATTCATGAAGACAATAGTATTACGATTAAAGATGATGGCCGAGGAATGCCAACCGGAATGCATGAGTCGGGAATTCCAACTCTCCAAGTGATTTTCACTATTTTACACGCAGGTGGAAAATTTAGTGAAGAGGGAGGCTATAAAACAGCCGGAGGTCTCCACGGAGTAGGTGCATCAGTAGTAAACGCTCTATCCGAGTGGTTAACAGTAACCGTGAAAAGAGATGGATACCAGTATGTCCAGAAATTTAAAAACGGTGGTAAACCCGATGGAACAATTAAAAAATCAAAGATTTCAGGAAAAGCTCAAGGAACAGAAATTCACTTTAAAGCCGACCCAGAAATTTTCAAAAAAGTAAATTATTCATTTGAAACACTATCTGAACGTTTGCGAGAATCAGCTTTTTTATTAAAGGAAACTCGCTTTTCTATCAAGGATGAAAGAAAAGACAAAGAAGAAGAATATTTCTATGAAGATGGTATTCAGTCTTTTGTTGAATACTTAAATGAAGATAAAGATAGCTTAACCCCAATTGCTTATTTTGAAGGGGAAAGTAATGGAATTGAAGTCGAATTTGCCTATCAATACAACGATGGCTACACGGAAAACTTCCTCAGTTTTGTTAATAATGTTCGAACACGAGATGGAGGAACTCATGAAATTGGTGCTCGAACAGCTCTAACAAAAACTTTTAATGATTATGCACGTGAAACTGGGTTACTTAAAGAGAAGGATAAAAATTTAGAAGGTAGTGATATTCGGGAAGGAATTGCAATTATTTTATCGGTGCGTATTCCTGAGCATATTTTACAGTTTGAAGGACAAACTAAAAATAAATTAGGGACTAACGAAGCCCGTTCAGCAGTGGAGGCTGTTGTTTCCGAGCAACTCGGTTTTTATTTAGCTGAAAGTGGAGAAGTCTCTCAACAAAT
The DNA here is from genome assembly GCA_029257245.1 of Atopostipes sp. Classification (GTDB taxonomy): domain Bacteria; phylum Bacillota; class Bacilli; order Lactobacillales; family Carnobacteriaceae_A; genus Atopostipes. The sequence goes on along the minus strand of JARICH010000115.1, from coordinate 16,379 downwards.
CGTACGGAAAGCGATTAAGGCACGAGAAGCCCGTGAGGCAGCTCGTCGGGCGAAAGCAGCGACTAGAGATGGGAAAAATCGTCGGAAACAAGAGCGACTCCTCTCAGGTAAGCTAACACCTGCCCAAGGACGAAATGCCAAGCGTAACGAATTATACCTAGTGGAGGGAGATTCTGCTGGGGGTTCAGCGAAGCAGGGACGAGATCGTAAATTCCAAGCCATTCTACCTTTAAGAGGAAAAGTAATTAATACTGAAAAAGCTTCGATAGAAGATATATTTAAAAACGAAGAGATTGCGACGATGATCTATACAATTGGAGCCGGTGTAGGACCAGAATTTGAGATTGAAGATTGTAACTATGATAAAGTCATTATTATGACGGATGCGGATACCGATGGTGCACACATCCAAACTTTATTACTAACTTTCTTTTATCGCTATATGCGTCCACTTTTTGATGCAGGAAAGATTTATCTAGCTCAACCGCCTCTCTATAAAGTCGCTCGCTCAGGTAAAAACCAGAAACCGATATATGCTTGGACGGATGATGAGTTAGAAGAGACGGTAAAAGACTTGAAAAATTATACCCTACAACGTTACAAAGGTTTAGGGGAAATGAATGCGGATCAATTATGGGATACAACCATGGATCCAGAGACGCGAACCTTAATTCAAGTAGTTATCGAAGATGATGCAAAAGCGGAGCGACGAGTGTCTACGTTAATGGGCTCCAAAGTTGCCCCACGTCGTAAATGGATTGAAGAAAATGTTGAATTTACGATGGAAGAAGAAGGTAGTATCTTAGATAGTGAAGAAATTCTAGAAGAGGACGACTTTGCGGAAGAAAGGTTAGATAACTGATGTCAAAAGATGCAGGACTACAGAAAATAACATTAGAAAATGTAATGGGCGACCGCTTTGGGCGCTATTCAAAATATATTATTCAAGAACGAGCCTTACCTGATATTCGAGATGGTTTGAAACCTGTGCAACGTCGAATCATTTATGCCATGTTTCATGATGGAAATACATCAGATAAAGGTTTCCGGAAATCTGCGAAAACAGTTGGTAATGTAATTGGTAATTATCACCCGCACGGAGATTCTTCTGTTTATGAAGCGATGGTCCGTTTAAGTCAGCCATGGAAAATGCGTGAACCACTAGTTGAAATGCATGGGAACAACGGAAGTATGGATGGAGATCCAGCTGCTGCGATGCGTTATACTGAAGCTCGATTATCAAAAATCGCGGGTGAATTAATTAAAGATATCAATTTAAATACTGTTGATTTTATTGATAACTTTGATGATACTGATGAAGAACCAATGGTTATGCCGACGCGTTTTCCAAACTTGTTAGTCAATGGTGCCACCGGTATTTCAGCTGGTTATGCCACCGATATTCCCCCACATAACTTAGGGGAAGTCATCGATGCCATTGTTGAATTAATTAAAAATCCAGAAGCAACACTGAAAGATTTAATGAAACATGTTAAGGGACCAGATTTTCCAACAGGCGGGATTGTCCAAGGGAAAAAAGGATTGCAGAAAGCCTATGAAACAGGACGTGGACGTGTGATTGTACGTTCGAAAACAAATATTGAAAAAATGCGTGGCGGCCGTGAACAGATAGTCGTCACTGAAATTCCTTATGATGTGAATAAATCGAAAATGGTCCAGAAAATGGATGATATTCGAATTATGAAGAAAATTGATGGAATTGCGGATGTTCGAGATGAATCCGACAGAGATGGTTTACGTATTGTGGTGGAACTGCGTAAAAATGCCAATGCAGAAGGAATTTTAACTTACTTATTAAAAAATACAGACTTGCAGATATCTTATAACTACAATGTAATTGCGATTGACGATAAGCAACCAAAGCTATTAGGTTTAAAGGAAATTTTGAATTCTTATATTGATTTCCGGCGTGAGGTGATTAGCCGTCGAACAGAGCATTTGCTAGGAAAAGATCAGGCTCGAGAACACATTGTCCAAGGTCTAATCAAGGCTGTATCGGTTTTAGATGAAGTCATTCAAACCATCCGTCAAAGTAAAAACAAGGCAGATTCGAAATCAAATATTATGGGAAAATTTGATTTCACAGATATTCAAGCAGAAGCGATTGTTAATTTACAACTTTATCGTTTATCTAGCACGGATATCGTTCAATTAGAAGAAGAAGCGGCTGAATTAACTAAACGAATTCAAAGCTACCGCGAGATATTGGACCAAGAAAAGGTCTTGGATGGAGTGTTAATGGATGAATTAAAAGAAACAAAGAAACAATATGCGACACCTCGTCTAACTCAAATTGAGAAAAAGATTGAAGAATTAGAAGTTGAAAAAGAAGTATTGATTTCAGAAGAAGAAGTGATCGTGACCTTAACTCGTGAAGGCTACTTGAAGCGAACCAGTCTTCGTTCTTACCAATCTTCGCAACCAGATGATATTAACGTACGAGCTGGGGATCAGATTATCTACGCAGAGAAGCTTTCGACCTTAGATCAGCTGGTTATTTTTACAAATAAAGGGAAGGTAATTAACCGTCCAGTCCATGAAATGGCGGATATTCGTTGGCGCGACCCGGGTCGTCACTTATCACAAAATATTACTTTTGAAGCAGAAGAACAAATTATTTCAGCATTTGCCTTTCAAAAACTATCTGAAGAAGAAAGCTTTGTATTCATTACTGCAGACGGTTATATCAAGAAAACTTTAGTTTCTGATTTTGTTGCCAAGCGTAACTATCGCAGTCAAAGTTCTGTAGCGATTACCCTTCAAGATGACAGTGATGAGTTAGTGAATGTCTACCATGTCGAGAATGAAAAAGACTATCAGGTCTTTCTTGTTTCACAGAAAGGTTATGGTTTACGTTATGCATTGGAAGAAGTTTCAACCTATGGACCGAATGCAAAAGGTTTGATTGCAATGAACTTAAAAGAAGGCGATCAAGTAATCGCTGGGGTACTAGCAGAAGCCGAAGCCAATCGAGCGGAAGTAATGATGATAACCCATCGAGGATCGGTCAAGAAAATGAATATTTTCGATGTCGATGCCATTAGTCGGGCGAAGAGAGGTTTGCTTGTCTTAAGACAATTGAAAGCCAACCCACACCGAATGGCCTTAATGTTCTCGGTAAATAACCCAGAAGAAAATATATCAATTATTACCGATGAAGGAAATGAATTTACTTTTAAAGCAAAGGATTACAATATAAGTGATCGCTATAGTAATGGTTCTTTTATTTTAGATGAAGAAACAGATGGACTGCCAATTACTTATCGTCAAGATGATTTAATTTATGAAAAAGAAGAAACAGAAAAATAAAAATAAAAAAATAGGGGCCTCGGCTCCTATTTTTTGTTTTTGATGAGAGTTAAATCGAATGGCTCAGAGAAATCTCATAGTGATTTAATGGCAAACTCAACTGAAGCGCTTACATTAAATTGTGAAAGAACAATCTTGTGAAATCACTTGAAATGACAGGAAAGTCCTTGTTTTTATTGACCTTTATGTGATATGATACATGTGTTAAAAGGCTTATTATTATTAAAAAAATATAAAAAATCTCACTAATATAAGGGAGCGGTATACAAATGCAAACATTCAAAGAAAATACCTCTTATCAAGAAGCATGGAAGGGTTTTAAAGAAAATAAATGGCAACGTACAATTGATGTACGTGATTTTATCCAACAAAACTATAAACCATTTGATGGCAATGATAGCTTTTTAGAAGGACCAACGGAAGATACATCAGCACTATGGGATCAAGTCATGGACTTAACCCGTGATGAAATTGATGCAGGTGGTGTCTTAGACATGGATACAGAAATTGTATCGACCATTACTTCACATGGACCTGGTTATCTCAATGAGAAAAAAGAAAAAGTAGTTGGTTTCCAAACAGAGAAACCATTTAAACGTTCATTCCAGCCATTTGGTGGAATTCGAGTTTCTGAAGATTCAGCTAAAGCCTATGGTTATGAAATTGACCCAGAACAAGTTGAAATTTTTACAAAATACCGAAAAACGCATAACCAGGGTGTATTTGATGTCTACACACCAGAAATGCGTGCGGCACGTCGATCAGGAGTTATTACTGGATTACCTGATGCTTACGGACGTGGACGTATTATTGGTGACTACCGTCGAATTGCTTTATATGGTATCGACTTCTTAATTGAAGAAAAAGTACAAGATCGAGACAATACCGGTGGCGGAATTATGTCAGAAAAAGTAATCCGTTTACGTGAAGAATTAACCGATCAAATTAAAGCTTTACATGAAATCAAAGAATTAGGTCATATCTATGGATTTGATCTTTCAGGACCAGCAACGAATGCACATGAAGCATTCCAGTGGTTGTACTTTGGTTACTTAGCAGCAATCAAACAACAAAACGGTGCAGCGATGTCATTAGGACGTACATCAACTTTCTTAGATATCTTTATCGAACGTGACCTTGAGAATGGCACGATGACAGAAGTTGAAGCACAAGAATTAGTAGACCATTTCGTCATGAAATTACGTCTAGTTAAATTTGCTCGTACACCAGACTATAACGAATTATTCTCTGGAGACCCTACTTGGGTAACAGAAGTAATCGGTGGTATGGGAATTGACGGACGTCATATGGTAACGAAAAGTAGCTACCGCTTCCTACACACATTAGATAACTTAGGGCCAGCACCTGAGCCAAACTTAACTGTCTTATGGTCTAAAAACTTACCACAAAACTTTAAAGAGTTCTGTGCAAAAGTATCGATTCAGACCAGTGCAATTCAGTATGAAAATGATGATATTATGCGCTTAAACTATGGTGATGACTATGGAATTGCTTGTTGTGTATCCGCAATGGAAATTGGTAAGCAAATGCAGTTCTTTGGAGCACGTGCAAACTTAGCAAAAGTATTACTTTACGCAATTAACGGTGGAGTCGATGAGATTTCTAAAGCACAAGTTGCACCAGCATATGCACCAATTACTTCAGAATATCTAGATTATGATGAAGTTATGGAAAGATATAATACAATGGTTGAATGGTTAGCAGGACTATACATTAACACATTAAATGTCATTCATTACATGCATGACAAGTACAGCTATGAAAGTTCAATGATGGCTTTACATGATACAGAAGTTTTAAGAACAATGGCAACAGGAATCGCAGGCTTCTCTGTAGCAGCCGATGCTTTATCAGCTATTAAATATGCAAAAGTAAAAACAATCCGTGATGAAAATGGTTTAGTTGTTGACTATGAAGTCGAAGGTGATTTCCCTAAATATGGGAATAACGATGATCGTGTTGACCAGATTGCAATTGAATTACTAGAGCATTTCATGACAAAAGTAAAAGAACATGAAACTTATCGTGAATCGGTCCATACAACATCAATCTTAACCATTACATCTAACGTAGTATATGGTAAGAAAACAGGAAATACACCAGATGGACGTCGTGCCGGTGAACCATTTGCTCCAGGAGCAAACCCACTACACGGACGAGATGACCACGGTGCTTTAGCCAGTCTAAACTCAGTAGCTAAAATTCCTTATGAATTTGCACAAGATGGTATTTCAAATACCTTCTCCGTTGTACCAAGTGCTTTAGGAAAATCATTAGATACACAAATGACTAACCTAGCTAATATGTTAGACGGTTACGTAATTAAAGGTGGGCACCACTTAAACGTGAACGCATTAAACCGAGACACATTAGTAGACGCAATGGAGCATCCAGAAGAGTATCCACAATTAACCATTCGTGTCTCTGGATATGCTGTAAACTTCATTAAATTGACTCGTGAACAGCAAATGGACGTTATCAGTCGTACATTCCACAAGAGCCTATAATAAATAAAAGAAAAATAAATTAGCAATAAAAGGATGGGGTTAGAAATGACAGAAGAAAATCTAGGTTATGTTCACTCAATCGAAACATTCGGAACAGTTGATGGACCAGGAGTTCGTTATGTTGTATTCATGCAAGGGTGTCGATTGAGATGTGCTTTCTGTCATAACCCTGATACTTGGAACTTAGGTGGTGGGACAGCTTACACTGCCCAAGAACTTGTCGATCAAGCGGTTGATTATAAGGATTACTGGGGAGACAGTGGAGGAATCACTTTGAGTGGAGGCGAGCCTCTCTTACAAATTGATTTCGTATTGGAACTCTTTAAACTAGCAAAAGAACAGGGGATTCATACAGCAATTGATACCTGTGGAGCGCCTTTCACAAAAGAAGAACCGTTTTACAGTATCTTTGATGAACTCATGCAGTATACCGATTTAGTTCTAATGGATATTAAGCACATAAATAACGAATTTCATAAGGAATATACTATGGCAGAAAATACAAATATTTTAAATATGGCGCGTGACTTATCTGAGCGTGGAATTCCAATGTGGATTCGCCATGTACTAGTACCTGAGCATTCTGATTTTGATGAGGATCTTCAAGGATTAAGTAACTTTATTCAATCACTAGGATCAGCTGTTAAGAATGTTGAAGTTCTTCCTTACCATGAGTTAGGAGTTTATAAGTATGAAGAGTTGGGTATTCCTTATCGCTTAGAAGGAATCGAACCACCTACAGAAGACCGAGTAGAAAACGCTAATCGTATTTTACGAACGGATGAATATACCGATAAATCTTAACTAATAATTTTTTAAAGCCTCTTGCTGAAAAGTGGGAGGCTTTTTTTGTACATTTAGATTAAAACTTGCATCTTTTTTATTAATGAGTATAATATTAGAAACAAAATAACATTTAATATTCACTTTATAAAGAAAGAAGGAGCCTAGATGGAGAGATGAAAAAATGTTAAACAAATTGTCTCATCCTTTTTATTAATCATATTCTTTTTCTTTAGTATACAATCAGAAGTTTTTGCTGATGGAAACGGGAAATATATTATTAGAACGGGCACGACTTATGTCTCTTTTGAATTCGAGGACGAAGACGGAAACTTTGTTGGAATTGATATGGATTTATTAAAAGCGATAGCTCAAGATCGAAGATTTGACTATGAATTAAGAATTCTTGGTTTTAATGCAGCAGTACAAGCCTTAGAAAGTAACCAAGTAGATGCAGTCACTGTAGGTATGAGTATTACTGAAGAACGAGAGAAAGCTTTTTGATTTTTCGAATGCTTATTACACATCCGGTTCAAGTCTTTGAAGACCCAAGGGAAGAACGGACAAGATTTTTTTAAAACAAAATCCTATAATCCAAGGGTCTAGTCGAGCATAGAAGCCTGCTAGACTTTTTAATCAATCAATCAGAAAAGTTGAAATAGGGAATGATTGAAAAGAGGCTCATTTTCAGCTATCCTAGAGAGGTAAATTGATTGTCAGTTTGTCTGACAAGATAAAATATGAGGAGTGTTATGAATGAGTAAAGTACTAGTTTTTGGACACCAAAATCCGGATACAGACACCGTAGCTTCGGCGATTTCCTTAGCTTATTTGTTAAATTAATTGTCCCAAGATGCAGAACCGGTAGCTTTAGGAAAAGTAAATTTAGAAACTCAATTTGCCTTAGATTATTTTAATTTAGAAGCACCACGCGTCATTGAAACAGCGGCAGATGAGGTAGACAATGTTTTTCTGGTTGACCATAATGAAGCACAACAAAGTGTCGCGGATATTGATCAGGTCACTGTTTTAGGAGTAGTGGACCACCACCGAATTGCCAACTTCAAAACAAGCGATCCTTTATACTACCGTGCAGAACCGGTTGGTTCGACAGCAACGATTCTCTCAAAGATTTATAAAGAACAGGGTATCGAGATTCCCAAAAGTATTGCAGGATTGATGTTATCGGCGGTCATTTCAGATACCTTATTGTTAAAATCACCAACAACTACTGGCGAAGACTACCGAGCAGCTGAAGAATTAGCTGAATTGGCTGAAGTTTCTTTAGATGATTATGGCTTAGAATTATTAAAAGCAGGAACAAATATTTCTAGCAAAACAGCGAAAGAAATCTTAAATGACGATGCAAAATCATTTACTATGGGGAAAGATAAAGTCCGTATTGGGCAAGTGAATGTAGTAGATATTGATGGTTTGTTAGCCGCTAAAAAAGATGAATTGATTCAAGCAATGCGTGATCAAATCCAAGAAGATGACTATTCATTAGTGGTATTAATGATTACCGATATCATTGAAAACAATTCAGTCGCTATCGTAGAGGGAACAGCCTATCGTAAATTTGAAATGGCTTTTAGTAAGCCAATCCAAATGAATACGGTCGAATTAGAAGGTTTTGTTTCACGTAAAAAACAATTAGTCCCACCATTAACTGAAATCTTTACTCGTTCATAAGTAAATCAAAAAAACCATCCTTAGTTACTAGTGAAAGCAATTAAGGATGGTTTTTTAATGTGTTCATTTTCTAGAGATTATCAAAAGTGTAATAACCTTTTTCTTTTTTAATTAGTTTCGGCGCGACTTGTAGGGCACCATTAGCAAAAATATCTTTTGACTGAGCACGATGAGAGATGGTAATCTCTTCATCCACCCCAGCAAAGAATACATCATGTTCACCAACAATTGTGCCGCCACGAATGGCCGAGACACCAATTTCATTTTCTTGACGTTTCTCGTGTCGATCATGTCGGTTATAAACGGCTTCCGCGTCCGAGCGAGAATCAATTGATTGGATGGTGTCTAACAATAAGTTGAGGGTTCCACTAGGAGCATCGATTTTTTGATTATGGTGTTTCTCGAGCAGTTCAATATCATAATCTTCCAATAGTTCGGTCGCTAAAGCCACAACTTTCGTTAAAACATGTACGCCGTAGCTCATATTCGGGCTGAAAAAGATTGGTTGATCTTTTGCTTTTTCTTTCGCTGCTTCAATGATTTCTTCTTTCTGACCGGTCGTTGCAATGATAATAGGTAATTTTACTTCATCCGTTTTGAGCATTTCTAAAGTAAAATCAGGATGAGAAAAATCGATCATCACATCTGCATCAGGTAAGTCTGTGAAAGAATGGAAAGTTTGATATGGGCTTTCATCACCTTCAGGAACCACAACTCCACTAATTTCATCGCCTTTTTCTTCTGCTAAACGAGCGACAGATTTCCCCATCGCTCCATAGCCTACAAGGATTATTTTCATTCGGCAGTCAATCCTTTTTGTAACTCTTCATAACTCTCCACTAGAACTTTAACAATGTCTGCATCCAAACCAACTAAAGGTAGACGGAATTCGTAGTCGCCAAAACCTAGATGATTGGTAATTGCTTTAATTGGTAAAGGATTTAGATCAGAACCCATGGCTTCAACAAATGGGAAGCGAAGATTATTGAGTTCGATTGCTTTCTTACTATCACTTTGTGAAAGTTCAAAAAGACGTTGTTCTGTTTTTGGAATCGCATTAGCAGAAACAGAAATTAGACCATGGCCTCCAGTCGCATAGAATGGAAGGGCGATATCATCATTTCCACTATAAAAGGCAAAGTCGTCATCAACTAATCCAAGCATACGAGATAAGTGAGCAAAATCACCCGTTGCATCTTTTAGCGCAACAATATTTGGATGCTTAGAAAGTTCTGCGACTGTCTCCGCTTCTAAAGTCATAGATGTACGAGAAGGAACATCGTACAAGATAATAGGAATATTAACAGCATCTGCAATCGCTGTAAAGTGTGCGATTGCTCCTGCTTGCGTTGTTTTATTGTAGTAAGGAGTAATTAAAAGTAGACCATCGACTCCTAGTTCTTCTGCAGCTACTGATGCAGCAATCGAAGCAGCAGTATCATTGGAACCTGTTCCCGCAATAACTGGGATATCACCATCGGCAACTTTCATTGCTAGCTCCAATGCTTTTGTTTTTTCTTCTTCAGACATGGTAACCGCCTCAGCGGTTGTTCCGTTGATAACAAAAGCTTGCAGATCGTTTTCTTTTAAATAGCGTAAGTGTTTTTCCATACTTTCAAAGTCAACTTCTCCGTTTTTAAAGGGAGTAGTGACAGCAGCTGAAACTCCTGTGAATAATTTTGTCATGATTTAATCACCTTTCTGTAAGTCAGATTTTTTTAAAACAAACAATTATTTATTCATTTCTTGTTCTAGAATTTGAACCGTGTTAAGGGCAGCACCTTTTAATATGTTGTCGCTAACTGACCAGATGTGGAAGGTATTGTCCAAACTAGCATCGCGACGAATCCGTCCAACAAAGATATCATCTTTCCCTGCAGCATCTGATGCCATTGGGTATTCAAGATTTTCCGGATTATCTTTTAAAACAATCCCTGGTTTATTTTTAAAAGCTTCTTTCACTTCTTCAACCGTTGTTTCTTTTTCAAAGGTTACGTTCATTGCTACTGAATGGGAAGACTTTACAGGCACACGTACACAAGTAGCGGTTACAGCTAAGTCAGGATGATTTAAAATTTTACGAGTCTCATCAATCATCTTTTGTTCTTCCTTCGTATAGCCATTTTCTAGGAAGTCATCGATTTGAGGTAGCACATTATCGTAGATTGGATAAGGATAATTTAAAGGTTCTTCTCCGCGTTGACCTCTTTCTAGATCTTCAATTCCAGCAAGTCCAGAACCTGATACCGATTGGTAAGTTGTATAGGCCACTCGTTTCAGACCAAAGGCATCATCTAATACTTTCAAGGGCGAGACCGATTGGATCGTCGAACAGTTCGGATTCGCAATGATTTTTCGATCAGAGGTCGCTTGATTGACTTCTGGGACGACTAAATCAATTTCTGGATCCATGCGCCAAGCACTTGAGTTGTCAATGACAACTGCACCATTTTGTTCGAAAAGTGGGGCGAATTTTAAACTAATATCTCCACCAGCTGAAAGTAAGACATAGTCAAAATCTTCTTTTGTGACCTCTTCGGTTAATTCACGAATGCTTAATTCTTTCCCTTTAAAAAGGACTTTTTTACCTGCTGAACGAGAAGAGGCCAGAACAGTCAATTCCTTAATAGGTAAATTTTTACGCTCGAGAATTTCCATAATCGTGGTACCAACTAATCCTGAAGCACCGACAATAGCAATTTTATACATTTAATTAATCCTTTCTATGACAAACTATTTTATTCTTTTTCTAAAGCAAATTCTTCATAGAGAAGACGGGTAGCCGTTTCTCCTTCGCTTTGTTTTACTAGACAGGAAATACTAATTCCAGTCGTAGAAATTTGGTGAATCCGAATATCATTTTCAATAACCGTTTGAAAAATGCGTGATATCACACCCGGTGTATCCATCATTCCAGCACCGATCACGGACACTTTTACAAAATCTTCTTTTAATTTGACTTCAATTTCTGGGTAATCTTTCTTTAAAGTCAAAATTGTTTTCGTTAAGCGTCGTTTATCTTCTAACTTTGCAGTGAAGGTATAATAATTATCTTCAGCACTTTCTGTTTGAGAGATCATATCGATACTGATGTTGTTTTTCTCGAGTAAAGAGAAAATCGACTTAGTTAGAGCAGGGTCGTAGGCACCGTATTTGATGTTGACCTGTATAACTTCATCGTCCAAAGTAATTCCAGTCGCAATATGTTTCTCTAATAGGTTTTCGTCTGACACAATCCATGTTCCTTTCTCTTTAGAAAGAGTTTTTGCGATGTATAAGGGAATATTATAATTCATTGCGATATTAATTGAACGTGTTTCAATCACGTTGGCTCCTAAGAAAGCCATTTCCATCATTTCTTCATAGGAAATCATATCCAATTTTTTCGCATCCGTATACATACGTGGGTCTGTAACAAATATACCAGAAACATCCGTATAAATCTCGCACGGACAATCCAAAGTAGCAGCTAAGGCAGTCGCAGTCGTATCCGAACCTCCACGACCTAGGGTAGTAATTTCCTGATCATCATTGATGCCTTGGAAACCTGCGACGACTAAGACATCATTTTTTTCTAACAAAGCTTCAAGCTTTTCTTTATCGATAGAAGCAATGCTACTCTTCATGTTTTCCTTGGTTGTTTTTATTCCTGCTTGGAAACCAGTTAATGGTTTTGCTTTAATACCCAAGTCTTTTAAAGCCATGGCTAAATAAGAAATGGTTTGCTGCTCTCCGGTTGAAAGGAGGGTGGCTACATGTTCATCATCTGGATTCTTGGTAATCTCATGGATATTCGCTAACAAGCTATCGGTCGTTGCACCCATTGCTGAAACGACAATAACTAACTTGCCATTTTTATCTGAGCGATATTTTAAATATTTAGCGACTTCTTTAATTTTATCTATCGTTGCAACACTCGAACCACCATATTTTAAGACGGTAAGATTATCATTCACTATATTCATCCTCTGTTTATAAATTTAGACTTTTGTAAAAGGTCTTGAATAAAGAAGGGTGGATGACAATAAAAAAACAAGTCGGTAGATTCCACGACTTGTTGTAAGTATCTATAACAAGGAAGCTCATCTACGCTCACGCTCGACAGTTTGTAAACTATTCATTTACACCCCAACCAATTCTAAGCTGTAACCTAGCATTGATTTCGGCAAAATTCCCTTTCCATATTTTAAATTACAGTTTATTGTTCAATATGTACTGATGTCTTTTGCACCTCATCCAAAGTATTTCTTTATTCAGTTACAGTAAATATATCAAAAAATAGAAGCAAAGTAAACTCTTAACCGATTTTAAAAATTTGAAAGCTAGAAAATGAAAAAACACAGATGGACGTTAACGGTCCATCTGTGTTCATCATTATTTATTGTTTTTCGACTTATAGGTTATCTGTTGGATTATTTGAATCGGCTGAGTCAACCATATCACGTGGATCAGTTGGTTTGTTTAGTGACTCTGTTTTTTTAGCTTCTTCATCTACTTTATCGTCTAATTTTTCTAATTGTTTGTTGGCGAAGTCACGTCCACCTAAACCAAAAGCAAGAGCAAAGGCGAGTGATAGTCCACCAATAATAAACATAAAACCGGTATTAACAATGGTGCTTGCAAATTGTAGTTGATCTAAAACCATAAAGAGTGAAAAGGCTAAGATCACTGACTGAACAACGCGTCCGGCCCATTTACTATCTGTTGCATTTGCAATTAAATTACTCAACCACTGACCACCAATAAAGGCGATAGCGAAGATAACGACCGCAAATAGAACATTTGGTAAGTAAGCGATGATTGCTGCCCCAATTGCATTTAGAACGGATAAGTTTAAAGCGTTTAGCGCTTCAACAAAGAAGAATAGACCAATGAGAACAGAAACGAGCTGTCCACTAATATTCGCAAGGTCCATTTTCATTTGAGAACCTAAGCCCATGTCTTCAACTAAACGATTTATTCCTGCACCCCGTAAAAGGTTAGTGACTAAGTCGCCTACGAATTTTGCAATTCCAAGTCCAACTCCCAGTAAAATGACAGCTACTAGAATGTTTGGAATAGCAGCAAGAATAGTGTTTAACACCCCAATGATTGGATCTGAAATTGAACGTATTCCTAATACTTCAAGTGCAACAATAACAATAGGAATAATAACTAGGATATAAACAATATTTGCAGCAACAGTCGCAAGTGTATCTTTGTTAGCGCCTGCTTTACTTCCTTTTTCGGAAACGGTTCGTTCGACTGCTGGACTTGAACTCTGACGAGTTAATTTAGCTACCCATCCATCTAAATCAAAAGTTATCGCAAGATTATAAACTAAGTTCTTAATAAAGCGTCCAGCGATGACTGCAACAGCAACTAAAATAGCAGAAGTAATCAGTTTAGGTAAGAAAGTTAGGACCGTATCAATCATATTTTGGATCGGTTCGGCGACACTATGCAAGTTGAATGTTTCAAATATCCCCGGTAAAAAGACAATCCAAATAAGATAATAGAGTACCTGGCCAAGAGTTTGAATCATGTTTCTACCTTGTTCAGTCGTTTTCACTGCTCCCCATTGATGTAGTCGCTCATCGAAGTTGATAGCTTCCAGACCTTTGACAACTGCTTTTTTCACTAAGAAAGCAACCAACCAAGCGACGAGAATCAATAAAATTCCACTGAGGATATTCGGTAAAAGTCGATCCACCGAATTCCAAGTATTTGTAAGTTGTTCCATAAATATCCTCTCCTTATATTTTTTGTTAAAGAAAGCGAATTTCTTTACAACCATAGTATAATTATAATGATAAAAAATGAAAAGCGTTTACACTTGTAATATGAATATTTTTTGAAGAAAAGTTGAATAAGCCAAGACAAAAAAGGATTCAATACAATATTGTATACCTTAAAAAGAAAAGTTGAAAATAGAAATTCAAATAGCTAAACTTTTTCTTTTTAAAGAAAAAAGTTGGTGAGATTAATAAAAGATGAGATTTAAAAGCTGGTAGAAACTATTAACTAAAGTAAAAGAAACTATAAGTAAAGAATGAAGCGTTTTTTATTTAATCGGTGTCTAATCTTTGCAAGACTAAAAACAATAGGTTAAGATGTAAACGCATACAAAATGCAAAAAATCAATAGAAATATTTCTGAAAGGAGCTGGACCTTAGCTGGAGAAGGAAAGTGAGTCGATAAAGTAATAGTTAAAGAATAAAAGACAGTCAAATAAGACTCTGTTAAAGGGTAGTAAATACTAAAAAATTTAAAGGAGTAGAATATGACCAAGCAATATATCTATAGCTTTGAAGAAGGCAATAAAAATATGAAGAAATTATTAGGCGGAAAAGGAGCAAACTTGTCTGAAATGACCAATCTAGGCTTACCAGTTCCCCGAGGATTTACAATTTCAACCGATGCCTGTTCTCGTTTTTATGAGGAAGAAGAAGAGCTTTGGGATGAATTATTAAATGAGATGCAAGTAAAACTTGAAGAGCTAGAAGAGAAAACAGGTAAAACCTTGTCAACAGGGGATCATCCTTTATTCTTATCTGTCCGTTCGGGCTCGAGTATTTCGATGCCAGGTATGATGGATACGATTTTAAACCTAGGTCTGAATGACGAATCTGTCGAGGCACTAGCCGAATCTACTTCGAACGAGTCTTTTGCTTATGAAAGTTACACCCGCTTCATTCAAATGTTTTCAGATGTTGTTATGGGTATAGAGAAAGAACATTTTGATTTGCTTAAAGAAGAGGTTGAAAAGGGCAAGGATACTTTAGTTGCTGATGATTTCAAAGAATTATTGGAAAAATATAAAGTCCTATATGAAGAAAAAATAGGGGAATCCTTCCCTCAAGATCCACAAGAACAACTTGAGCGTTCAGTCGAAGCCGTCTTTAAATCTTGGGAAAACCCACGTGCAGTTAGCTACCGTAAAATACATAAAATTCCAGACTCGCTAGGAACCGCGGTCAATGTCCAAGAGATGGTTTTTGGTAATATGGGTGAAGACTCAGGAACAGGGGTTGCATTCACACGAAACCCATCGACCGGTGAAAATACATTATTTGGTGAATATTTAATGAACGCCCAAGGAGAAGACGTGGTGGCTGGAATTCGTACACCATCTGATATTTCTTCATTAGAAGAAAAGATGCCTCATGTCTATCAAGAATTCATTGATATTGCAGAAAAATTGGAAGCGAATTATCAAGACATGCAAGATATTGAATTCACGATTGAAAAAGAAAATCTCTTCTTACTTCAAACACGGAATGGAAAACGAACAGCGCAAGCAGCCATAGATATTGCGGTTGATTTAGTTCATGAAGGAGTACTGACAAAAGAAGAGGCATTAATGCGGGTTGATCCAAATCAAATTAACCAACTATTACACCCGAAATTTAACGAAGAAGCCTTAGCAGCTGCCGAAGTCATTGGGAAAGGACTGCCTGCATCACCCGGAGCAGCAAGTGGAAGAATTTACTTTACAGCTGAAACAGCCACTGAAGCACATGCCCGGGGTGAAAAGGTTGTTTTAGTGCGGCAAGAAACATCGCCAGAAGATATTGAAGGAATGATTATTGCTGAAGGAATCCTGACCTCTCGCGGAGGGATGACATCACATGCTGCAGTGGTTGCTCGTGGAATCGGAAAATCCTGTATAGTTGGATCCAATAATATCCGGATCAATGAGAAAAATAAAGTTATGCAGACTGAAAACTTAACTTTAACTGAGGGAGATGTGATCTCTCTAGATGGAAGCGAAGGACTCGTCTACCCAGGAGAAATTGATAAGGTAGGAGCAAGTCAAGAAGGAAAATTAGAAGAGTTTATGACCTGGGTGGATGAAACCCGTACAATGAAGGTGCGAACCAACGCCGATTCTCCAAGTGAAGCGCAGCAAGCCTTAGAATTCGGAGCGGAAGGAATTGGCTTAACTCGAACTGAACATATGTTTTTTGATGAAGCAAGAATCTTTTCCGTTCGTAAAATGATTCTATCAAATACACTTGATGAAAGAGAAGGTGCATTAGCCGAACTATTACCTGTACAGAAAGA
>JARICH010000057.1 GCA_029257245.1 Atopostipes sp. | reverse complement strand
CTTCCAATTAAATAAAATAGCACCTAGTTATTTAATTTATGGTAACCATGACTTAGCAACGAACCGTTTGAATGAAATAAAAACGATGCTCGATTTATCCGGTGCTAAACTATTAGATAATGAAGCGATATGGATTAGCTTTGATCAGTCAGAGGCTGGTTTTTGGCTAATGGGGTTTCACGATTTATACTATCGTATTCAAATCACGAAAAATCCTTTGGAAAAAGTGACCTTTCCTAGAAAACCAGAAAATGAAGCCAAAATACTTTTAGCTCATCATCCAGAATTTATTGAGAACTATTTAAGAGATGATTCAAAGAGACCCAATCTTGTATTGTCCGGTCATACTCATGGAGGACAAGTTATCTTACCTATTTTAGGAGGATTATTTGCTCCTGGACAAGGTATTTTACCTAAATATGACTTTGGAATGTTTCCAAGTAAAGAACATCCAAATAGTCGGATGATTGTCACACGGGGAATAGGCAATTCACGTTTTCCTTTTCGGATAAATAACCGACCAGAAATAGTCATTATTGAATTTAATTAAGTAAAGAATAAAAGCTTAAAAGGAGGAGATTCAGTGGAAAAGTTAGAATTAGGAACGATCGGTACAAGTTGGATCACAGATAGTTTTATCGATGCAGCGCTAGCTACCGGTCTTTATAATTTAAAGCGAGTGTATTCACGCAATCAAAAAAATGGAGAGGCATTCGCAAATAAATATGGAGAAGTTGCTGTGGATACAAATTTAGAAAACTTTGTAAAAAATGAGGAATTAGATGTTATTTATATAGCATCTCCTAACAGTCTTCATTATGAACAAGCTTTATTAGCCATTCAAGCAAAAAAACATGTGATCGTTGAAAAACCAGCAACGATTAATCCAGAGCAATGGGATGAACTTTTAAAAGTTGCCGAAAAAATGGATGTTTTAATTGTAGAAGCTGCCAAACATATGCATTTGCCTAATCTAGAAATTATTCGAAAAGAAATTGATAAATTGGGTGAAATTCGTGGAGCAGTCTTTCCTTATGTTCGCTATTCTTCACGTTATGATAATGTCCTAGCTGGAGAAGAACCGAATGTATTTTCTTTAGATTTTGCTGGTGGAGCATTAATGGACTTGGGGATTTATCCGATTTATACGGCTGTTGCATTATTTGGAGAACCAAATAAGAGTTACTATTTCGCTCGTAAAATAGCAACAGGTGTGGATGGAATAGGGACAATTATACTAAGATATGAAGACTTTGATTTAACAATTATTGTTGGGAAAAATGCAACATCATCAGCAGAAGTAGAAATTTATGGAGAAGATGAAACGCTGATTATCGATCATGTGGCTCAACTATCTAATGCACGGTTATTAGATATTCGAAATTTCAGTCAAAGAGAAATCGAACTAGGAAAAGCCAAAGAAAACGATATGTTTTACGAAGCAGAGGCATTCGCAAAAATGATTTCTAATCGGAAGAGTGAAAAAACTAAAATTAAATATCAAGAACTCTCAGAATTAGCAAGAATAGTGAGTAAACTTTTAAAAGAGCTAAGAGCACAGGCAGCAATTGTTTTTACGAATGAGCAATGAAGGTTTATTTACTGATGAAGCGACTGTATAACCGATGTTCGAAAAATTAGAAAGTGTCAGTGGGAGAATTTAATTATCGCTAGACATTAGCTACTATTAAAAGTATAATAGAAGATGTATTTGAATGAAATCGTTAACACAGAAATAGCTCTATTTAAGATAATAAATTTGGAGGATGAATATAATGGCCAAAAAAACAATTATGTTAGTATGTTCTGCAGGAATGAGTACATCATTATTAGTCAGCAAAATGCAAAAATCTGCGGAAGAACAAGGATTGGATACAGAAATATTCGCAATTGGAGCGGGTGAAGTAGATAATACTTTATCATCTAAGGACGTTGATGTATTAATGTTAGGCCCTCAAGTTCGATTCATGAAAGATCAATTCGAGAAAAAGGTTGCAGATAAAGGAATTCCAGTTGAAGTGATTAATATGCAAGACTATGGAATGGTAAATGGAGAGAAAGTTCTTCAAGCTGCAGTCGAATTAATTGGATAAATATTAAATAAAAGTCAATAATTAATTAATTCTTTGAGAAAAGGAGTTTTATTATATGGATGGTCAAGAACAGTTATTAGAAACGATTATGGGTTTAATTATGCACGGTGGCGATGCAAAGAGTAGTTCAATGGAAGCTATTTATGCAGCGAAAGAAGGAGATTTTGAAAAAGCCGAAGAAAAAATCTCAGATGCAGATGAAGCTTTAGGAAATGCTCATAAATCTCAAACGACTCTATTAACAAGAGAAGCAAGTGGGGATTCCGTTGAACTCTCATTATTACTTGTTCACGGTCAGGATCACTTGATGAATGCAATTACCTTTAAAGATTTAGCTGTTGAGATTATTGATATTCACCGTAAACTCGATGGACAAGAAATTTAAGAAAAGTTAAAATAAAATCCACTTTTGCTGATTCGAAGCAAAAGTGGATTTTTAATTTGGGTATTTTTTGACTAATAGAAGAAATTTTTTGATTAAAATGAATGACTGGTGTTAAACTAATTTTAGGTTATAATAATAAAATGCACCAAAGAACTTTTGTACTAGAAAGGAATTATGAAAGAATGAAAAATAACTTTTGGCAAGAATTGCCTAAGCCATTTTTTATACTTGCTCCAATGGAGGATGTGACAGATGTTGTTTTTCGTCATGTCATTAGTGAAGCAGGACGACCGGATGTATTTTTTACGGAATTTACAAATAGTGAGAGTTACACACATCCAAATGGGCGAGAAAGTGTCCGCGGACGCTTACAATATACAGAGGACGAACAACCGATTGTAGCACACATTTGGGGAGATAATCCAGAAAATTTCCGGAAAATGAGTATTGATATGGCAAAAGAAGGTTTTAAAGGTATTGATATTAATATGGGCTGCCCAGTAGCTAATGTCGCACGAAACGGTAAGGGAAGTGGCTTGATTAAAAGACCTGAACGTGCTGCTGAATTGATTCAAGCAGCAAAAGCAGGAGGGATTCCAGTAAGCGTAAAAACCCGTCTTGGTTATTCAAAGGTTTCTGAGTGGCGAGATTGGTTGACTCATCTCTTGGAACAGGATATTGTAAATCTATCCATTCATTTAAGAACACGAAATGAGATGAGTAAATATGATGCACATTGGGAATTAATCCCTGAGATTAAAAAGTTACGAGATAAAATTGCTCCTCATACCTTATTAACAATTAATGGAGATATTCCGAATCGACAGGTTGGTTTAGAATTAGTTGAAAAGTATGGTGTTGATGGCATTATGATTGGGCGCGGCGTTTTTACTAACCCCTTTGCTTTTGAATTAGAAGCCAGAGACCATAGCCCCAAAGAATTGCTCGATCTTTTTCGCTTACATTTAGATCTCTATGATTATTACACACAAAAAGAGCCACGACCTTTTAAACCCTTACGTCGCTTTTTCAAAATATATGTTCGTGGAATTCATGGAGCAAGTTCGCTGAGACATGAATTAATGTCAACAGAAAATACGGATGAAGTACGAGCCATGCTGGATGAATTTGAGGCCAAAATGGACATAGCACTAGAGCAAACTCAAAAATAGGAGCTAGTTATTGTGGAGACAACATTTCTAACTAAAGAATTTTTATTAATTGTGATTATTTCAATTAATTTAATGAGCTTTTTGCTTTATAGGCTGGATAAGAAGCGAGCTATTCAAAATAAAAGTAGGATATCTGAAAAGAATCTTCTCTTAATTACTATTTTATTTGGTGGAATAGGTGCCTGGTTCGCTATGCAAAAATTTCGACATAAAACAAAGAATATAAAATTCAAATTTTTAGTTCCACTAGCTGCTATTCTAACCCTGATTAGTGTTTTAGCTATCTATTATGTATAAATAAAAACACAGAATGGAATTTCCATTCTGTGTTTTTTTGATAAAGTTTTAATAATTAAGCCCAACTACCATTACGGAATACAGGAATTATTGTTCCATCTTCTTTAATGCCATCGATATCCATTTGGTCCGAACCAATCATAAAGTCAACGTGAGTATTTGATTCATTTAGTCCTGCCTCATTTAATTCTTCGCGGGTCATTTCTGTACCGCCTTCTAAACTAAAGGCATAAGCGGATCCAAGAGCTAAGTGGTTTGATGCATTTTCATCAAATAAAGTATTGAAGAAAATTAAACCAGATTGGGAAATTGGTGATTCGTCGGGTACTAAAGCAATCTCACCTAAACGAGAAGCTCCTTCGTCTTGCGTGATTAGCTTTTGGATGACTTCTTCGCCTTTATCAGCTGTAACTTTAGTTACTTTTCCATCTTCAAAATGGAATTCCATACCTTCAATAATTTCACCCGAGTAACTTAAAGGTTTAGATGAAACAACCACACCATCTACACGGTGAGCATCTGGGGCAGAGAACACTTCTTCTGTTGGCATATTTGCTACAAAAATTTCGCCTCGTGCATTGGTTGAACCAGCACCTTCCCATCGGTGACCTTTAGGTAAGCCAACAACTAAATCAGTACCTGGTGCT
>JARICH010000094.1 GCA_029257245.1 Atopostipes sp. | reverse complement strand
AACGATTAATGGCAGCTTTCTTACGAACAGATATTAAAAACAGAGGAAAAGATGAAAAGGTTGATCTATTTAGTAGTGAGAACCAAATCTTTGATTTCTCGAACTTTAGAGAAAATGCAGATGCTGACCCTGATTGGGTTCAGATTAGTGATAAACATTATGTCGCTGCAACATTAAGATAAAGATAAAATAAAGGCCTATCTCCTTTAAAGGAGATAGGCCTTTATTAATTATTTAATTAATAGAGAATAGACTTAATACATTCCATCTTTCTCTTCTTTTGTACTAATGAAAATATTTTTCATTTCTGTATAGGCATCGAGCATGCTCTTATAAGTTTCTCGACCAATACCTGATTTTTTGTAACCACCAAATGGTGCACCAGCTGAGAAGTTGGTGTATTGGTTAACCCACATACGTCCAGTTCTTACTTTGCGTGCAACTTTTAATCCTTTATAGATGTCTGTTGTCCAAACGCCACCACCTAGACCATAGACAGAGTCATTCGCTAAATCAATAACTTCATCTTCATCTTTAAATTTAACCACAGTTACTACAGGGCCAAATATTTCTTCTTGTGAAACAATCATATCATTCGTTACATCCGCCAGAATGGTTGGTGCCATAAAGGCTCCTTTTCCTAAACCATTATCTTCAACTTTGTATCCACCTGTTAAAACGGTTGCTCCTTCTTTTTTCGCAATATCAACGTATCTTAAAGTACCTTCTAATTCATCTAGGTTAACTTGTGTTCCCATTTGTACGCCATCTTCCCAAGGGAGTCCTATTTTTACCTTTTCAAAGGCTGTTTTTAAGTCAGCTAGGAATTCATCGTAAATTCCTTCTTGAACGAAGATTCTGGAACCAGCACTACATACTTCACCTTGGTTAAAGAGAATCCCTAGCTGCATTCCTTCAATTGCACGATCCCATGGTGCATCATCAAAGACGATATTGGCTGATTTTCCACCTAGTTCGAGAGTTGCTGGTATTAACCGATCAGCGGCTGCTTTAGCCACTAGATAACCAACTTCAGTGGAACCTGTAAAGGCTAGTTTGTCAATCCCTTCATGGTTTAACATGTAGTCACCAGCTTTTGATCCACGACCAGTAATTACGTTAAGAACACCGGCTGGCAGGATATCTCCAATTAGCTTCACTAATTCTAACATTCCAATGGAAGTTTTTGAAGAAGGTGTAATAATGACAGTATTTCCTGCGGCTAGAGCAGGGGCTAGTTTCCATGCAGCCATGAGTAATGGGAAGTTCCATGGTATAACTTGTCCAACAACACCAATCGGCTCTCTGAGAACAATCGATAGGTTATCTTTATCTAACTGCTGTGCTGCTCCTTCTTCTGAACGGATCACACCGGCAAAGTAACGGAAATGGTCAATAGCGAGTGGAAGATCAGCACCAGTAGTTTCTCGCAACGGTTTACCATTATCTAAGGTTTCAACCATAGCTAAATGATCCGCATTTTCTTCCATACGATCTGCAATATCCAGTAATAGTTTACTACGGTCTTCAATACTAATACTTGCCCAAGCAGGAAAAGCTTTCTTCGCTGCTTCAACAGCAGCATCGACGTCATCATTCGATGCATCAATAAAGTCTGCTAATTTTTCACCATTCGAAGGGTTATAGGCCTCCATTGTATTTCCTTCAGCGCCATCTGTCCATTCACCATTGATGAAAAGCTTGTAGGATGAATCAATATAATCGTTGACCTTGACTGTTTTTGACATGTATTTTCTTCCTCCTATAATTTAATCTGTATCTACTATATAATGCTTGTTTTGAAAACGCAATCATTCTGATTATGCAAAGATTTAGCGATTAAATTAGTTATGGTTGGAAAATTTAAGTCTTAATTGGTATACTTATTGTGAGTTAATTAACAAGGAGGATGGAAATGAATATCTTAGATCAATTTAAATTAAATGGAAAAGTTGCTTTTGTTACAGGTGGAGCAAAAGGAATCGGAAAAAGTATTGCAGTTGGCTATGCACAAGCAGGTGCAGATTTAGCGATTATCGATATTGATATAGAAGCAGCAAAGACTACAGCCGAAGAAATTGCGGCAGATTATGGTGTTAAAACTTTAGCAATTCAAACAGACGTTACTCAAGCTGAAGAAGTAGAAAGCATGGTCAAAAAAGTACAGGAACATTTTGGACAAATTGATATTGCTGTTGCAAATGCAGGGATCGCCTTAAATGTACCAGCTGAAGAAATGTCTCTTTCTGAATGGCAAAAAGTCATCGATATCAATTTAACGGGTGTCTTTTTAACTGCACAAGCAGCTGGAAAGGTAATGATTGAACAAGGTGGCGGTTCTATTATTAATACGGCTTCAATGTCAGGATATATTGTTAATACACCGCAACCACAGTGTGCTTATAATGCGTCGAAAGCAGCAGTTACACAATTAACTCGATCATTAGCTGTTGAATGGGCGGATAAAAATGTTCGTGTAAATGCTGTCAGTCCTGGTTATATTGGAACTGAACTTATCACAGAAGCACCGGCGTTAGAACCTTTAATTAAACAATGGACAGCAGTTACACCACAGAAGAGAATGGGAGAGCCGGAAGAATTACAAGGTATCTATCTCTACTTAGCGAGTGATGCAAGTAGTTATACTACGGGTTCAGATTTTATTATCGATGGTGGATACACAGCTATTTAATTTAGAAACGTATTTAAAAAGTAAATAGGAATAATTGTTTTCAAAAAAATACACTCCCAGAACTATTAACTGTGTAGTCTAATAGTGGGAGTGTATTTTTATTTGTAAAGGTGAACTAATTAAAGAAGAACTAATTCATACTAATCCATCATTTCAAAAATAGCGTGTAGGACATCCTCAGTCACCGGACCGGTTACCCGTTCACGAATAATACCGGTTGAATCAATAAAGAAAGAGGTAGGTAAGGATTCCACAAAGAAAGGACCAAACATTTCTTCCGGTCCATAAACATTGGGGAAAGTAAGTCCAAATTCATCAATAAATCCTTGTATATTTTCTTCGTTACTTTCTGAAACTTTCACATTCACTCCAAGGACCACAACCTCTTCTTGATTTTCAGAAAAATCTTGTAAATGTGGAGCTTCTACTCGACATGGCGGACACCAACTGGCCCAAAAATTTAAGAATACTTTTTGACCACGGTAGTCTGAAAGTTTTACTAATTCACCGGTTTCAATATCTGTTAAATCATAATCATAAGCAGTATCGCCAGGGTTAGCACCATAAGAAATTTGAGGTGATTTGTTTGTTTCACTCTCTAATTCTTCTTCAACTACTAAATCATCACTCGCACTGAAATCAGCTTCTTCCTCAGTATCAAAATCTTCACTTTGATCTTCAGCAATTGTTTCTTCTTGTTGACTTGCAGCCTCGCGCGCTATTTCTTCTTTTTCGGAATCTCTAACAAAATCAAAAATAACAAAAGCAACAACTAAAGCAATGACTAATAAAATAATATTTCGACTGTTTTTTTTATTCATTTTTCTCTCCTATCCTAAATTACTGAAAGGTGTATTTTGTAACCAAATGGCTAATTGTTCTGATAGGTAGGCTAAATGACCGGTAAAGAGCAGAATACCCATTAAGATCATTAAAACTCCCCCAACCTTCATAAGCTTTTCACTATACTTCAAAAGATTTTGCATCCGACCAATAAAAATAGAGACCAATAAAAAAGGTAAAGCAAAACCAATGACATAAAGTAACAAGAAAACGATAGGTGTAGTCCCGGTTGATAGACCTAATAATAAGATACCAGAGAATATCGGACCAATACATGGAGTCCATCCAGCAGCAAAACCAAGTCCGATAAAGAAACTAGAAGCATAGCTCGTGGTTCGCTTGGTCATCGTTTTTCGACTGTCACCGAGAAGAGCTGGAATTTGTAGCCATCCTCCGATAACCAGTCCTAAGACAATCATAAATATACCAGCTAATCGTTGAAGTAAAGTAGCAGCGGGTCCAGTCATTAAATCAGTTAAAAAGCTACCCAGATAGCTGACTCCCAAACCTAGACTTAAGTAAACAGCTGAAACACCCAATAAGAAAAAGACTGAGTGTAAAATCATATTACGTCTAAATTCAGCTGAATTATTTTCTTTCACTTCTTTTACACTTTTACCAGTGATATAAGAAAGATAAACAGGCAATAAAGGGAGAGTACATGGTGAAAGGAAAGACAAAACTCCGGCTCCAAAAGCTAAGACGGCTGTTATTTCTGTTTCGATGGTAAATTCCTCCTATAATAAAAGACTAAGATACTAGCAATTAAGAATAAACTGATAATCTGATAAGGATAAAAAACAATTTGATAGTAGAGAATGATGTTGCTGAAACTATACATAATGATTGCATGTAAGACAGCCAATAATGTTAAAGTCCATTCATTCCGTTGTGAATGTTTAATTCGATCTTTCACTAAATAAAGAACAAAATAAATGACAATAAAGAGAACTGAATGAAGACTACGATATTTATAATAATAAAATAAGTGGTTGGCTAGTCCTAAAAGCAGGAAAAAATTGAGTGTATGATTGATATACAGCTCTTTTTGATTAATAAATAAAGTCTTCTTTTTAAACTCGCGGTAGCTCAGAAAGATTCCAACAATAAGTAAAGCAATCCAAGAAGTCTGACTGGAGAATAGGAGTGCTCGATAAGGTTCGTTTAAAACATCTTTTAGATTTAAAATAATATTTAAAACTAAAGTTGTGAGAACAAAATAATAGAGACCATCCGTAACAAAGTCAAAAATTTTCTTTTTAAAATCACTATCCTCATCAGTTATTAAAAACCAAATAGCACTTGTCAAGAGAAATAAAATGCCCACTTGAAAAAGAGGAATTGAGATGATTTTCGTCAAATGAAATCGCTCCTAGTATTCGTAGTGAAAGTGTTGAATCTTCCATAGTTTACATATTTTAAAATTCTTAAGCAATTATTCTGATTGCTAGATCTAATCCCTTTTAGCTTAACTAAAAAGATTGCGTAGTCGTTCAAGTGACAATTGGAAAAATTCTCTGGAAAATAAGTTTAAAGCGTTGACCCTTTACTGGGATATATGATAGCATTTTAATTGGAAATGAAACGTTTCCAATATGAAGGGGAGGGGATATTGATTGAGAATAATCAAACAGTTATTTTGGATTTTCTTATTTGCCTTACTGGGTGAAGGAATCTCATTTTTATTAGCAACTTTTATAGATGTTCCAGGTAGTGTTATTGGAATGATTTTATTATTTTTTGCTTTACACTTTGACTGGCTAAAAATGGAGCAAGTTGAAGAGGTTGGCAATTGGCTAACAGATAATATGGCGATATTTTTTGTTCCGGCAGGTGTCGGGTTAATGAGGAACTTTGATCTCTTAGCAGATGTCTGGTTGCAATTGTTAATTATCATGCTTGTGACCGTAGCTATTATGATGGCATTTGTAGGAATCATTGTTCAAAAAATGATGGGAGATTCTGTTGACGATAATAAAGAAATAAATGAGGTGACTTCCTATGATTAATCCATTAGTCGATAGTCCTTTTTTATGGATTAGTTTAACATTGGGTATTTTTCTCTTTGCAGCAGGTTTACATAAAAAGTGGCCGATTCCATTATTTAATCCTTTGCTTTTTACAATTTTTGCTATGATTTTATTACTGCTAACTGCAAAAATACCCTATGAAACCTATCAATCGGGTGGTAAATTAATTGGAATATTTGTTACTCCCGCAACGGTGTCTTTAGCGATCAAATTAGAGAAGAATTATATATATCTTAAAAAACATTATCGGGCGATTTTAACGGGAATTGTTGGCGGTGTTTTATTACATACACTCTTGATTTTTCTCTTTGCTTTTCTATTTAATTATGACACAGAAATGGTGGGAACACTCTTTCCGAAATCAATTACGACGGCAATAGCAGTTGGAGTATCTGAATCGCTAGGTGGAGTTGTTTCTCTAACAGTCGCAGTAGTTGTATTTACTGGAATAGTGGGTGCGGTCATTGGCCCAAGTATTCTAAAATTTGCCAAAATAGACAATCCAGTTGCTCAAGGTGTCGCCTTTGGTTCGTCGGCTCATGCAATGGGAACATCGAAAGCAATTGAAATGGGTGAAGTCCAAGGGGCAATGTCTGGATTGTCCATTGTCATTACGGGAGTAGTAGTGGTTATTCTTGCACCCTTTGCCGAACTACTTATTCAATTGTTTTTTAGTTAATTTAACTTTAAATAAAAATATGGAGGTAATCAATTAATGACAGAAGAAAATATTAAATATAATGCACCAACTGAAGTAAGAGAAATTGAAGTATTAAACAGCTATGAACTTGAAAAAGAAGCAGGAAAAATAGTACCAAAAGGAGGTTATGACTACATATCTGGAGGGGCTGGAGATGAATTTACACTAAAGCAAAATACAAAGGTTTGGAATAAAAAAGGCATCTTACCAAGAGTGTTAGCTGATGTTGAACATCCTGATCCGTCAACCTCCATCTTAGGCCATGATATTCGAGCACCATTTATCATGGCACCGATTGCTGCTCATGGATTAGCCCACGAATCCAAAGAAGCAGGAACCGCAAGAGGAATTGCTGAGTTTGGAACCATCATGTCGATTAGTGCTTATTCTGGAGCGAAATTTGAAGAGATAGAAAAAGGATTAGATGGTGGGCCACGTTGGTTCCAAATTTACATGAGTAAAGATGACGAACTGAATAAAAATATTTTGGATGAAGCCAAAGCAGATG
This sequence comes from Atopostipes sp., assembly GCA_029257245.1. GTDB lineage: Bacteria > Bacillota > Bacilli > Lactobacillales > Carnobacteriaceae_A > Atopostipes. The sequence goes on along the minus strand of JARICH010000094.1, from coordinate 1,673 downwards.
GTGCGACAGCTATTATTTTGACAGCAGACTCTACAGTGAGTGGAAATCGAGAAAAAGATCAATTTAATAAATTTGTTTATCCTTTTGGGATGCCTATTGTGTCACGTTATCTAACAGGGTCCGGTAAAAATATGTCTTTAAATAATATATACTCACAGTCAAAACAAAAAATTACTCCAGCGGATGTTCGTTTCTTAAAAGAGTATTCTGATCTACCTGTGTTTGTTAAAGGGATTCAATCACCAGAAGATGCAGTTCTTGCAATTGGTGCTGGGGCCGATGGAATTTGGGTATCGAATCATGGTGGACGTCAGTTAGACGGAGCTCCAGGATCATTTGCGATGCTTGAGTCGATTTCTAAAGCGGTTGCTGGGCGAGTACCCATTGTTTTTGACAGTGGTGTACGCCGAGGAGAACATATTTTTAAAGCACTCGCAAGTGGTGCCGATATTGTAGCTTTAGGTCGTCCAATTTTATATGGTCTAGCATTAGGTGGTTGGAAAGGTGTATATTCTGTCTTAAATTACTTTGATGAAGACTTTAAACGTGTAATGCAATTAGCGGGAACGCAAACAATTGAAGATGTTAAAAACACTAATTTAGTTGATTTAAATTAGTTCTAATAAAATGAGAAGATTTTTGTGAAGTGCTTAAATAGAAGTTAGTGTTACAGATAAACTTCTCAATCAAAAACGTATTCCGAACATTAGAGTGTAATTTCTCACTCTGTTAAGGAATACGTTTTTTCAATTTCTTAGAAATAATTACTTTTGTCCTAGTTTATATTTAATAAAAATGGAAAGCGCTTTATAAGTCTGTGAATTCCCTGTACCATTGGTATAGAAGCAATAGAAGAAAAATATAGAAGGAGGGCATCAATTGATAATAGGTCTAGATATGGGGGGCACCCATATAGATGGTGTCATTATCAAAGAAGGTCGAGTAATTCAAGGGGTTAAAAAATCAACCGATCGGACAGACTTGTTTACATCAATTTGGACAGCACTTGAAGAGTTGTTAGAGGGTTATGATAAAACAGCGATTCAGCGGATTAACTTGAGTACAACGATATCTACTAATGCAATCGTTGAAGATAAAACATCCTCAATCGGTATGATTATTCAAGCTGGTCCTGGCTTAGCACATGATTTCTTAGCCTGTGGAGATGAAAATGTTTTTATCTCAGGTTATGTTGATCATAGAGGGAAAGTTATTGATCATGTAAATCGAGAAGAGATTGAGGAAGCCATTCAATTATTCAAAGATAAAGATTTAGAAGCTTATGGGATAGTCAGTAAATTTTCTACTAGGAATCCCAATCATGAGTTAGCGGTGAAAGAATTACTTGAAAAAGAAACAAGTGGACCAATTACCACCGGACATACAGTCTCAGGAAAGTTAAATTTTCCTAGACGAGTATTTACCAGTTATTTAAATGCAGCGATATCCGAAACTTTCCAAGACTTCGCAAATCATATAAAAAAATCATTGGAAAAAGAAGGAGTAAATGCACCTCTCTTCATTTTAAAAGCAGATGGGGGAACGATGAATATCGAAACGGCGGAGAAAAAACCAGTTGAAACAATTCTTTCGGGTCCAGCTGCTAGTTTTAGTGGAATGAATGGAATGTTACCGACTGAGGAAGACGCTGTTCTTTTAGATATTGGTGGAAC
>JARICH010000081.1 GCA_029257245.1 Atopostipes sp. | reverse complement strand
AATTCAAGTTGATACACTTGTTCGATATCTCCTTGACTTGCTTCAGGTTGATGATTACGAATAATTGAAATGGTTCGCAAGGCAACATCGGCCCAGACATCAATCTCTTCGGTTTCTTCTGCAGCGGCCACATCGATCGATAAAACATAATCAATTTTTTCCTTTGAAATCAAAGCAGCCGGTGCATTCATTAATACCCCACCATCTACAAAGTCATAGTGATCAATTGAAATAGGGCTTAAAACAACGGGATAAGCACTCGAAGCTAAACAAGCATCAAGTAAAGGAATATCTTTTGGATAAAATTCTGCTTCTTTAAAAACGGTCTGAAAATATTCAGGTTGATTTGAAAAAATAATCATTTTTCCGCTATGCAAATCTACCGCTGGAATCGCTAAAGGTTTCGGTACATCAGACAACATCAAGTCGCCATAAATTTCATTCAGCGGGCGTATTACTTTTACGATTTTCTCCATCAAGACTAAACCAACTGGTTGTCGGAATGATAGTAAATTTAATAAGGCTCGTCGATTGAATAGTTTACTTTCTTTTACTAATTGATCAGTTTCTTCAATAATCTCTTGAATAGCTTGACTGGATAAACCACTAGCCACAGCTGCCGCTATAAAAGATCCCATCGATGTTCCTGTTACTGCGTCAATTCGAATGTTCTTTCGTTCTAGCTCTTCGTAGACCGCTAATTCTGCCCAGCCATGAACGCCGCCACCAGCAAAACTTAGACCAAAAGTTTTTTGCTCTTTTTCTTTCTCCACTGTTTTCCACCTATTTTCTCTAGATTCTCTTAGTTGTCTACATAATCCAACCATGCTTTAGCTATATGCGCATGACCAGTTAATGTAGGATGTACTCCGTCGATTCCAGTATATGTCTGATAATCACTTACAATCCCCGCAGCATTTAGTAAACCATCTAAAGGAACTAAAACCGCATGATAGTCTTTGGCCAAACGACGAACGATTTGAATACGAGGATCTAATTGTCTTCTCCATTCCATTCGGTCTTTTGGATAAGGTAAAAGGAAGGGCTCCATCAAAACAACTTTTGCATCTGTCCGTTGAGCAAGTGATTTCAAGAGATAGCGATAGTTCTTTTCAAACATTTCTAATTCTTCTTCGCTTGGAACTGGATTTTTTTCAAAGGATTGCCAGACATCATTCACTCCAATTAAAATGGTCACTAAGTCCGGACTTAAATCTAGACAATCTTCCTCCCACCGATTTTTCAATTGTGCAAGGGTATCACCACTCACTCCTCGGTTTAAAATCTTTAAATTGGACTTAGGGTAACGATGTAGCAATTCCGCCGCAAGAAGAAAAGGAAAGCCATCTCCTAAATCGCCATCAAAGTTTCGACTACGTCCAACGTCTGTGATACTGTCTCCAATAAATAGAATTCGGTCATTTTCCTGAACTATTCCTGTTTTTTTCATTTAATCCCCTTCTCTAGTTACTCTGTTAGTGTATGAATGAAGCGGATGAATGCTTCTTGTCCCTTTTGATCTCGTTTAAAGACACCAGCATCCTCTAGCACTTCTTGGAAAACTGCTCCGACTGCTTGTTCAACTAGCTCTTGCACTTGATTCGCTTGAACATTTGGATTTTCTGCTTTTAACTTGTCGGCCCATTCTTGATGAACATCCGCTACAGTATCAACTTCACCCAGTAAATACTGTTCAACTACTGCTAATTCTGTTTTAAGACGAGCGGGTAAAACAGCTAGTCCCATGACCTCGATTAAACCAATATTTTCTCTTTTAATATGATGAACCCGTGGATGTGGGTGAAAGACACCATCAGGAAATTCTTCTGATGTCCGGTTATTTCTTAAAACAATATCCAATTCATAAATATCTCCATCTCGCCGCGCAATTGGTGTTACCGCGTTATGTGGTTCATCGGCAGTATAAGCATATATTCCCACTGACTCATCACTATAATCTTCCCATGCTGTCATGATTTGATCAGCTGCTTTTGCGATTTCTTGTCGATTCTCACTACGTAAACGAATCACTGACATCGGCCATTCCAGAATACCCGCTTTTACCTCTGTCTGATTTTCTAGAGTAAATTGATAGCTATAATCAGCTTCTTGAATTGGAAAATCATAGTTCCCGCCTTGGTAATGATCATGACTTAAAATAGACCCCCCAACAATTGGTAGACCTGCGTTCGATCCTACAAAATAATGAGGAAACTGACTAGTAATTTCTAATAGATTTCGAATCGCTTGGGCTCCGACATCCATAGGCCGATGTTCAATCGCTAAGAAAATCGAATGTTCATTATAGTAAGCATAGGGTGAATATTGAAAACCCCAAGGATCACCTGCTAAATCCATTCGGATAATCCGGTGATTTGTTCGCCCTGGATGGCTTAGATTTCCTTTGAAGCCTTCATTTTCAACTACTAAAAAATTACTAGGATAATTCGTCGATTTTTTTGTTTTAGCTGCTAAAGCAATTTCACGCGGATCTTTTTCTGGTTTGGATAAGTTAATCGTAATTTCTAATTCTCCATAGTCACTGTCATGAGTAAAGGCAATATTTTTAGCAATTTCACGTGTTTTTATGTAATTAT
>JARICH010000029.1 GCA_029257245.1 Atopostipes sp. | reverse complement strand
CCAGCTTCTGCTGACTCTCTAGCAACGGTAAGAATTGTTCCTTCAACTGGCTTCATAATTGCTTTATATGCCGAATCTACTCCATTTTGGAAAGCTTGAGCAAATTCTTTTGTATTAATCACTTTTTTTGATTCAATCGCTTTTCCAAATCCCCGGAAGAGTTGGGATAGAATAACCCCCGAGTTCCCTCGTGCTCCCATTAGCAATCCTTTAGACAAGACTTTACCTACTTCTCCCACCTCTTCTACCGAGGTGTTTTTCACCGCTTCCGCTCCACTAGCGAAAGTTAAATTCATGTTTGTTCCAGTATCTCCATCTGGAACAGGGAATACGTTTAATGAGTCAACATAATCAGCATTATCTGCCAACCGCTTTTTCCCGATAGCTATCATATCTTTTAATTTTTTTCCTGTTAAATTCAATAATTCCATTGTCTTTCCTCCCTGCATCACTTTAAAAAGTGACTCGACTAATCATTTTGTACACGTACTCCATGTACAAAAATATTAATAGCGTCTGCTTGGACACCTAGACTAGCCTCTAATTGATAGCTAACACGCTCTTGTACATTCTTTGATACTTCAGAAATTCTAGTACCATAACTTACAATAATATAGACATCAACAATGACGCCCTCATCTTGTTTGACAACAATCCCTTTAGCATAGTTTTCTTTTCTTAATATTTCGTTCAAACCATCTCTCACTTGGTGACGGCTAGCCATTCCAACGACGCCAGGTATTTCTGTTGCAGATCCTCCTACAACTGTAGCAATAACATCTGTGGATACTTCAATTGATCCGTATTGATTATTCATGGTAACGGACATTATATGTGCTCCTCTCTATCAGTATTTTTCATATTTTAAATTTTACGATAAAGTATGCTTTGTACTCCAACAATTTTAACGAAAATATCCGAATTTATCAACTTCTATAAATATCGATTCTTTTGTGCTTAAAAAATCGACAAAATTAATGATTAATCTCTATTATCCTTGATTTCTCTCATCTTCATTGTATAGACTTTATCCACTCCAATCGAAAACGATTGAAAGAAATCTGATCTCCTTGCCATTATTTTTTAAAAAATCTTGTATTCTTAAAATAATTATGGTATTCTAATTGAGTATGAAAATAGTCGCTAAGGCTATTTGTAAAGGAGGAAATGAGATGGCAAGAGAATGCTATTTTACTGGACGTAAAGCTGGAAGAGGAAATAAACGTTCATTTTCAAATAACACATCAAGACGTACTTTTGGTGCAAACTTACAAAAAGTTCGCATTATGGAAGATGGCAAGATGAAGCGTGTCTGGGTTTCAGCACGTGCGTTAAAATCTGGAAAAGTACAACGTGTCTAGTTTTAATACAAGAAGTTAATGAATGACTTATTTACTGAAAAGTAACTGAGTCATTTTTTATTTATCAAAATAAAGAAGCTTTTAATCCGTCTGGATTAAAAGCTTCTTTTTTCTAGTTATTGATGGTCGCGACTTTGAATCACAGCGATTATCCCTTGTTCAAAAGAAAAGTAAGCAGAGTCTGTTAAAAATTCATTACTAATTAATGCGCGTGGCTCCTGATAACTTTTGTTCTCAACTGAATATTTTACCTCTTCAATTGTTAGCTGACTTACTTCAGTTAAGAGAATAAAAGAAAGATAATCCATTGATTTTTCTTTCTTCAACTGATACTCACCGGGCAGATAGTAAGCGATTCGATTATTATCTGAAATGAATTGAAGCTTAGGTATTAATGCTTTAAATCTTTCTTGCAAGACTAACATAAACAAACTGTATAAATGATCTTGCCGACCTCCGGCCCAATTATAAAGATAGATATTTTCAGCTTCTAAGTTTTCCAATACATATAGCAAAGCTAACTCTGCATCCGTATCATCCTTTTCACTAGGAAAAGTCAAAGTTTCTCTAACCTGTTTTTTAATGGCTCCTGCTTTTGATTGTCCTAAAGAATCAAAATCACCTAAAGCGAGATCTAATGCTATGTTTTCTTCCCATGCTACTTTAGCGCCACCATCAACCCCGATAACAAACCCTTCTGATTCTATCAAATGTTTAATTGCTCTATCTGTGGGCGCTGCTAAAATGATATGCACATCTGTCATTTAATTGACCAATTTTTTTAATGTTTTAATTTGCTCGACAGGTGAGTCAGCTCCAAAAACATTTGATCCTGCTACAAAAATATCCGCTCCAGCTTGATAACAAGTCTGGATCGTCTCATTATTGATTCCACCATCAACTTGAATCAAGTAATTTGCATTATTTTCTGTCCGATATTGATCAAGCTCTTCAATTTTTGATAACATATCTGTTAAAAATTCCTGACCTCCAAAACCAGGGTTTACTGTCATCACTAGAACTAAATCAACCATTGAAAGAATGGGTTCAATGAATGAAACAGGCGTCCCTGGATTAATAACGACTCCAGCTTTTAATCCATTTTCTTTAATTTTTTGCATGACTTGATGAATATTTTTAGTTGCTTCTGCGTGAATAGACAAACCATGAGCACCTGCTTCAATATAACTATCAATCATTTTATCAGGTTCTTCAACCATTAAATGAACATCTAAAAATTTGTTTGTATATCTTTTAACTGCTTCAACAATATTTGGACCAAAAGTTAAATTCGGTACAAAGTGTCCATCCATCACATCAATATGGATCCAATCGGCTTCACTCTCTTCCAACATTTCAATATCTTCACTTAATTTTGCAATATCTGCGCTCAATATTGATGGTGCTATTTTACCCATTTTATCTCCTACCTTTTCTAGTCTATCATTGATTTAATACATTGGTTTACGTTCTTGAACTTCTTTCAGTATTTGTAAGTAGCTTTCATAACGACTGATAGCAATCCTACTATTTTTTACTGCTTTTTTAACTGCACAATTTGGTTCGTTTTGGTGTAAACATCCTCGAAAACGACATTGGTCACTAATTGCTCTCATTTCTGGAAAGCAATCTGAAATCTCTACAGCTTCAATCTCTAAGAAAGAGAGTGCACTGTATCCTGGTGTATCAGCGAACAAACCGTCTAGAAGTGGATAGAGTTCCACATGCCGTGTCGTATGCTTCCCACGACCGAGTGCTTTAGAGGTTTCTGCTGTTTTAAGATTAAATTCAGGATTTAAATGATTAAGTAAGGTTGATTTACCAGCACCAGATTGGCCTATAAACACGACCAGTTTATTGGTGAAGTAATCTTTAAAAGTAGCTTTTAAATTTTCTTTTACATTTTCTACTTTTTCCACATCGATTGTAATGAATGGATAGCCTATTTTCTCATAGATTTCTTTATAATCAGCCATCTCTTCTTTTAGTGCTGCATCCGCAATATCCAGTTTAGAGATATAGATAATCGGTGCAATATTTTTATGCTCCAGCATCACCAGAAAGCGATCCAACAGCTGTGTTGAAAATTCGGGTTCAATGACTGATGCAATTACCACTCCCACATCCACATTCGCAATCGGCGGTCTTACCAAGGCATTCTTTCTATCCTTAACAGCCGTCAAAGTTCCTTCGGTTAGATTATCACTTGTAAACTCGACATGATCACCGACTAATGGATTCACACCATCTTTTCTAAAAACTCCTCGTGCCCTCGTTTGATAAGTTTCACCTTGTTCATCTTTTATATAGTAAAAACCACTAATCGCTTTTATTATTTGTCCTTTTTGCAAGCAATCCCTCCTTATTTTTTATTCTGGTCTAACTTGTTGATCAATAAGCAATTCCCCTTCGCGTAGTACACGATATTGAGCACTTTCTCCTTCTTTAACGACCAGATTTAAATTATAGGTCTGATCTGATTTTATCATCAGTTCCGTATCTAAATCTTTGATATCTCTATTCGCGTCTCCCACATAAATTTGAACTTTATTTCCAACTAGAGCAGATTCCTCATCTTCTGGATCTTCATATTTATCTTCATAAGGTAATTCAATTTCCACAGTAAAAGCAACATTACTAGCTTCTCTCGGTCCAGTAGAATAAACCACAGTGACTCGATCACCTGCTTGCAAACTCGTGCCAGCTTCTGGTTTTTGAGAGATGACTAAACCTAATGGAACATCTTCTGATGATTCTTCTTCGGCCGTCAATTTGAGACCATAACGCTCAACATAATCATCAACATTTGCTTGTGGATAGCCTTTTAAATCACGTAAATTAATAACTGGTCTTCCAGTACTAACTACAAAAGTAATTGTCGTGTCACTAATGACTACCTCATCTCCTGCAGTTAGATCTTGTTTAATAATTTTTCCACTTTCAACCTCATTACTTGTTTCATCTTCTTTAGCAACTTCAAATCCTAATTCAGTTAATTCAGCTCGTACTTCTTCATAATCTTTTCCAGTATAATCTTCGAGGATATAAGGCTTCTCACCTAAACTAAGATAAAGATCCACTTCTGCCCCTTCTAAAACAGTTGATCCTTCTTTAGGATTGACTTTAAACACCAAACCTTCTTCTACCTCGTCATTGGGTTGTTCTAAAACTTCGCCTAACTCCAACATATTCTCTTCTAACAATTCAATTGCCTTATCTAAGTCTAAACCGACGATATCTTCTGGTACTAATACTTGTTGCGGTTGACTCATAAAAAGGTAAATAACGATTCCCAGAATCAAGATAACTGGCAATAGTGCGATTAAACCAATACTTCTTTTCTTTTTCTTTTTATTCTTTGGCTTCTTGGTGATGGTATGAGCAAATTCTGGATTTTCTGCTGAGATACTAGCTGTTTTAAGTTCTTCCGCATTTAATACCATTGTCTTTTCATCATTTAAATCTTTTGGTACAAAGCGCTCTTCATTACGCCTTTCAGCAGAAAGCGATGTTTCTAAATCAACTCTCATTTCATCTGCCGTTGTATAACGATTCTGAATTTCTTTTGCAGTGGCCTTCAAAACAACATTTTCTAGCGCTTGAGGTAACCGTGAATCTAGCTCACTCAATGAAGGCATTTCTGCTTGAAAATGTTTCAATGCGATGGAGACTGCCGATTCTCCATCAAATGGGACTGTTCCCGACAGAAGTTCATACAACACAATTCCTAATGAATAAATATCGGATTGCTTTGTAACAATATTTCCACGAGCTTGTTCGGGTGATATATATTGAACAGATCCTAACAAAGAATTAGTTTGTGTAATAGAGTTTTGAGATAAAGCCACCGCAATACCAAAATCAGTGATTTTTACATGTCCGTCATGACAAATTAAAATATTATGTGGTTTAATATCCCGGTGTATGACATTATTTTTATGTGCATAAGCGATACCATCTAGAATTTGGCTCATAATCTGAATCACTTTATGATAAGGAATCGGATGATTCTCTTGGATATACTCTTTTAAATCCATCCCATCAATATACTCCATCACAATATAAGGTTGACTACCTTCTCCAACATCGTAAATATTCACAATATTCGGATGATCTAATTCTGTTGTCGAAAGAGCTTCACGTTGAAAGCGACGTAAGTTCTGCTCATCTTCTTGAAAATCAAGTGCCATCATTTTGACCGCTACTTTTCTTTCTAAAATTAAATCCTCGGCTAGATAGACATTTGCCATCCCACCTGAGCCTATTTTCCTAATAATTTTATAGCGTCCACTGACTCTTTCTCCCGTGCGCATTATTCTTCACCAACCTTATTCTGTGTTAAATCGTCCAGAGCATTTCTATTTTTGAAGTTAATTAGGAGTACCGTGATATTATCTGAACCCTCATTATCTACTGCTAATTGGACTAAGGTTTGCGATTTTGAATCTAATGTTGTTTTTTCATCGGCAAGAATTTGAATGATCTCTTCCTTACCTAAGACATTGGTAAGACCATCTGAATTAAGCATAATTGTCATTAAACTTGATTTTTTTACTCTAAAAAAATCAACCAACACCCGTCCCTTAACACCTAATGAGCGTGTCAAAGCATTTCGATTATAGTGGTTTCTTGCTTCCTCGTCAGTCAGCTCACCTTTTCGTTGGAGTTCAGATACAAAAGAATGATCTTCAGTTATTTGTTCCAATTGCTCTTCTTTATATGTATAAGCTCGGCTATCTCCTATATTAGAAAGCAATATTTCATCGTCTAAAACGACGCTTGCCACCAGAGTCGTACCCATTCCCTCTAAGTCTGGGTATTTATTTGATAGCTCATAAATTCTTTTATTCTCTCCGTTAATTTTATCATCCAACCATTTTTGAACAGTGGATGAATCTTCTCCTGTAAAACTAGTCTGCTCCCACAGATGTCCCAATTGGGAGACAGCCATTTCACTTGCAATATCACCTGCTCGATGCCCTCCAAGTCCATCTGCTAAAAGAGCAAGCAATAAATTTGATTGATTAATAAAAACCCCAGCAAAATCTTGGTTATTCTTCCTTTTTCCTTTATGAGTTTTTACGCTATAATCCATAATTCACCTCAGTTTTCTTCTAACAACTAAAACACTAAAGATTTACTAATAAGTATGTCTTATTTCTCTTTAAAAAACAAGTTCACGCCAGTTCTTTATTTTAAGATTTCTTAAAACGAGCAATATAAAATCCATCAGTCTCATATTGATGTGGATAAATAACTAAAGAACCATCCTCTTCTAGAGTCAACTCATTCTCAGGTAAATCAACAGATAACTGTTGATAGTTTGTGTTTGTAGCTAAAAATTTCTTAACAACTTCCTGATTTTCTGATTTTGTTAAGGTACAGGTTGAATAAACTAATTCCCCACCACTTTTTAAAGTTTGACTGGCATCATTCAATATTTCCAATTGTAATTTATGCAGTTTTTCAATATCTTGTTTACTTTTGTTATAGCGTATTTCTGGACGTCGACGAATTAACCCCAACCCAGAACAAGGTGCATCTACTAATACTCGGTCAAAAGTTTCTTTTCCAAATTTTTCAGAGACTTGCCGTGCATCCATTTTTTGTGTATACACACGTTCCTCAAGCCCTTGCCTATATGCATTTTGCTTAATCAAGCGTATCTTATGGTCATAAATATCTAAAGCTTGAACTTTGCCGCCTGCTTCAGTTGATAGAAAAGTACTAGCAATATGCATTGTTTTCCCACCTGGTGCAGCACAAGCATCTAAGACATAATCACCTATAGAAATATTCATCGCTGGTGCTACTAGCATAGAACTCTCATCCTGGACAGATACTAATCCTTTTTTAAAAAGAGAAGTACCAGCTGGAATTCCATTTAGGACAATAATTCCATAGGGAGAAATTTTGCTTTTTACACTGTCATAGCCTTCTTTTTTGAGTGACTCAATCGCTTCTTCACGAGAAATTTCCTTTGTGTTCACTCGTAAACTTAATTTGGGACGGTCACTAAAAGATGCTAACAACTGCTCAGCTTCATCTTCCCCTAAATCTACAATGAATTCTTCAACTAACCAAATAGGTACGCTATATTGAATGCTAAATCTTTCGATTTTATTCTCAATTTCATCTACTTTTCGAACGCCTTTTCGCTGAATATTTCGCAGGACTGCATTTACTAAGCCAGCTATCCCTTTATGTCCTCGAAAACGTGCAATATTTACTGCTTCATTCACAATAGCGTGAGCAGGTATTCTTTCTAAATATTCCATTTGGTAAAGCGAAACACGTAATAACTGATGCACCCAATTTTTCATTTTCTTTTGCTTTTTAATAAAAGGTTCTAATTGATAATCCAAAGTATATTTTCTTTGTAAGACTCCATAAACCAACTCAGTTAGTAAATTTCGATCTTCAATAATTAAATCATGATCTTCAATAACTTGTCGTAACAGTAGGTTACTGTATGCTTCTTCTTGCTCAATTTTTTCTATAATTTCTACCGCTAAGTAGCGACTTGATTTTTTAATTTCTTTTTTACTCACCAAACAAATCTCCCTTTTTCATCTCAGCACCTGCTAGATATTCTTCTATTGTTAAAGATCTTTTCCCTGCAGGTTGAACCGATAAGAGTGACAATAACTGACCGTCACCAGCAGCAACCAATAGTTTTTCTTTATCTACTAGAACAACCATTCCCGCTTTTGATTCTGACATTTCATCTTTTACCTTTGCATCCCAAATTTTAAAGCGTTCACCATTTAACAAGGTGTATGCTCCTGGAGCCGGTCGCAAAGCTCGTACCTGATTGAATATTTCCTTTGCACTCTTCGTCCAATCAATTTGTTCTTCTGCTTTTGAAATCATTGGGGAATAGGTAACTTTACTTTCATCTTGGACAATCGATTCATTCTGTCCTGATAAAATGTCTGGTAAAGTATCTAACAACAAATCTCTTCCTAGCAAACTAAGTTTTTCGAATAAAGTTCCTGTGTCGTCTGCCTCACTAATCTCAATTTCTCGTTGAGAAATAATATTTCCAGCATCCATTTCTTTTTCCATATACATAATCGTAATCCCAGTTTTTTCATCACCTTTTAAGACAGCATAATGTATCGGTGCTGCACCTCGATATTTTGGTAATAAAGAAGCATGAACATTAATTGCTTTAAACTTAGGTGTTGTTAGTAATTTAGTCGGTACATACTGACCATAAGCAGCGGTTATCAGAAGATCTGGTTTCAATTCGAGAATCTTATTCATTTCCTCTGAACCTGACAGTTTCTCCGGCTGTAGAACTAGTAATTCATGTGCTAGTGCCAATTCTTTTACAGGTGGTGCAGTGACTAGCTGTTTGCGTCCAACCTTTCGATCAGGTTGAGTTATTACGGCTACTATTTCTAAATTTTCTTGTTCAATTAAAGCTTCGAGTATCGGTACAGAAAACTCTGGTGTTCCCATGAAAACAATTTTTTTCATCTTATAAATACTCCTTTTATTTTATAAAAATTGATTTGGTTCAGGATCAATTCGAATCATTAAGCCTTGTGCTTGCTCTTTCTGTGTATTTAACAATACCGCATGTAAGCATTCATTTAATCTTGGTTCATGCTTATATTTAATTAACAATTGGTAATGATACTTATTATGAGTACGGGCTATCATTGCCGGAGTTGGACCTAAAATAATCGCCTGCTTTGATAAACAAGGTTTGATAAACTCCTTCAATTGTTGAATTCTTTTTGCTGCTATTAATTCATTTTCATGACTTACGCGAATACTTGTTAAATAATAGTAAGGGCTATAGTCACTCAGATGACGGTAAGTCATTTCACGCTGGTAAAAACTCTCGTAATCATGATCTTTAGCATATTGAATCGCATAATGTTGAGGATTGTGACTTTGTACGACTACTTCTCCTTCAATACTGCCTCTACCTGCACGGCCACTTACTTGTGTTAACAACTGAAATGTATTTTCAGCTGCTCGAAAATCAGGTAAGTTTAAAGATGTATCAGCATTTAACACTCCTACAAAAGTAACTTTTGGGAAATCTAATCCCTTAGCGATCATCTGTGTACCTAATAAAATATCCGCTTCGTGGTTTCCAAAACGATCGAGTAGTCTTTCATGTGCACCTTTTCTAGAGGTAGTATCGACATCCATTCGAATAATTCTAGCTTCTGCTAGCAATTCTTTTAATTCTTCCTCGACTTTTTGAGTCCCCGTTCCGACATAACGAATTCTCTTACTTTTACAAACTGGACAAGCTGTTGGGATAGCTTCTTGATGACCACAATAATGGCATTTCATAGACTGACTATCTCTGTGCAAAGTTTGTGAGATATCACAATTTGGACAATCTAAAACAAAACCACAATCCCGACACATAAAGAAAGAAGAGTAACCCCGACGATTCAACATCAAAACGGATTGTTCTCCCTTAGCCAAACGATCTTTTAATGCATCTTGCAAAAGCTCAGAAAAGATCGATGTATTTCCACTTCTCATTTCTTCTCTCATATCAACGATTTCAACAGGTGGCATTGGCCGATTATGCACTCGCTCCTTTAACTTTAGTAACTGATATACGCCTTTGTCTGCTCTTGCACGTGATTCCAGTGAAGGTGTTGCACTTCCTAGAAGAACGGGACAGTTATGGTATTTCGCGCGTTTAATAGCCACATCGCGTGCATGATAGCGTGGAGATTCCGATTGCTTATAGGAATTTTCATGTTCTTCATCAATCACAATCAAACCGATCTTGTCTAATGGTGCAAAAACGCTCGAACGTGCCCCAACGACTACTTTTGCTTCATTATTTTCTATTTTTCGCCATTCATCATATTTTTCACCATCTGAAAGGCCACTATGCAAAACAGCTACCTGTTCGCCAAAACGTCCTTTAAATCGATGGACCATCTGGGGAGTCAATGCTATTTCAGGAACTAGGACCAGAGCCCCTTCACCTTGAACAAGAACATCCGCGATTGATTGCATATATACTTCTGTCTTTCCACTACCAGTAACACCCTCTAAAAGAAATACTTTATCTTCTTTCTCCGCTACTGATTCAGTAATTTTTTCATATGCTTTCTTCTGTTCTTTATTAAGGACTAATTTTTCTGTCTGTTCATATTTTGAAGCCTCATATGGATTTCGATAGACCTCTACTTCCTGAATCTCACACCAACCTTCATTTTCTCCTCGTTGGACGACTGCAGTAGATAGTTCATCTTCTGTACGTAATCTTTTTAAATCAACGACTTCATTCTCATCTAGTTTTATTAGTCGCTCAATCAATTGTCTTTGCCGATGCGCCCTTGAATTTATTTTTTCTTTGGCCATTTCTAACTCGTCAATACTCATTGCCCGTTTAATTATTTTTTTTGTTTTCTTCGTTACATTATCTTCAACAATATACTCTAACTCTACCTTATTTTCTTTTCTTAACTTTAACATTTCAGCAGACAGATTTTTTGCCTCTACTGTTTCCCAATCCATTGATTCATTACCTTCAAAAAGTTCTAATAAAGATGCATCTTTTTCAGCCTCTATCATTCGAACCACTTTTTCATAGCGGGCTCGTAATACTGCAGGTAACATCGATTGGTAGACCATAATCCGGAAACTATAGCTTTCACGAGCAATCCACTCACCCAATTCAATCATTTCTGAGTTTAGAACTGGACTCAAATCCATAATCTCTATAATTTCTTTTAATTTTCCTTGAAATTCAGCTTCTTCTTTAATCGCTGTAATAAAACCTTGTACATGACGACTACCTCGTCCAAAAGGAACAATTACACGCATACCTATTTCAATATCCGCTTTTAATTCTTTTGGAATTTTAAATTCAAATGGTATATTAGTTTGAAGAACAGGTACATCTACGATTACTTCTGCAATCTCTCGCATAATTTCTCCTTCCTATAAAAATAGCTGATTCATTGATTTTAAGCATTTAGTTCATTAATTATTTTTTCCACTACGATCCTGGCAATGTTATTTTTCGTTTGTCTAGAGATATCAAATCGCTTGTCATCTTTCGTTAAGATAATTACTTCATTAAAGTCAACATTAAATCCAGTATCTTCCCGGCTAACATCATTCGCAATAATCATATCTAAATTCTTTTTCTCCAGTTTTTTACGAGCATATTCTTCTAAATTTTCAGTTTCTGCTGCAAAGCCTACAAGGAATTGCTTGTCTTTTTTATTCCCCATGGCTTTAAGAATATCTGGATTTTCTTCTAACTCAATTACTATTTTATCTGCAAGCTCGTCCTTTTTCATTTTAGATTTCGACTGACTGGCTACCTTATAATCGGCAACTGCAGCTGTCATCACTAAAACATCTGTTAATTCAAATAACTTATCAATTACTTGATACATTTCATCGGCAGAAGATACTTTAATTTTTTCAATCGCGTTTGGAAGAGGGTGTTCTGCCGTAGTCACTAATTGAACGTCAGCCCCTTGATAATATGCTGCTCTTGCAATCGCGTAACCAGTCTTCCCAGAAGAATCATTCGTTATATAGCGAACAGGATCAATGCGTTCTTCTGTTCCTCCTGCGCTCACTAAAAACTTGTAACCTTTCAAAGGTAAATCTTCAGAGTGCTGGATAATGAAACTTTCTAATTCGTCAAGTATTCGCTCTTTATCAGGGAAACGTCCCTTCCCTTCGTAACCTTCAGCTAAGAAACCTGTATCAGGTTCAAGAACCTTAATTCCGCGATTTTCTAATGTTTGAATATTTGCCTGAGTTGCTTGATTCTCGTACATATCCGTATTCATTGCTGGAACAACAAAAACTGGTGCTTTCGTCGCAACCAAAGATGAAGTTACAAAGTTATCGGCGATTCCATGAGCTATCTTAGCTATAGTATTCGTAGTAGCTGGCGCAACCACTGCAATATCTGCCCAATCAGAAATATGAATATGTGCTAAATGCTCAGGAGTACTTTCATAAAAAGTATCAATATGGACTTCATTTCTACTTAATACTTGGAAAGTCAATGGATTAACAAACTTAGTAGCAGATTCCGTCATCCCTACTCTTACATTTGCTCCTTCCTTTATAAAGGTTCTCAATAAATCAACTGCTTTATAAACCGCTATTCCACCCGTAACATAGAGTGCTATATTTTTATCTTTTAACAAATTTATCAACCTTCCTCAAATAGTTTAAGATTTTTTTATAGTTAGTAGTAGGATAACAAACAAACATAATAATAGTTAGCTTTACCGCCTACTAGCTTACCACAAATCAATTGAATTATAGACTCATAAAAATAAAAACAGCTCTAAGATAATAGAGCTGTTTTCTTAATATAATAATAATAAGTTCATCTATAAATAAGTGGATTAAAAATCGCTGACACTATCAGGATCAATTACAACATCTGCTGAGGATATTTCTTCTAGTGCTTTGCCTAAATAAGATACTGATCGATAGCTTTCTAACAATTCAGCTTGAGCATCTTCTCTTTTTCCTTCTAATTCATGGGCTCTTTTGGAAGCTAGAATTGCTAATGAATATTTTGAATTCACCTTATTTAATAAATCATCAATTGATGGATAATCTAACAATTATTTCATCTCCTCTATAATTTTTGAGAAACGTTCAATATTACGTTCGACTTTCAAATGTTCACTTTCAATAATACTTCTAATCTTTCGAGCTGCACGATCCACTGTATCATTTTCTACAACATAATCATAAT
This sequence comes from Atopostipes sp., assembly GCA_029257245.1. Classification (GTDB taxonomy): domain Bacteria; phylum Bacillota; class Bacilli; order Lactobacillales; family Carnobacteriaceae_A; genus Atopostipes. The sequence continues at coordinate 4,374 of JARICH010000029.1, read as the reverse complement.
ATTTAATTAAGCCTAATTCTTCAACAGCTTTATCCATACGCTGAGCAATAACTTCAGGGCCATCGGTTCCACGGTTTTCAATACGTGTTTTTAGTTCTTCTAAATCCGGTGGGGATAGGAAAATAAATATTCCTTCAGGCATTCGCTGTTTAACTTTCAACGCACCCTGTACTTCGATTTCTAAAAAAACATCTCGCCCAGAATCTAAGGTTTCATTCACGTAATCAATTGGGGTTCCATAGTAGTTACCGACATAATTTGCGTATTCTAGTAACTTACCTTCTTTAATATAATGTTCAAATTCTTCTTTGGTCCTAAAGAAATAGTCTTCCCCATCTATTTCACCTTCGCGTTTTTTACGCGTAGTCATCGATGTAGAAAAGTCAAAATCATTATTATAATGTTCAAATAGATGTTCTCGAACAGTACCTTTTCCAACCCCTGATGGACCAGAAAGAACAATTAATAATCCTTGCTCCGCCATTTACATTTCCCTTCTAATCATTACTCATATAATATCTTCATCTGTCTTAAACTGATACTTGTCAAGACAGTGTAATTTTAAACCTTATAGATAGACAAAACACTATATAGTAAAAATATTTTTAGATTTTAAGATCTATAACCAGATTAGATATCAATCCATGAAAAAATTCTACTGTAAAGCAAAATTCTCTTCTATAATATTTATAAAAAAACATAGTTTTCGAGTTCATTTAACCCTCCCAGGAAGGAGAACTCAAATCTATGTCTACACAAGAAATATCAATTTAGAATTATAATCTTTTTAAAATATTACCATAAATTCCATAATTTTTCTAGTATAAAAGCATAAATCACTTTATTTACCTCGTAAAGGTCATTTATTTAATTAATTTGAAGTATTCAATTTCTATATTGACAAACGAACATATGTTCGTTATCATTTGAATACAAACAAAGGTTCGGAGGATGAAGCAATGGAAAGATTAGTAGATACAAAAATGACTTTATTTTCTCATCTAGTAAACAAACCCTCTTACTCTATAAACAGTGACCATATTAGAATCTATCCTCAAATGCCAAACAAACAGATCAAACACTATATTAAAATAGCGAGTCGGAGAGAAAGTCAAATTATCATTCAATTAAAGCCGTCCACCCACTCGAAAAAATTTATAGAAATTTCTGGAATAATTACCTTATCGCCTAACACTAGCCACATTATTTTAACACCTAACGATAACCAAACGATTCATTTGATTCAGGCGAAACATATTCATCATCTACGATTAGCCTAAAAAAGTTCCAGTGTTTTCTGGTAAAAGAAAACACTGAAACTTTTTTTAGTTTACAGGATCGGAGAAAGTAATCGACTAAATTGTTGTCTAAATCGATCTAGAAGAGAATACCTAGCAATAATTTCATCCGTTAAGAGATATGAATCCTCTGCGTCCTGCTCAAAATAAGCCTTTTGTTCTTTAGCTAGCTCTTCATCATAAATAAAAGCATTCACTTCAAAATTTAATTTAAAGCTTCGTATATCAAAGTTAGCTGTACCTATAGATACAATTTCATCATCAATTACAATTGTTTTCGCATGTAAGAACCCTTTGTCATAAATCAAAATCTCTCCCCCTTTATTTTTAAGCTCTTCTGCATAACTTAGAGTAGCCTGATAAATAAAAGGATGATCAGGTTTGTTTGGTATCATCATTTTTACCTTTACTCCTGATAAAAGTGCCATATCTAAAGCTTCTTTTAGTGCATCATCTGGGATGTAATAAGGGGTTTGAATATAAATATAATCTTTTGCTAAATTAATCATTTTGATAAAGCCTTTTTTAATAGATTCTAGCTCATTATCTGGACCACTTGAGACAACTTGTAGTTCTTTATTTCCCTTTGCTTCAAGCTTTGGAAAATATTCTGACGCGTAGGATATTAGCTCTCCTTTTTTTGAAGCATTCCAATCAATAATGAAACGCTCTTGAAGTTGGTGAACACCTTCTCCCTGAATCTTTAAGTGAGTATCTCGCCAATAGCCCATGTTTTCATATTCACCGACGTAGTCATCGCCTACATTAAATCCACCTACATAACCGATTTCGCCATCAATCACTACTACTTTTCGGTGATTGCGATAGTTTAAACGAATATTTAATAAATGAATGCGTGATCCAAAGGAAGTTTCTGTTTCTCCCCCATGTGCTTCCATTTCTTTAAACAATGATTTTTTTAACGTTCGTCCGCCGACTGCGTCATACATCACTTTTACTTCCACACCAGCTTGTGCTCGTTCTTCAAGTGCTTCAACAATCGCTGTTCCTAACTTATCTCCTCTAAAAATATAATAACAAAGATGAATATGATGTTTAGCTGTCTTTATATCTACAATCAGTTGTTCAAACTTATCACGGCCATCCACAAAATATTCCACTGAATTATTAGCAGATACAGCTGGCTGATCAAGCTTCATAAACATTTTTGCTAATTCATATTTATTATTTTCTGGATCTTTAAAATCTAGATTTTGTAAAAATTGAAGTTGTTCCTCTTTAATTTTATTTTGATCGTTTAAATACTTAGGTAAACCAACTTTTGCTTGTTCTCTTAAGTTGAAAATATCTTCTTTTGATATTTTACGTCCTAAAAACAAATAGATAATTAAACCAAATCCTGGAAAAAGAATTAATACGAGTAACCAAGCCCAAATGGCAGCAATATCCCGATTTCGATCTGAGAAAACAGTCAAAACAGATAAAACAGTGTTTAAAAAGATTAAAAAAGTAATAAACATACTAAAATAATTCATAGTCATCTCCTATTCCTGGTCATTCATCATAAAAGAGTTAAGAAAAAGTCCCTTTTCAAAGTAAAAAGGGACCTTTCGTTCAACTTTTATTTATTTTTGTCTCTGACTTACTTCCATAATTACTGGCAAGATAATCGGTCTTCTTTTGGTTTTCTGGAAAAGGAATGAGCCAAGTTCATCACGAACGTTAGATTTCAATTGATTCCACGAAAACTTCTTATCCTGAATAGTTTCTTTTACAACTTTCTCGACAATTTTATTTCCTTGATCGATTAAATCCTGACTTTCTTTCGCAAAAACGAATCCTCGAGTTGCTGTATAAGGCCCAGATACCAACTCACTATTTTGTCTGTTGATCGTACAAACCGAGACAAAGATTCCATCGTCCGCCAAGATCCGACGATCTCTTAAGACAATATTTCCAATATCTCCCACACCAATCCCATCAACTAAAGTATTTTCAGCTGATACTTGACCTGTTTGACGTAGTTGACCATCTTTGTACTCCAAAACATCTCCATTACTTAAGGTGAAGATATTTTTATAAGGAATTCCCGTTTGATGAGCTAAATCTCCATGAGCAGCTAACATTCGGTATTCTCCTTGAACCGGAATAAAGAAATCTGGCTTTAATAAATTAATCATCCATTGCAAATCTGTTGGTGTTCCATGACCGGATGCTTTCAAGTTATCCGAGATTGTTTTTACAGTCCCACCTGCACGATAGACTTGATTCTCTGTCTGGCCAACAACGACTTCCATCGCTGATGATGGACTCGTTACAATATAAGCTAGGTCACCTTCTTTAATATTTACTTGCTGATGTTGACCTTTAGCCATTTGATCCAGCGTTCGAATAGGTTCTCCCGCTGCGCCTGTTTCTAGTACCATAATTTGTTCATCTTCGTAGTCATCAATTTTTTCAATATCTACAAATAAATCTTCATCAGGTAATGTTAATTTATTTAATTTAAGTGCAATTTCTAAAATAGCTTCAACATTTTTACCCGTCATAAATACTTTTCGTCCACAACGGCTAGCCGCATTAATTACTTGCTGGATTCGCAAAATATTGCTTGCTACTGCCAAAACAATAATTCGATTTTTAGCTTCTTGAAATGTTTTTAATACTTCTTTTTGGATTTTTGATTCTGAAACATTTTCAGTAATACTCTCCGCTTCCATTGAATCGCTTAAAAGCGCTAAAACTCCTTCACGGCTAAGTTCACTAATTTGCGCATAATCTGTTTTATAATCCCCTGTTGCTGTTTGATCAAACTTAAAGTTTCCTGTGTAGACAATATTTCCTTCACTTGTCTTCACAGCAATCCCCATTGAATCCGGAATTGTGTGAGTTGTTCGGAAAAACCGTACTAAAATTCCATCAAAATTGATTTCAACCTCTTCATCAACTGGGTGATAATCATCAAAGCCACTTGCCAAGCCTGATTCTTCAACATACCATTTGGCTAAACTAATTGTTAACTCTGACCCAAAGACTGGAACCTTAAATTTGTCTAAGAAATAAGGCAATGCACCAATCGCATCATCATGTCCATGTGATAAAAAGACACCAGCAA
>JARICH010000103.1 GCA_029257245.1 Atopostipes sp. | reverse complement strand
TCTTTGCTGATAACTTTTCCGATATCCATAAAGATGGACTCTTCTTTTTCAATCAGCTTAGCTGCTTTCACCAAATCATCACGCGGGATATTTAATACCCGCGCATAGTCATTAGTTGTTCCAGCTGGTAAAATGGCGAGACGTGGGCGGTAATCTTTTCCAGCCATTCCATTAATGACCTCATGGATCGTCCCATCTCCTCCAGCTGCAACAATTAAATCATAGCCCTCATCACAACAACGGGCCGCTTCTTTTTGAGCAGATAAAGCTTCCGGTGTGGTCTGAAAAGCGCTCGTTTCATAACCAGCTTCTTCATATACATTCAAAATATCAGGCAAGTCTCGCTTGACAACTTCACGTCCTGCACTCGGATTATAAATCACGCGCGCTCGTTTCACTGGGCATCTTCTCTTTCTGCTTTTTAGCGTTTGTTTAATTCTTCATTTAATAATTTATTAACCACAGCTGGGTTTGCTTGTCCGCGTGTTTCTTTCATGATTTGTCCAATTAAGAAACCTTTAGCACGGTCGCGCCCATCTTTAAAATCAGCCACTGATTGTTCATTATTATCTAAAATATCATTAATAATTGGTAAGAGTTGTGCTGGATCACTTAATTGTGCCCAACCTTTTTCTTCAACTAAGGCACGAACATCTTCCACTTCTTCTTTCATCAGCTCATTGAAGACTCGTTTCGCAATCTTCGATGAAATCGTAGCATCATCAATTAATAAAATCATTTCTCCTAAAGCCTTTGGAGTTAATGTTGTATCATGCAGCTCCACTTGTTCTTTGTTTAAATGTGCAGACACATCTCCCATTAACCAGTTGGATGCTTGTTTTGGATCTGCGCCTAAGGCAACAGTCTCATCAAAGAAGTTAGACATTTCAACGGTGGCGGTTAATACTTCCGCGTCATAAGCTGGAATACCAAATTCTTCAACATATCGTTTTTGTCGAGCTTTTGGCATTTCTGGTATCACTGCTTTAAATTCAGCAATCATTTCATCTGAAATCGTAAAGGGTAAAATATCCGGTTCTGGGAAGTAACGGTAATCGTCCTGTCCTTCTTTGACACGCATTAAGACGGATTGACGACTTACATCATCGTAACGACGTGTTTCTTGAAGCGGTTTCCCACCTGATAACAAGAGTCTTTCTTGACGACCTTGTTCATAAATCAGACCACGACGTACATTGTTAAAGGAGTTCAAGTTCTTTAATTCTGTTTTGACACCGAATTCTTCTTGACCGAATGGACGGAGTGAAATGTTCGCATCCGCACGCATGGATCCTTCTTCCATTTTGACATCGGAAACGCCTGTAAACTGAATCATCTGACGGATCGTTTCTAAATAAGCATAAGCTTCCTCTGGAGAACGAATATCTGCTTCCGAAACAATTTCTAAAAGTGGTGAACCTTGGCGGTTTAAGTCGACATAGGAATGCCCGTCTTCTCCGTGAATATTTTTCCCGGCATCTTCTTCTAAATGTACGCGTTCAATCCGGATTCTCTTCGTTTCACCATCGACTTCAATATCAATGTAACCATTTTTTCCGATAGGTTCTTTATCCTGAGTAATCTGATAAGCTTTCGGATTATCTGGGTAGACATAGTTTTTACGGTCAAATTTTGTTTCCTGATTAATTTCACAATTTAAAGCTAATGCAGCTTGGACCGCTAATTCGACCCCTTTTTGATTCGGAATTGGTAAGACTCCTGGGTAGGCCCAATCAATTGCATTTGTGTTAGCGTTCGGCTCGTCACCAAATCCAGATGGAGAAGGTGAGAACATTTTCGAATCTGTTTTCAATTCTACGTGTAATTCTAAACCAATGACTGTTTCAAAATTCATTCTTCGGCTCCTCCTTCAAGTGCTGGAAATAAATGTTGCTGACCGTGGTCCCGTTCAAAAGCTGCAGCGATTTGATATAAAGTTGCCTCATCAAAATGCTTGCCGATAAACTGCATTCCGACTGGTAAATCTTTCGCAAAACCAATAGGCAGACTTAAAGCTGGTAAACCAGCTAAGTTAACTGGCACTGTTAAGATATCCGTCTGGTAAGCAGCCACTGGATCTTCTTGTTTCGCATTTAATTTTGGAGCGACTGACGTGGCACTTGGTCCGACTAAGACATCCGCTTGCTCTAAAGCTGCTTCAAATTCATTTCGGATGATGGTCCGTACTTTGGCCGCTTGTCCAAATAACTGGTCATAATAATTCGCATTTAAAGAAAGGCCACCAAGTACGATTCTTTTCTTCACTTCTAAACCAAATCCTTCGCTACGCGTTCGTAAGTAAAGGTCCTCTAAGTTTTCTGGATTTTCGGCATGATAACCATAGCGAATACCATCAAAACGTTGTAAATTACTAGACGCTTCGGCGGTTGCGATCGCATAGTAAGCCGGTACCCCATATTTTAAATGTGGCAGACTGACTTCAATAATCTCTGCGCCTTTGTTTTCAAGTTCTTTGACTGCTTTTTCGACTAAGTCTAAGACTTCTTGATCAACAATTACTGGATCAAACATTTCTTTGGCTAAAGCAATTTTCATACCCTTAATGTCTTGGCCAATTTTTTCCGTGAAGTCGATCTCTAAATCAACAGATGTTCCATCTTTTTTATCCAAACCAGAGAGCGCATTTAGCATCAATGCATTGTCTTTTACTGTACGAGTCATTGGACCGATTTGGTCAAGACTCGAAGCAAAAGCAATTAAACCATAACGACTGACTGCACCGTAAGTTGGTTTTAAGCCGACTAAATTGGTGTAAGATGCCGGTTGACGGATGGATCCGCCTGTATCGGTTCCTAAAGAAACAGGCACCATACCCGAAGCAACTGCAGCCGCTGAACCACCTGATGATCCACCCGGTACGCGTTGACGATCCCACGGATTTTTGGTTGCTTGTAAGGCCGATGTTTCTGTGGTGCCTCCCATCGCAAACTCATCTAAGTTTACTTTTCCGAGAATGACCATTCCTTTTGCTTTTAACTTTTCGACTACAGTTGCATCGTAAACCGACTCAAAGTTTTCGAGCATTTTTGATGCAGCCGTTGTGCTTCCATTTTTAGTTACAATATTATCTTTAATCGCGACTGGAATCCCATCGAGCGGGTTATCTGCGTCAATCCCTCGCTCATCGATTTCTTTTGCACGACTTAAAGCCGCTTCTCGATCCATACTGATGAATGCGCCGATTTCCTCTTCGACTGAATCGATATAATCGTAGCTCGCTTGCACGAGTTCTTGCACGGTTAACTCTTCATTAACTAATAATTCATGTAATTCTTCAATTGATTTGGTATGTAAAGTCATTATGCTCCTGCCTCTCCATCATCTATCATCGCTGGCACTTCAATCATATGATCTTTGCTCGCGCGAACTTGTTCTAATATCGCTTCGACTTGTTCTGGACTTTCAATCGGCTCATCTTTTCTAAATACAGCTTCACCTAATCCACCATAATAAGTCGCTTCAATTCCTTCGGTATCCACTTCATCCAGGGCACTCAACATATCAAGGGTTTGATTCAGTTCGCCAACTAATTGGTCCATTTCATTCGCTGAAAAATCCAATTTCATGGCTGAACTAATTTCACTGACTAATTTTTTATCAACTTTCATCTTCTCACCTGTCCTTTTCTAACATAATACTCTTGCTATTTTATCGATTTATTGATGGTTAATCAAATACATGAGAATAAAACTCCGCATCAGCGGGGCCTTTTTCTAGAAAAGCTTCGACTCCAGCAGACGATTCCACTACAATTTCAATAGCTAAATCTGCAGGTAAATAAGTCGCTGCACTTTGCTTGAGATATTGGGTGTAGGAAATCATCTCTGTTTCGCCGTAAAACTGAGTCATAATATTGATGGTTAAGGAGTCCAAGCGTTCGTTAATATAATGTGCTCGCCCCGTGATTCCACTAATATTTGGAAAAAAAGCTTCGACTTCGGATTGGAAGTTCGCAAAAGCATTTCCTTCTGCAGAAGATTGGCCCGCTAAGGGATAAATTTTACGGTCTTCATTGATGTCTTCCCAGCTGTCAATCACCGTCGAACCGGAATTACTATTTCCTCGTGCGATATGAACGCCTCCTGCTAAATCATCCTTTGGAGCTTGTTTGTAAAGGCTAATCATCACAGGTATTTCTTCTAGGCCTTCGATTTCACGAATTCGACGAACGATTTCATTCGCGATATTTTTTCCTTCTTCTAACATCTTCCCTTCGCTAACTTCTTGCTCCAGGGTTGGTCCAAATTGGACAGCTGTATAGTAGTCAACCGTGTTCAAAGCTAAACCAATACTAATGCCGGATAAATCGAGGCCGTCTTCACTTTCCTTAAAGAAATCCAATTCTAAAATCGAATTTAGATAACGAGGAACTCGATCGTCTCCCTCACCTTCTTCAGCTGGGTTTAAACCTTCTGGATTCTCTTCACTTTTCCGCCCAATCCAAGAACGAACCATGTTTTCTGGTAAATATTGTCCTTCCTGAATATAATATTCTGAGGTCGGATATTGTTCTTGTGAGAGACGAATTAAATCTTTTTCAAATAAGTTTAAGTTAATACCTGAATTAAGATTCAGGGTGATGCCTCGGTTTTGACTCGTTAGATAGTGCCCTTCTTCGTCTAAAGCGGGACGGTAGTAACTATCTCCTAGCTGATTGCGGCTCACTGCAGCTGACTCATCTTCTTCGACTTCTTCGCTAGCTTCTTCGGGACTTCCTGTCTCCGTCACTTCTGGTCGACAAGCGCCTAAAAAAAATAACGATAGACTAGCAAATATTAGTAATTTTTTTCTTTTCATTTGACCATCCTCGCTTTCTATTCCCCAGCTAATACTTCCATTAATTGAGCTTCATTCCAGACTTCTACTTCTAATTTTTCAGCTTGGGTTAATTTACTTCCAGCACTTTCACCAGCAATTAATAAATCGGTATTACCCGAAACGCTGCCGGTGACTTTCGCTCCATAATCTTCTAACTGTGCTTTTAATTCATTACGACTAAAGTGTTCCAAACGCCCGGTTAGAACAATGGTTTTATCCGTAAAGACCGAAGCGATTGCCTCGTCAACTGGACCACTCGTGTCTAAATATTTCATATTGAGACCATGTGCAGCGAGCTCAGTCATTAATTCTTGCGCATCTTCGTTTTTAAAGAAAGAAACGACACTGTCGGCAATTATTTCTCCGATACCATCAATCGCTAGAACATCTTCATAAGTCGCTTCCATTAAGCCTTCAGCTGTTTTAAATTCTGCGGCTAATAATCGGGCCGTATTTGAGCCCACATGGCGAATCCCTAGTCCAAAGACTAAGCGTTCGAGCGAATTCTCTTTACTATCAGTGATTGCTCTGACTAAATTTTTTGACGACTTCTCCCCCATCCGCTCGAGCTCAATTAAATCAGCGGATTCGATTTCGTAGAGATCGACAACACTGTCTAATAAGTCGGCCGCAAACAATTGCCGAATTCGTTGTTCACCAAGGCCGTCAATATTCATCGCATTGCGTGATGCAAAGTGAATCATTCGTTCTTGCGCTTGGACTGGACAAGCCGGATTAATACAACGTAAAGCCACTTCATCTTCTAAATGAGTAAGTTCACTCCCACAAGCCGGACAATGACTCGGAATTTCATAAGTTTCGCTGTCAACTGGTCGTTCGTCTAAAACTACCCGTAATACTTCCGGAATAATGTCACCTGCTTTATGAATAACCACTGTATCACCAATCCGAATGTCTCGTTCTTTAATTAAATCTACATTGTGTAGACTGGCCCGTTGAACCGTAGAGCCAGCCACGAAAACGGGATTCATAATCGCGGTGGGGGTGACCACACCGGTTCGTCCGACTGTCCATTCAATTTCTAGAATTTTAGTAATCGCTTCTTCCGCTTTAAATTTATAAGCAATCGCCCAACGTGGCGATTTAACAGTCATTCCAATTTCTTCCTGGACCGCCAACTGATTAATTTTAATCACGACACCATCAATGTCATAGGCTAAGTCCATTCGCTTTTCATTGGCTTCTTCAATGAAATCCCAGACCTCTTCAATCTGCTTAAATTTTCGATAATCACTATTGGTACGTAAACCCCAAGAACTAATTTTTTCAATCGCTTCTTCTTGGCTTTGAACACCGTAGTTTTCAGGATTGACTAAGGTGTAAAAGAAACCATTCAAATTTCGAGAGGCTGTTATTTTGGGATTTAAATTTCGTAAAGTCCCCGCAGCCGCATTTCTTGGATTCGCAAAGGTATCTTTTCCTTCGCTCTCTCGTTCTTCATTTAACTGGACAAAACTTTTTTTCGGGAGATAAATTTCCCCGCGAATTTCTGCCGTCACATTTTCTCGCAAACGAAGCGGAATGGCCGCGATAGCTCGAATATTTTCTGTCACATTTTCGCCAACTCGACCATCCCCACGGGTGGCTGCTTGGACTAAGAGCCCATCCTCATAGCGTAGAACAATCGCTAAGCCGTCAATTTTCATTTCAGCTAGATAATTAAAGTCATGATCGGCTAAGGATTTAACTCGTTGATCAAATTCTTTTAATTCTTCTAAGTTGAAGGCATTGTCCAAAGACAACATCTGACTAGAATGTTCAACCTTCTGAAAACCATCAATTAAGCCATCACCAACTCTTTGAGTCGGTGAGTCGCCTTTGACTAGTTCAGGATATTCCTCTTCGATTTCTAAGAGTGTACGATAACGCTGATCATATTCTTGGTCAGAAATAGTAGGTGCATCTAAGACATAGTATTCATAACTATATTGGTTTAATTCGTTCACCAATTCTTCTACTTTTACTCTTGCTTCTTCAAAATTTATTGCTTTACTCATTTTGTCTCTCACACCTCATTGTTTATTCTTTTTCAATTTTTGTGATCGGCGCAAAGGAGGCCAATAACGGTTTAATTCCTTCAGATGGGAAGGCAATATCTAACTGCATATCTTTATCCTCGCCTTTGATTTGAATAATCGTTCCTATTCCCCATTTTCCGTGTTTCACTTTATCCCCCACTGTCCAATCTTCTTTTTCGGCTCCAACACCGACTGGATGGTGTTTTTTGCGTCGTGTAGATTTAGAAGCAGCACCCGGCACCGGAGTACCTGAGATTGCTCGCTTTTTAAAGGGATTATTATAATTCCCTGTTTTATAGCTAGCTGCATCCGTTGGGCGTTCGATTTCGACTACTTCATCATCTAACTCGCGTATAAAAGGCGATGTCCGGTTGTATAAACGGCGTCCATAGAGCATACGTGAAGAAGCATTCGTTAAGAAAAGTTTTCTCTCCGCACGAGTAATTCCCACATAAGCGAGGCGTCGTTCTTCTTCTAAATCTTCCTCGTCACTATCTTGACGAATCAATGGGAAGATCGTATCTTCGACTCCAATAATAAAGACATAAGGGTATTCCAACCCTTTCGCTGAGTGCAGAGTCATCAAGGTAACCTCTGTTGACTCTTCTTCAATATCATCGGTTGGGGCAATTAAAGCTAAATCAGTTAAGAATTCTAATAAGCTATTTTCGTCCTCATCTGCTACACGGTCAAAGTTTTCAGTTAAGGAATAAAACTCTTCCAAGTTTTCAATCCGAGCATCGGATTCTAAAGTATTATCTTTTTTAAGTACATCCAGATAGCCAGTCTTATCTAGAATACTTTCGACCAAATCGGTAATCGTTACAAATTCAGTCATTTTCCGAAAGTCTTGAATCATATGGGCAAAGCTTTCTAAATTGTTTGCGGCTCGAGCCGATAGATTCGTATTTTGCGCCTGTAAAGCTGCTTCATAAAGAGAGACATCATTCATCAAAGCAATATCAGTTAACTTATCAATCGTGGCTGCTCCAATCCCACGCTTCGGTTCGTTAACCACTCGGCGGAAACTCAAATCATCCGCTGGATTTACAATTAAGGTAAGATAAGCCATTAAGTCAAGAATTTCTTTTCGCTCATAGTAACCGGTCCCCCCAATAATTTGGAAAGGAATTCTTCGCTTACGTAAAGTTTCCTCCATCACTCGGGACATAGCGTTAGTTCGATATAAAATCGCAAAGTCATCATAATTTAAGGTCGAATCAGTCGTCATTAAGCTGCGAATTTGTTCCGCAACATATTCCGTTTCTGCATACTCATCGCCCGCAAAATAAACCGTGATTTTATCCCCTGGCTGATTATCGGTCCAGAGTTTCTTTTCTTTTCGATTCGGATTGTTTTCAATCACGGTGTTGGCTGCTTGTAAAATATTTTTCGTCGAACGGTAGTTTTGTTCGAGGAAAATACTTTTTGCTTCGGGATAGTCTTTCTCGAAGTCTAAAATGTTGGACATATCTGCTCCACGCCAACCATAAATACTCTGATCAGCATCTCCTACGACACAGACATTTTTAAAACGCTGGCCTAGCAGCTCAACTAAACGATATTGAGCATGGTTGGTATCCTGGTACTCATCCACATGAATGTACTGGAATTTCCGCTGATAATAGGCGAGTAATTCATCATTTTCTTCGAAGAGACGCACGGTCAACATGATTAAGTCATCAAAGTCGAGGGTTTCTGCTTTTCTTAACTCCGATTGATATTCAACATAACATTTTGCGACAGTCTTCTGCCAATAAGTGACCGCATTGCGCATGTAGTCCCGATCATTAATTAGTTGGTTCTTAGCATTGGAAATCTCACCCAACATCGCATTGACTGAAAATTTCTTTGGATCTAAATTTAAAGTTTTTAAGACTCTTTTCATTAAAGTTTTTTGTTCGCTACCAGCCGCAATAGTAAAACTGCGACTATAGCCAATTTGATCGATCTCTCGTCTTAAAATTCGGACACACATCGAGTGAAAGGTTGAAACCCAAACATCTGTGCCTCCTTCGGTAACTAAGTCACTGACACGAGTTTTCATTTCACTGGCTGCTTTATTGGTAAAGGTAATAGCTAATATGTTCCAGGGATTCACTTGCTTTTCATGGATTAGGTAGGCAATTCGGTGGGTTAAGACTCGTGTTTTTCCTGAGCCAGCACCGGCCATAATTAAAAGAGGGCCCTCGGTTGTTACGACCGCTTCTTTTTGTCTTGTATTTAATCCTGCTAAAATATCTTGAGGCTGATTCACTTCGATCAATTCCTTTCACTTTTGTCTTGCGACGTTTCTAAGTATACCTAAAAAACAGCTAGCATTCTAGCTTTATAGCCAGGCAATTTTGCCCACTAAACGAAGAAAAGTTATGCAGCTTTTATCCATCCTGCATAACTTTTTTTATCTTACTTCTTAGCTCTTTTCAATCACATCTAATTTCATCTGGTTCAATAAAATCCGAATTTCTCGCCGCGCCATAGGATAATTATCCACGGCTAGTTGATCACTTAAAGTAATTAAGCTTTCATAAATCTTCCGGCGACTATTTTTTAAGATTCGCTGAAAATGATCATTTTTTAAAAATAATTCTTGAAGAGCTTTGATCATGGCTGTTTTCATGTAGCTATTGCTAATTTCTTCTAATAAATAGCGGAAATAAGCGACACAACTTTCTTCAAAGGACTTGCTATTTTCTGTTAGTTGATTTTGCATAGTTTGAATAACCACTTCCAGCTGGCTTTCATCAAAACGAACTTCTTTTCTTTCTAGTTCAAATAAATAATAAGCGAAAAGTTTCTCTAAAAATTCAGCCCGCTCTTGGAAACCTCTTTTATCAAAGCTCTGTCTCTTTACATGCACGCCAACATTTTCAATGTTTTCTAAATAACCATCTTCAGCTAGGGCACGAAAGGCTTTTCGGACAGGAGTACGACTGACTCCTAGCCTTTTTACAATCATATATTCAGTGATACGTTGTTGTTCAATCAATTCCCCGCTTTTAATTTGTTCAACCATGTAGTCATAAACGGCTTGACTTAAGTCTCGAGGTTTTTTTTCTTTGTCCATTTGTTCTAGTTTCATCTTATAGAGTCCAGTCATTCTCGGTCGTCAAATAATAACCAATCTTGTCATCTAGATCGATTTTTCCTTCTTTGACTGCTGGACTAAAGTAGAATAAACCTTCGTTTTTTTCGAGCACAGCTTTTTCAATCGCTTCATGTTGATCGGCATAAAGCGGGTGATAGGAAAAGTTCAGTTCTTCAGGATTAATCTTTACCAAAGGCAATGAACTAATGGCCCGTAGATGTGCTTCTAGACTTGAATATAGCGGGTTCCCCTCACTATAGCGGGAGATTGAATTCGGATATGGATGAATCTGACCAAGATAAAGTGCTTGAGCCGGTGAAATAATAAACTCAATACTGACGACTCCAACAAAAGCAATATTCCCGACAATTAATTCAGCTGCTTTTTTTATTTCACTCATGAGTTCTGTTTCATCCATCTCAAAAGGACTAATTTTGCTGAGACGCTCATTTTGATAATGTTTTTTTACAATGGGATAGAGTTGAATTTCACCATTTTTTGATTTGACTGCTGTAATCGCTAATTGATGTTCTGAAACAATCCAGGACTCCAATACTGCCGGTCCATATTTTAATAATTCGCTGGCCTCTTTAATATCCGCTTCTTCATAGATGAAATAAGAGTCCAACTCTTCTTCTTCCTGAACCATATTTTTTCTTAAAACGGCCGGATAGCCGAGACTTGGTAAAGCGTTGACAATATCTTCCTCCGTCACGATTATTTCATAGGGCGCAATATTGACACCAATCGATTCATAAAAGGCTTTTTGCAGGGAACGGTCTTGCGCAATCGCTAAGAGTTCTTCCCCTTGTGGAATAACTAATGATTTCTCTGCGTCAACCAATTCAGTTGAACAAACTGAGAAATCAAAATAAACCAGGTAATCTGATTCCATTAGAAAACTTTCTTGAATAGCTAAGTCTGAAAGCGACCCTTGGTGCAAGTGGTCTGCTTTTGATGGTACTACGCTTTCAGCTCCACTTGGGATGAGTTGATGAGTATAGTAACCTAGTTCATTCGCTGCTTCGATAAACTTATTAGCATCTGAACCAGTTCCGACAATACCGATTGTTTTTTGATGTTCAAAAAAATTGACCATTTTATACACCTTTTCTCAATTCTTCATTTTCTTATTCATCGAATTCATTTAATTTATATTGCTCTATCATGTTAATAATTTTTTCCGCATAACGGGGATCTGTTGCGTATCCTGCATCAATTAAAGCTGTTGCGGCTTCTTGGTAACTATCTGCTTGAATGACTGCTTGATAGTGCTCAGCATTCCAAGAGGTTCCATTTTCCAGTAATTCTGCATAATCTAAAACCGAATCATAGACACTTTCGTACTCTTTAAAGGAAGTCTTTACTTCTTCCCATTCGCTGTCTCTAAATTCTTGAGTTGGATATTCACGCCCATTTTTACTTTTAATGCCAAAGTAATTGTTGGATTCTCGAGCGAGCTGACTCTGTCCCCAATTTGATTCTAAGGCAGCTTGTGCTAGCAATAAACTTGTGCGCACCCCGTGAGTTTTTGAAACTTCTTGGGCATAAGGTGAAAGCTTTAGGAAAAACTCTTCTTTCTCTAGTTCAACCTCTACTTCTTCTGTATCCTCGAGTGTATTGGTTTGTGAATCAACTGGTTGGCTAATCAGGAATAAAATGAAGCCAAATGATAGAACTAAAAAAATAAATAACTTTAAAGCTGCTGATACTTGTTTATGAATCTTTTTATATTTTATTTTCATTTTATCCCCCCTTGCTTTCCAGGATTTTTTTAACCCTTTGCTTCTTTAATTAAATCGATATATTCTTCGAGCACTAAATCATGTTTTTCCATAAATTCTGCATGTTCAGGACCAACATAACGAAAATGCCAGGGTTCATACTCAATCATTGTGATCGATTCTTTTTCTTTCGGATATCTAAGAATAAATCCGTAGTCGGTCATCGTTTCAATTAGCCATTTTTGCGAAGCTTCCTTTTCATAGTCAGTTTCTAAAGCTCTTCCTGCTACAATCCACTCTTCGTCCACAATATCTAAGGCTAACCCCGTATGATGTTCACTATGACCAGGTTCGGTCAAATATTCTTTGGCTTTTTCCTTGGCTTCTGCTTCCGATAAACCTTGATTTAAATAGTCGTTTACCGTTTTATTAAAATTTAATTCTTGTCGGTCAATGTCACGGTAGGCAGAAGCTAAGAAAAGTTGATGTCCTGCTTCCTCAGCACCATCCTTCCAGGAATTCCAAGCATCCACTACTCGCCAATCAAGTTGTTGTTCATTGTCGACTTCGATGAGGTCCACTGAAAAATTTGGATCGATTGCTAGTTCTGGATTCACTAGGATTAAATTCCAAGCATTCAGTTTGGCCGATGCTGGTAATTCTTGCAAGATCTTTTTTTCTTCTGTTAGCTTAGTTTCTGTTTCTTCTATTTCTTCTATTTCTTCTGTTTTTTCATTTTCTAAATTTGAATCTCCTGTGTCTGACTCTTGTCTTATCGTTGAACAAGAAAACAAGAGTGATGCTGCAAATAAAAAAATGATTAGCTTTTTCATTGATAGCCTCCATCAAACTTTCTTTCATCTTCTATTTTACCATATTTTTGCTTGGTTTTAAATAAAGAGATTAGTGCTTTTTCTCCTTCTTTCAATTTAGCTTCTGGTCTGCTAAACTGATTGTTAAAAATCGATAAAGGAAGTGGAGCTATGACAAAAAAAGTGAAATGGGGAGTCGTCGGTCTTGGTGAGATCGCTCATCAATTTGCTGCTAGTTTTTCCTCAAACCAAGCCGAATTGGTTGCAGCAGGTTCTCGTCGTTTAGATAAGGCTGAAGCATTCTCTGCACAATACCAGATTCCCAAAGCTTATGGTTCTTATGAAGAGCTATATGCAGATGATGAAATTGATGTGATTTATTTAGCAACTCCAAATAGTTATCACGCTAAAAATATGCTTGATATTTTAGCTGCCGGAAAACACGTCCTCACTGAAAAATCAATTACCATGAACAAAGCTGAACTCGATCAAGTACTGGCTTTGGCTAATGAAAAAGATCTGATTGTGGCAGAAGCCATGACGATTTATCATTTACCAATTTATCAAGAAATTAAAAGACGGGTGGATGCCAATGAATTTGGCCCATTGAAATTAGCAACTGCTTACTTCGGCAGTTTAAAAGAAGCTGATTCGACGAATCGTTTCTTTAATCCGGACTTAGGTGGAGGAGCGTTATTGGATATTGGTGTCTATGCTTTGTCCTTCACTCAATTTTTCCTTGAAGCCGATCCGCTTGAGTTAAAAACACTCGTAAAACTTTATGAAACAGGTGTTGATGAAATGAGCACCATCTCCTATCGAACAAAAAACAATACCCTTGCGAATCTAACTCTTTCTTTTAGGGGAAAGTTACCTAAACAAGGAGTGATTGTTTGTGAGAAGGCTTATATTACTTTCATGGATTACCCACGGGCAGATCAAGCCATAATCACTTACCCAGATGGTAAAACTGAGTCGGTAAAAGCTGGGAACTCCGATGATGCTTTACGCTATGAAATGGAAAATATTAGCGAAATGATTTTAACTGGAAAAGACCTCTCTCATTTGAAACAAACGATCCAAGTTAACCAGCTAATGGATGAATTGACTAAAGAATGGGCTATCGATAATTTTTTTAAATCCTAGCCTATAGAATTAAAACAGGAAGGAATCCTAGTCTTGACTAGTAAATCCTCCCTGTTTTTTATTTTACTGATTATTTCTTATTCTTCTTCGAGGGCTTCCTCATCTTCTTTAAGGTCAGGCTCTTGTAATTCTGGTGCATTGGTCTCATATAAATCAGTCGTTGTTTCCACACCTAAGCGCCCAATTAAACTTTCAGCACCTTGTGGATGATTTTTCAAGCTTGGCATCTGGTTAAGATACTGATAGCTATGAGGCGTCCATTCCGATAAAACTGAAGGCTCATAGAATCGTAGTAAATCTAAAGATAACAAGTCATCCGATGCTCTCAATCGTGCTCGTGCATGTTCGACCGTTTGATCAAAATCTGCTAACTCTTCCTCTGTCATCCAATCCGTTAACTCTTCACCTGTTTTTGTGTCATAAACACTTGAACCAATCATTTGGTAGGTTGGAGTTACTACATTTCCATTTCGTAAGGGAACGAGTTGATCATTCTCAGACGACAATAAATCTTGTCCCATGAATAAGTAAGGTTCCGTATTGACACCTAATAAGTGTAAAAGAGTTGGTAGGTAATCGACTTGTCCCCCATAGGTTTCATAGGTTTTTCCTTCGGTGTAGCCTGGAATATGGAACATCATTGGTACCCGTTGGAGTTGTGTATTGTCAAAAGAACTCCACTCTTCTGGATTTTGTCCTAATAGAGGAGCCAATTCTGGATTTCTCATATTTGAAATTCCATAATGATCACCAAACATAACCACCATTGAGTTTTCATAAAGGCCTGAATCTTTTAACCAATTAAAGAATTCTTCCAAAGCTTCATCGGTATAGCGCATGGTTTGGAAATAGGAATTGACCGTATCATCGTCACTGGTTCCTTTTGGAATCGTCGTATTTTCTTCATCCAAAGGATAAGGGAAGTGGTTCGTTAAGGTAATAAATTTTGTATAGAAAGGCTGTGGTAATTGTTCAATGTAAGCAGCCGATTCTTTAAAGAACAGTTTGTCTTTTAAACCATAATCTAAGGTGCGGCCTTCACTCATGTCATAATAGTTTGCATCAAAGAAATAATCAAAACCAAAGTTCTCGTAGGTATTGTTTCGGTTCCAGAAACTACCAATATTCCCGTGGAAAGCAGCTGAACTATAGCCTTTGTTTGTTGCTAAGATTTTAGGCGCGGCATGGAAAACATTATTCCCACCTAGCTGTTGGAAGGCACTTCCTTCAGGTAAACCAAATAAGGAGTTCTCAGTTAAAACACCTGAGTCTGATGTTTTTCCCTGACCTGTTTGGTGGAAGAAATTATCGAAACGAATGGTGGCGTCTTCATGATAGATGCTGTTGATAAATGGCGTCACTTCATGAACTTTGCCTTCTTCATCAACCATTTCATAGTCGATGATAAAGTTCTGAGCACTTTCTAGGACAATCGTAAAGACATTCCGTCCTTCAGCCAAGCCATAGAAATCTTCATTCGGTGCAGCATAATTATTTCGGGTAAATTCATAAACACTCTCCAAATCACTTTCATCCGCTTGTGCGCGGTAATGATTGGTTCGAATAGTTTGAGCGGCATCGTAAGCCGTATAGAAATTCACACCTAAATATTTCACAATATAATTTCGGTCAAAAGTTCGGGTAAGTAATTGTGGTCGATCGGTTTCCGCCAACATTAAGTTCCCAAAAAGCATAGCCAACGCGGATAGACTAGCAGCTAAAGCGTATCGTTTATAGAAAGGTTTGACTGATTCCGATTCTCTGTTCTCTTTAAAGTATTTACGAACGAACCAAAATAGAAGGACAAAATCAATCCAATAAACAAAGTCACTTAGATGAGCCATAGCTAACGATGAAGTAATCAAAGCAAAACTAACGTTCGATCCGACATCTTTCCCCACATTCCCGGTAATCGTGGAGACCGTCATGAAATCAGAAAATTCACGGTAGTATAAAACATTCGCATAAAGTAAGGCACTCATTAAAAAATAAATAACAAGCATCGTATAGGTCGATTTTTTATCATCTTTAATATACAAAGAAAGTGACAAAAGCAAGACCGTTGTCGCAATCGGATTAATCCAAAGAATAAAAGTCTGAACTGGTCCGGTTACGCCTAAGTCAAATTGTGTATAGTAAGCAAGCATTGTTTTCGCCCAAAAGAATAAGACCGCTACAATTAATAAAGCGACTCGATTCCTATTTTTAAATAGTTCTTTAATTTTATCCATTTTTAATAATCCTCCTGAAAATAAAAATGGCAAGCAGTTAATAGCCTTGCCATCAAGCGATTCTAATCACAAACTAATAATACCTTAAGTCCCTTGCGAATGCAATCCTAAGACCGAATATCCGACCTAAGACTTATTACAATTCTTTTTCGTCTTCAACGGTTGTTTTCACTCGTTTTTTCGGAAAAGTTAGCTCAAATTCGCTTCCTTCACCAATTCCACTTTTAACAGAAATCTTCCCATCGTGCAAGTCAACCAGTTGTTTGACAATCGCTAAACCAAGACCTGATTCGCCATATTTTGTGTTTTTTCGAGAAGGATCGGCCTTATAATATCGATCCCAAATATTTTTAATTTCTTCTTCACTCATCCCAATCCCCGTGTCACGAATTCGAATATAGACAAATTCTTTCGTCTCATTGGCATCAATAATAATTTGTCCATTTTCAGTAAATTGAATCGCATTTTTTAGTAAGTTCACCATAATCTGTTTAAAACGGTCAAAATCTGCATAGACCTTGATATCCTCTGTATTTTTCTGAATAATAATTTTATTTTTTGAGTCATAGGCTTTCTTCTCAAGTTGCTCACTAATTTCACTCAATGCTTCTGCTAATGGGAAGTGTTGTTTTCTCAAAAAGATTCGATTCGACTGAATATTTTCATAATCGAGATTTTCATTCACTAACCGAATCAAACGTTTCGTTTCTTTTTCCATAATCTTAATACTGCGCATTGCTTGTTCCTCATCAAAGATACCGTGCTCCAAGCCTTCAAGTAAGCCATTAATCGTTGTTAAAGGAGTTCGCATCTCATGGACTGCGTCTTGCATAAAGGTTCGTCTTCGCTCCTCTAAATGCATGACTTCCTTCCGCCACTCATTTAAAGCTTTCACCATTTTATTAAAATCGGCCGACAGTCGATCAATCTCATCTCGGTTACTATGATCGATATAGATATCATAATCCCCTTTCGCAACTTTTTGAGAGGCCTTACTGAGTCGATTGACTCTTTTCACCATGAAATAAGAAAAAATGACACTAATTAAAATAGCAAAAATGGTCGATAAGAGAAAAGCTTTTAAAATATTATGTTTTAATTCGCGAATATTCACTTCGATTTGACTAAAGGGACGCTCGACCCCAATAAACCCTTGGTAGTCTCCATTCTCTCGGATAATTGGCAGATAAACAGAAGCGGTCTCTTTTTCCTCTCCTTTTAAATCCGTTTTCCCCATATGCAAGAGGACAGTCTCTCCATTTCTAAGAGCTTGTGCTTCCTCACTAGCTAGTTGAACTTGATAGTCTGCTTCAGTCGTTGGGTATTGAAGCCAGCCTTCTTGATCAAAAATTGCATAATTAATTTCTTTTTGATCAAGCATTTGGTTGTAGGCTTCTAATTTTTCCGTATCTGATTCGGCTTCTCGAATCAATTCCCCATAATGAATAAAACTTTCTTCCACTTCATTTAATAGTTGTGTGCGTCCAAAGTGGAGTAGTGAGGCAGAGGTAATCCCCATCAAGACAAGAATAACGATGAGAAAACCAACCACTAGTTGATAAAAATAGGGGAAGCGCATTTTCATTTAAAATCACCTGTATCATCGAATTTGTAGCCCACACCCCAAACGGTTTGAATAATTTGTGGACCGTTTTTTAATAATTTTTGACGTAATTTTTTAATATGAGCATCGACTGTTCGCTCATCACCAAAGTATTCATATTCCCAAACTTGCTCAAGTAATTGTTCACGAGAAAAGACGCGACGCGGACTACTGGCTAATGTATAAAGCAAATCAAATTCTTTGGGGGTTAAGTCTTCTAGTGGTTGTCCATAAAGAATAATTTCGCGGGTGCTTTCATCTATTTTCAAATGTTCTGTTTCTACATCATAGTGACTCTCTACGGCTGCTGTTGAATCACTTGTGGATCGTGAACGTCGCACAATCGATTTGATGCGAGCAATTAAGGTCAGCGGGCTGAAAGGTTTGGTGACATAGTCATCCGCACCGATTTCAAGTCCAATCACTTCATCACTCTCAGTATCCTTAGCGGTTAACATGAGTACAGGTACCTCATCATCCTCTTTTCGAATTTCCTGACAAATCGTCATTCCATCCATTGAGGGCAGCATGATATCTAATATTAAAAAATCATACTTTTCTGGCTGATTTAAATATTCATCTAGACCTTCTTTTCCGTCATGAATAAATGTGGCTTCCCAACCTTCTTTTTGAAAAAACATTTCTAACATTTCACTTACTGATTCATTATCTTCAATCATTAAAATATGCATTTTAAGTCACCTTATTATCCTTTCTTCTTCGGATTCACAGTCATTTTATCTTACCATAGTATAGCTTTCAATTATGAAGAATCTATTATCTTTTTGTTAGAAACTGTCATCCAAGAGAAAAAACTCTCTAATCGTGTGATTAAAGAGTTTCTTCAGGCAAATTGTTCAATTTTTATGCTAGTTCTTTTTTGGATTGTAGGAACTCCACGCTATCTACTAGCATTTCTACCGTATAAACGGTTTGATCATCGCTGTTTTGGTAAGTTCGCGACTGAATCCGTCCGTCTAAACCAACTAAATCACCTTTATGGCAATATTCTTCAATCAACTCAGCTCGTTTCCCCCAAGCGACTATATTTATAAAATCAGTCTCCTGGTTGCCTTCTGATTTATATCGTCTAGGAATTGCAATCGCATTATTTAATACGATCCGCTCCTCCCCTACTTCTTTGAGAATATTTTCGCGCACCAAACGTCCGGTTACTGTTAAACGATTCAAACTCTCACTCCTTTTTGCAATATTGACCTCTCAATTAACGAGTTGGTCTAGTCTATAGATTTGCAAAAAGGGTGACTTTTTATTTTTGAATTATTTTTTATCTTAACTTAACACGAAACTGAGTACATGTTCCCATAATTCTCGGTTAAATACATCTAATGGACTACCACCATCGCCAATGACGCTGTAGCCAAACATTCCTCCAACTACAAAAGCAATGAATATTAATAATACAATTAATAAAAATCGTAAAATAAAGAGTAATGATCTTTTCGAGGCATTTTTCCAATTCATTTGATTAGCCCTCTCTCTTTTTTGATTTGCTTATCTTTTTAATTTTCCAATATTATCTAACAGAATGGCCGTTCCTAAAGCAACGGAGTCTAAAGGTTCCTCTGCTTTAAAGACAGGAACTTTCAGCTCTTCTACAAGTAGCTGATCGATTCCTTCTAATAAAGCTCCCCCACCTGTTACAATAATTCCACGATCAATAATATCTGCTGATAATTCGGGTGGAGTTTTTTCAAGCACATCTTTAGCTGCTGCCACTATTTCTTTCATGGTTTCTCTTGTCGCTTCTAAAGTTTCTTTTGATGTGATGGTGACTGTTTCAGGTAAACCAGAAACCATCGCTCGACCGCGAATTTCCATTGAATCTTCTCGATCTTCATCAAAAACTTCACCTATGCCCACTTTAATACTCTCAGCTGTTCGCTCACCAATTAAAAGACCGTGTTTTTTCTTCACATATTCCTTAATGTCATTGTCTAAGAGGTCTCCTGCTTTTTTAATGGATTCACTTGTTACGATTCCACCCATCGAAAGTACAGCCACATCGGTAGTTCCTCCACCAATATCAACAACCATATTTCCACTTGGCTGGAAGATATCCATTCCGGCACCAATTGCAGCTACCTTTGGTTCTTCTTCTAAATAAATATTTTTCCCACCGGCTTTTTCTGCCACTTCAATAATTGCTTTTTGCTCAATAGACGTAATATTTGTTGGTGTTGAAATAATAATGTTTGGTTTTGATAAAAAACTCTTTACATTTATTTTGTTAATAAAGTGTGATAGCATCGCTTCTGTAATATCAAAATCTGCAATGACTCCACCTTTTAACGGACGAATAGCTTGAATATTTCCTGGTGTCCGTCCAACCATTAAATATGCTTCTTCTCCAACCGCTACAACTTCTTTTGTGTTTGTATTAATTGCAACCACTGCTGGTTCGTTGATCACAATCCCTTTACCTTTAACGTGTACTAAAATATTAGCGGTTCCTAAGTCAATCCCTATATCCTTTGCCATGAAACACTTTCCTCCTGATTATACTAACTAGATTCTTTTTTACATTTCAATACGAGTATTATTCTCCATCTTTTCTATTCTACTTCTTATCCTTAAGAAACTCAATATCTCTTTTATGACAATTTTTATATTCTGTCATTCTTCTGAAATATAAATAAAAATATATCAAAAGACTTTCGATGAGTTTTATTATCGTCAATCGGAAGTCTTTTAATATATTCGCTCTCATACTATTCAATTATGCTTTTTGTTTGTCAGCCGATTTTACCTCTTTACGGTCTGATACTCGTTCAATGTCTGCTCCTAGTTTTTCTAACTTTTTATGGAATTGGTAATATCCACGGTCTAAGTGATCTAAGGCAGTAACTGTCGTATAGCCTTCAGCAATTAAACCAGCTAAGATCAATGAAGCAGATGCTCTTAAATCTGTGGAAGCTACTTGTCCTCCTTGAAGAGTGTGTCCTCCATAAATAATTGCGCTCTGTCCATCAATTTTAAATTGAGCATTCATTTTTTCCATTTGGTTTAAATGCATAAAGCGATTTTCAAAAACATTTTCAGCCATAATACTCGTTCCTTCAGCTTTTAGCTGGGCAATGGTAATTTGTGCTTGCATATCGGTTGGGAAACCTGGATAAGGTTGAGTCTTAAAGTCCGTCGCAAGAAGTTTTTCAGGTCCAATGACTCGAACTCCTTCTGGTTCGGTTCGAATTTCTGCTCCCATTTCTTTTAGTTTAGCAATCAAGGGTTGGTTATGTTCGGTCATACAGTCTTTAACCAAGACATTCCCACCAGTAATCGCTGCAGCAACCATAAAAGTTCCACTTTCAATTCGATCAGGAATGATAGGATGAGTTGCCCCAGTTAACTTTGCTACTCCATCAATTCGAATTTCTTCGGTTCCAGCCCCCATAACTTCCGCACCCATCAAGTTTAAGTAGTTCGCTAAATCTACAATTTCAGGTTCTCGTGCAGCGTTATTAATGACTGTTCGTCCATCCGCAAGAGTAGCTGCCATCATGATGTTTTGGGTTGCCCCTACACTCGGAAAGTCCAGATAAATATCGGCACCTTTCAGCTGTTCTGTGCTTGCTTCTAAGAAACCGTGTCCTTGTTCAATCACTGCGCCCATTGCTTCGAAACCCTTTAAATGTAAATCGATTGGTCTCGAACCGATTGAACAGCCCCCTGGCATAGCGACTCGCGCTTTTCCATTTCTTGCTAAGAGTGGTCCCATCACTAAAATAGACGCTCTCATCTTACTCATAAATTCGAATGGTGTATCTGACTTAAGTGGCATAGTCGCATCCACTTTCATTGTCTTTTCTTCTGTGTCAAATTCAACATCCATATTTAAATACTCTAATACTTTTTTAATGGTATAAATATCTGATAATAAAGGAACATTTTTCAGAATACTCACTTGGTCTTCTGCTAAAATACTCGCTGCTAAAATAGGTAATGCGGCGTTTTTTGCTCCTTCGATTTCTACTGAGCCAACTAATCGTTGACCCCCTCTTACAATAATTGATTCCACCAATTGCACCTCCAACATATTTTAAAGCCGTTTGATTTTCTTTTTATTAGGCAATTTTCAAACCATTCTTCTCTGCCTCTAGTCTATTTTCTAATCTAAAAAAACCTCATTAAATTCATCTTTTACTAGCCATCTAATTCAAAAACAAAAGTAAATTTTGTGTATGCATGAAAAAATCTAAAAAGAAATTACTTGCAGTGTAGCCTAAGGCCAAGGATATAAGCAAATAAAACAGCTTTATTTGTTGCGGGTGATTCTTTTTGAATAAATAATCAGTCCTTATACTCTGTACAGCCCAAAAACTTAGTGCGATAAAAGCAAAATGTGACACGATTGTAATTAATGACTGTACACGGATAAATTCCATTTCTATTCCCCTTTGTTCTTCTTTCTTTTTAGTTCCTGATGGTTTATAAAGTACCGTAGAGTCGGTCGCCCGCATCTCCTAAACCTGGTACAATATATGCATCATCGTTTAATTTTTCATCAAGTGAAGCAGTGTAAATTTCAATTTCTGGGTGAGCATCATGTAAAGCTTCGACTCCCTCAGGTGCAGCAACAATAGAGATAAATTTAATGTTCTCAATTTTTGCTCCTCGTTCCAACACAGAATCAATTGCAGCAATTGCCGATCCACCAGTTGCTAACATAGGGTCTACAATATATAATTGTCGATCCTCTAAATTGTTTGGCATTTTGACAAAATATTCAACAGGTTTCATGGTTTTTTCGTCTCGGTATAAACCTACATGACCGACTCGTGCGGCTGGGATTAAATCAAGAATTCCATCAACCATTCCTAGTCCCGCTCTTAGTATTGGCACAACGACGACTTTTTTTCCAGCTAATTTTTTCTCAGTTGATTTTACCAAGGGCGTCTCAATGACAACATCCTCTAAAGGTAAATCTCGTGAAACTTCATAAGCAAGTAAACGGGCGATTTCATTTACAATTTCTCTGAAATCTTTCGTTCCTGTTTCCTTGTCGCGAATAATCGTCAGTTTATGTTCAATTAAAGGGTGTTCGATAACATGAATATTTTTCATTAATTCTGCTCCTTTTTTACTGCATTTCTCTTTATCTTTTCAATTTTACTAAAGATGTAAAACAAAATCTAGTTTATTTTACAGTATTTTAGATTATTTTGCCAGCCGCTGCTTTTTCCAAACGGTTAAGATAGGCTGCACTTGCTTCATTCTCTGGATAAAGTTCGACTAAAATCACTGTTGCCTCTGATTTTTCAAGTATACGAATGGCTTTAAAAAATGATTTCTGTGCTTCTTTTATCGCCTTTTTTTTCCCAAGGGAATAGCTATCTATCGCCACTTTACCATATTTTTCAATTACTTCTTCACTAGCTAACAAAGCAACTTTCTCTTCTTTCATTTGTTCGAAAGCTTCTGGCCAATCCGATTGTACCAGATAAATAGGGATTAGGGGTTGATAATGTTTTTCTTCTTTTTTGTTAGTGCTTTTTTTTTCATTTGTTATGACTTTTTTAGCAAGTAATCTCTCAATTTGACCTTTGGTGATGGCACCTGGTCTTAAAATGATTGGCTTCTCTGGATTTGATAAATCCAAGACAGTCGATTCAATTCCTGAATCCGTTTCACCACCATCGATTATTCCCGCTATCTTTCCCTCTAAATCTACTAATACATGTTCAGCTGTCGTCGGACTCGGACGACCACTTAGATTCGCACTTGGTGTGGCTAGTGGAATACCACAAGTTTCAATAAATTTTAAGGCAATGGGATCAGCCGGCATCCGCATCCCAATTGTCTTTAAGCCAGCCGTCACTGCAGGTGCTAAATTATCTTTAGCTTCTAACACGATAGTTAAAGGTCCGGGCCAAAAATGATTAACTAATAAGAATGCCTCTTTTGGTATGTTTTTGGCGTATTGATTAATCATTTCTTTATCAGAGAGTAAGATAGTCAGTGCTCGATCAGCTGGCCTGCTTTTAGCAGTGAAAATTTTCTGAACTGCTTCTTCATTTCTTGCATCGGCTCCTAAACCATAAACAGTATCCGTTGGAAATGCGACAGTCTTACCCTCTTGAATTAATTTCGCAGCTTGTTCGATCTGGTCTTCATAAAAATGTTCTGTTTTCATCCATCTTACTCCTTTATTCTATCTTTTCCACCGGCCTGTGCATAAGTATTTGCTCTATCCCCAATTAATTTGCCATAAAATCAACAATTTCTTTAGTTATCCACACTTGTCCACAGGCTTTATCCACAGTTCAGGACTTAATCCACACTAAACGGTCTAATCCACTGAAATCTTGCCATATTTCCAACTTTCCTGCTGGTAAATGCTCTTTAAATAGTTTAGTGACTGCTTCACCCTGTGCATAACCAATTTCTAAGGCTATCATAAACTCTTTATTTAAGTATTGACTAATATTTTCCGCTAGTCTTTCATAAATGGCTAAGCCCTCGTTTTCAGCAAACAGAGCCTCTTTTGGCTCATAGTCCAAGACCGACTGATCCATTAAGCCGATTTCATCTTGACTGATGTAGGGGGGATTGGAAAGGATTAAATCAAATCTTTGTCCTGTTAATTCTTCAAAGAGATCACTTTCTATCCAATTGATTTGAGCTTGCAGATTTTCACCATTCTTTTTAGCTACTGCTAAAGCTTTTCTACTAATGTCCACTGCTGTCACTTCATCTTCGGGTCGCTCTAATTTCTGCGTGATGGCTAGTACACCCGTTCCAGTCCCGATATCTAATACTTTTAATGGCCGATTTGGTAAGCTTTTTAGTAATCGATCCATCCATTCTTCTGTCTCGGGTCTGGGAATTAAAGTATCTTCTGTCACGCTGAACTTTCGATTATAAAACCAATCATGACCAATAATTTGTTGCATCGGTTTTCCTTTTGTAAATTGCTGAATATCCACTTGGAAAGTTTCTATTTCTTTTCGAGGCATAATGAGTGAATAGTGTCTTACTAAATCAGTCTTTGTCCAGGATAGCCTTTCTCTCATGAGCCATTCCGCAACAAAAGCTGATTCGCCCTTTTTAGTCAAAAAAGAAGAAGCCCTTTTGAGGACTTCAAAGTAAGTGACTTTTTCTTTTCCTAATTGAAACATTTTACAGTCCCTCAAGTCGTTCAACCTGACTTTGAAGAGAGAGTTCTTCGATAATCTCGTCTAAGTCTCCATCCAACACTTGCTCAAGCTTATGGACCGTTAAATTAATACGGTGGTCCGTTACTCTTCCTTGTGGATAATTATAGGTTCGAATGCGTTCTGAACGATCTCCTGTTCCAATCGTTGATTTTCTTTCGGCATCGACCTCGGCTTGGGCTGCTCGTTCATAATAATCATATACACGGGAACGAAGAACTTTCATTGCTTTTTCTCGGTTTTTAAGTTGTGAACGTTCGTCTTGCATGGCAACTATAATACCAGTCGGTTCGTGTGTTAAACGAACAGCCGAGTCGGTCATGTTAACGTGCTGTCCACCGGCTCCACTCGCTCGATAAATATCCACACGAATATCCGAGGGATCAATATTTACTTCGACCTCTTCGACTTCTGGTAAAGCAACTACAGTCGCTGTCGATGTATGAACTCGTCCTTGCGATTCAGTTTCTGGAATTCTCTGTACCCGGTGGGCACCACTTTCAAATTTTAATTTTGAATAGACGTCTTTCCCACTAATGGACAAGATAATTTCTTTAAAGTCTCCAATACTGGTTGAGCTTGCCTCAAGTATTTCTGTTTTCCAGCCTTGATGATCGGCATATTTTTGGTACATATGGAATAAATCACCCGCGAATAATTGGGCTTCATCTCCGCCTGCTGCTCCCCGAATTTCCATGATGATATTTTTCCCATCATTTTCATCTTTAGGAATGAGAAGTAATTTTAGCTTTTCTTCGAGTGCTTCTTTCTCAGCAGCCATTTCTTCTTGTTCCATTTCAGCTAATTCTTTCATTTCTGGATCCAACGATTCATTCAGCATTTCTTCAATATCTTGTAATTCTTTAGTTACTTCTTTTAACTTTTGAAATTCTTGGACGGTTTCTCTTAACTCGCCCTCTTCTTTACTTAATGCGGTCAATTTATTGGTATCTTTTGTTATTTCAGGATCACTTAACATGGAATTAATTTCTTTATAACGTAGATCTACATGTTCAAGCTGTTCAAAAATATCCATTTTTATTCACTTCTTTCTTCAATAACTGGGTTAAAATAATGACGGCGACAAACTGGGAAATAGCTTTCATTCCCACCGATTTGAATTTGGTCCCCTTCATAGACAGGTGTTCCGTCACTGATTCGCAAGTTCATGATGGCTTTTTTGCCGCAGTACCAGCAAATCGTTTTAATTTCTTCAATTTTTTCTGCGTATAATAATAAGTATTCAGATCCTTCAAAAAGATGGTTCATAAAATCATTCTTTAAACCAAAGGCCATCACTGGAATCTTTAATTCATCGACAATTTTCGTTAGTTGAAAGACATGCTCTTTGGTTAAAAACTGGGCTTCATCAACCAGTACACACCAAATCTTTTCTTTTTCCTGTTCCTGAAGGATGTGTTCATAAATATTCGTGTCTTTAACGACTGGTTGTGCTTCACGGCGCATTCCAATTCGACTGGAAACCATTCCCACTCCGTCTCGATCATCCATTCCACTTGTAAACAGTCTGACCGACTTATCCTGTTCTTCATAGTTATGCGCTACTTTTAATAATTCAAAAGACTTTCCACTATTCATTGCTCCGTACTTAAAATATAATTGCGCCATTTTCTCCAACCTTTCCATTCATTATTCCTTCAAAATTATAACGAATGATGGACTAAAAAGCCAATTTTATTTATGACTGATTATTTTTCTTTATAAGATTAAAAAGCCCTAGTAACTGAAAAGTTACCAGAGCTCTTATTTTTGCTAGCATATTAAGTCGTTCCAAATGTATAGTCACTATCTTCAATATCTAAGTCTTCTGCTCCCATAAATTGAGCATTGTGAAGGACAGCATAGAAACCATCGGCTTCTAGTAATTCATCGTGGGTTCCTGTTTCCATCACATCTCCCTCATCCATGACGATAATTTTATCTGCATCACGAATCGTTGATAAGCGGTGAGCCACTACAAAACTGGTTCGACCTTCTAAGACAACTTCCATCGCTTTTTGGATCTGGACTTCTGTCCGTGTATCAACGGAAGAAGTTGCTTCGTCCAGAATTAAAATTTCTGGATCAGCTAAAAATGCTCGCGCAATGGTTATTAACTGCTTCTGTCCTTGTGAAATATTCGTCCCCTCTTCGTTCAAGATGGTGTCATAACCTTTTGGTAAACGACGGACAAAATCATCTACATAAGCTGCTTTTGCGACTTCCAGAATTTCTTCATCGCTAGCCCCTTCATATCCGTAAGCAATGTTATCCCAAATCGTTCCATTGAAGAGCCAAGTGTCTTGTAAAACCATTGAAAAATGCTTACGTAATTCACGTCGATCCATATCTCGAATATCTTTTCCATTGTAGCGAATGCTTCCACCACTTACATCATAGAAACGTTCAAGTAAGTTAATCAAAGTTGATTTACCAGCCCCAGTTGGCCCTACGATAGCCACCATTTCTCCAGCTTCTACTTGTAAATTAAAGTCAGTCATCAATAATTCTTCTGAACTGTTGTATCCAAATTCAACATGTTCGAATTCAATGATATAAGGAGTATTTTCTTTTTCTTCGACATTTGAAACAATTTCTTCCATTTCTGGTTGATCCAATGTTTCAAAAACACGTTCTACTGCAGCAATGGTAATTTGAATGTTGTTTGCTAAGTTCGCTACTTGACGAACAGGCTGTGAAAATCGGTTAACAAACTGGATAAAAGCTTGTACGTTTCCTAAAGGAACCGTTCCATTAATGACTCCAAAACCACCATAGAGTGTAATCCCAAAGACTCCTAAGTCACGGGCAAAGTTTACAGCTGGCATCATTAAGTTTGAATAAAATTGTGCTTTCCATGAAGCATCGTATAACCGATTACTTTCTTCTTCTAATGTCTCTACTTCAGCTAATTCACGATTGTAAGTTCGGACTACTGTATGACCTGAGTAAACTTCTTCCACCTGGTCATTCAATTTCCCAACCAATCTCTGTTGTTCAGCAAATTTTCTTTGTGAGCGTGGGGCGATAAATGCGATGAAAGCAGCACTTAATCCTGCACTTGCAAAGACAATAAAGGACATCGTTACGTCTACCGTTAACATCGCAATTAAGACGGCAATAAAGGTCATAACTGCCATAATAAATTCTGCTAAAGATCGTTGCAAGGTATTCGCAATTTGCTCCATATCATTTACAGCTCGTGACATCACATCTCCAACTGAATGCGTATCAAAATATTGAATGGGTAAGTTACCTAATTTCTCTTTTAAGTCTCGTCTTAATTCGTAAACCGTTCGCTGTGCAACAATAGCGGTTAAG
The DNA here is from genome assembly GCA_029257245.1 of Atopostipes sp. GTDB lineage: Bacteria > Bacillota > Bacilli > Lactobacillales > Carnobacteriaceae_A > Atopostipes. The sequence goes on along the minus strand of JARICH010000103.1, from coordinate 12,349 downwards.
TAGTTTTGGACATAGTTAAAAATTGCCTGCACCACTAACAACACTATAAATATTCTTGCAATTTGAGCAATGGCTCCAAAGTCAATCGGATGCACATCAATTTGTTCTCCTGCTTCCCTTAAAGCCGTTCCTTCTAGAAAACCATCAAATATGATCGTTGTGGCTCGCCCTAGTAAACCAGGCTTCGCGGCGGAAATAATTGCCGAACCTGAAGCAAAGAAAACGACAGCAAATAATGCCCAGGAACGTTTAGCCATATAAACTAATAAACGCTTAACGGTTCCCCAAAAATCGCTTGGTTTTTGAGCACGCAAATAACCAGTTGATTCTTCTTTAGCCATTAAATATCGTCTCCTTTCATTTGTGATTCCATAATCTCGCGGTATACTTCATTATTTTCTTTCAGTTCCTCATGATTCCCTTGTCCGACCAAACGTCCATTATCCAATACTAAGATTTGGTCTGCATCTGCTACGGTATTAATTCTCTGAGCAATAATCATGACTAATTTGTCCGTTGTAACAGGTCCTAAAGCAGCTCGCAATCGAGCATCTGTTTGAAAGTCTAATGCTGAAAAAGAATCATCAAAGACTAATATATCTGCTTCAGTTACTAAAGTTCGAGCAATACTCAAACGTTGACGTTGCCCTCCAGAAAAATTGGATCCACCTTGTTCCACTCGTGAATCTAATTGATTTGGTAAATTTGAGACAAAATCATATCCTTGAGCAATTTCTAGTGCTTCCCAAAGTTCATCGTCACTAGCATTGGCATTTCCATAAGTCAGGTTTTCACGAATCGTTCCCGAGAAAAGTAAAGCATCTTGGGTGGCAAAACCAATTAAACGACGTAAATAACTTTGTGACATCTCACGGATATCCACACCATTTATCTTAATTGAACCTGATTCAATATCATATAAACGGAGAATCAATTGGACTAAAGATGATTTCCCTGCTCCTGTTCCACCAATAATCGCTAATTTCTCTCCAGCTTTCATTGAAAAACTAATATCCTTCAAAGCTAATTTTTCTGCACCAGGGTAACGGAAACAAACATCTTCAAATTCTAGGGTTACTTCTCCAGCATCTTTTGCAATTTCTATTGGCTCTTCTGGATCAACAATACTTTCTTCTGCATCTAAAATTTCATAAATTCTTTCTACTGCTACTTGTGCTCGCGGTAACATGGTGATAATTACTGCAATGGACATAATTCCCATCAGAATATTAATTGAATAAGATGTAAAGGCTATTAAGTTACCTACTTGCATCTGATCCATACTAACGAGTTGCCCACCAAACCAAATGATCATAATACTCGTAGCACTGGCTAATAAAATCATGATTGGATTTAATGTAGCCATGTACATTCGTGATAAAATCGAAGTATCTTTATAATCTTCGTTTACCTCATCAAATCGTGCTTCTTCATAATCTTCTCGATTAAATGCACGTATCACCCGAATCCCTGTTAAACCTTCACGAAATACTCGGTTTAACTCATCCGTTTTAACCTGTAAGGAACGGAATAATGGAGTCACTTTTCGTAAGACGATTGCAATAAAAAGAATCAAAATAGGAATAATCACAATAAATATCAGTGATAATCTTGGATTTCTTGTAAAAGCTAATACTGCAGCAATCAGGATACGCAGAGGATTTAAAATTAACAAACGTAAAGAAAACATGAGTACTTGTTGAACCTGCAAAACATCACTTGTCGTACGTGTAATCAAAGTTGACGTTCCAAATTCATTAATTTCTTCACTAGAAAAAAACATGATTTTATCAAACAATTTTTTCCGGAGGCTTGTTCCAACTCCCTGCGATTCAGTCGCTGCAAAATAAACATTGGCAATCGCCGCTCCAAATCCTATCAGGGCAATGAGAATCATGACGCCACCAAACCGGATGATATAGTCAATATCTCCTAAAGCCACCCCATAATCCACAATATTTGCTGATACTGTAGGAATAGCTAGTAAAGCGACTGTTTGAATTACAATAAACAGAACTAACCAAAACATCCTTTTTGTATCCAGCAATTTTATTACTCTCTTCATTTTATCCTCTACTTTCTTTTAATTTTCATCTTGAATTCCATAATACAGCCAATTTACTGCACGCATGGAACGTTTTTTTATCTCTTCACCCGATAAATCGTTAACGAAACCTTCAACAACCATCTGATGAATCAAATTCACTGTAAAATAAATAAATTCAAGTAAATCATCTTCCGAATCTGTTCGTAAATTATCCATATTAATAAGTGAAACGAAATCTTCTTGTTCAACTTTTCTTTTATATGAGCGATTTGAAAGGCTAAGGATTCCTTCTTGTCCAATCAAATAATGATTTACATGTAAAAATGTATTCTCATAAAAAGAAAAATATTCTGAAGTCATAATCTCATCAATATAATCTCCATAAAAATCAAGAAGAGACTGATATAAATCTCCACCGTTTGACTTAATTTTCTCATACAAATCTTGGCGATGTTTACTGTATAAATCTCGAACAATATACTGGTAAAGTGATTCTTTTCCACCAAAATATTGGTAAAAGCTTCCACGGGAAATAGCTGCCTCTTTTACAATATTGGTGACAGAGGCTTCATTCATTGGCACTCTTGAAAATTCAGCCAATGCCGCTTGAATAATTCTGTTTCTTTTCTCGTCTTTTAAATTTAAAAATGTTTTCGATACCATGTTGACCTCCTAGCTGAATTTTTTGATTTTTGCAGTCAATTATTTATTATAGGGGATTAATTTTTTCTATTCAAACAAGAGCCGTTATGATTTTGCTTGAGTGTCCCCCTATTTATTTCTAGCTTAAGCGGATATCTTTCTCTGAAAATCCTTAATCATTGTAGTAGTCAAAATTTTCGCTAAACCAATCAAAGAACAATTGCCAGAGGACACGAACTACTGCAAATCCTGGAACACCAAACACTAATCCGACAAAACCAAAGAGACTTCCTGAAACCAACAGTATAAAGAGAATCAAGATCGGATGAATATTCAATGAATTTCCTAAAATCTGTGGACTGATAAAGCGCCCCTCAATAAACTGCTCAACCATCAGAACTAAAATGACCTGTAGTAATTTAAATGGTGAAACAAAGGCACCAATAATCATCGCTGGAACTGCAGATAGAATCGACCCTAAATAAGGAATTAAGTTTAAGAAACCGGCCGATATGGATAAGACCAAAGCGTATTCTAAGCCAATGATTCGATAGCCAATATAAAACATAATCATTACCGATATAGCAACGAGCAACTCTCCTCTAACATAGGAGCCGACTTGATCACTTGCCTGAAAGAGAAATTTCTTCATCACTGGTCGTGCACGATTCGGTGTATATTTCATGATCATTTTCTTTAATTGTTCTCCATCAATTAACAGATAATATAATATAAAAGGTACGGTAAAAAGCGTGACACTAATTCGAGTCACAATACCAATTGCACTTGTAATGCTTCCAATCGTCACTGAAAAGACATTTGTGAGTTGTTCAGATATTCGAGTCAAGATCTGTGTTTCTTGAATCGTTTGATAAGCTTCCGTCAACCATTCATCATATAAAAGCTGCTCAATCTGATGTAGTACATTCGCCCAGATCCTTGGGAAATTATCGATTAACTCCCTAAATTGATCTCCAATTCCTGGAATAATAAAGGTAATCGCTAAGGCTAAAAGGATAAAAACTCCTAAAAACACGAGCCAAACTGCCATCTTCCGACTGAGTCCCTTGCTTTCTAAGTAAATTACGATCGGTATGAATAAGTAATAAAACAAAATCGCAAATAAGATTGGAGTCCCAATAATCGAAAAGATTTGTACAAGTGGGGTAAATAAATAAGAAATTTTAGTAAAAGCAAAGACTGTGGTGAATAAAAGAAGGGCCACTAATAAAACAGTCACCAATTTATTATTTAAAATATCCCGCCCAAATATTGTTTCTTTTATATTTTCTTTTTTTGACTCTTTCATTGCTCTACTCCTCTCAAAAATAATTGTAACTCAATTTTACCATACAATCTGAGAGCTTTCTCATTAGATGTCTTAGTTCTTTCATCTGAATGCTATCTTATGCGATTATTAAGTATCTTTGCTATAATAAATAAACATAAAAATTTAAAGGAGGCGTTTTTTTAATGTCAATTGAACTATTATTAGGAAGCTATACACGTAGAGTCAGTGAGGGAATCTATACTGTCCAATTAAATAATAAACAGAAACAATTAGAAGACTTATCCTTATTAGCTAAAGTGGGTAGCCCTACCTATCTCGCTCAAAATAAAGATTCCGATATTATTTTTTCAATTGTGAATGAAGAGGGACAAGGTGGTATTGCTAGCTTAGTCAAAGATGAAAATGGCGACTATATCCGCCAGTCGGTTCTGTTAAGTGATGGAGCTTCACCTGCCTATATTGCTTATGATGAGAAACGACAGTTTATTTATACTTCTAACTATCACAAGGGAGAGTTTGCTGTTTATTCAACAGATGATGCGGGTAATCTTGAATTGCTTGATATGGTGAGCCACACAGGTTCGTCTGTCCATGAGAACCAAACTAGTCCACATGTTCATTATAGTGACCTGACACCTGACGGAAAATATATTGCCGTTTGTGATTTAGGAACCGATGAAGTCTATACTTATGAAGTGAATGATCAAGGTAAGATCAGCGAAAAAGCACGCTTAAAAGTAAATGCAGGCAGTGGTCCTCGACACTTAGTCTTCCATCCAAATGGTCAAACCACCTATTTATTTGCAGAATTATCGAGTGAAATCATTGTTTTAGACTATAATCCTGAGAATGGGGAATTTACAGAAGCTCAGACCATCTCAACAATTCCTGAGCATCATACTGATTTCAATGGTGGAGCCGCCCTCCGGGTAACAAAAGATGGCCGGTTTCTATATGCTTCAAATCGAGGCCATGATTCGATTGCTGTTTTTGAAATAGAGGCGGAAGGTCATTTGTCGATTATTGATTACACGCCAAGTGAGGGAGAAACACCGCGAGACTTTAATTTAGATCCTTCAGAAAGATTCTTAATTGTTGCTCATCAAAATTCAGATAATCTCACTCTATTTGAACGAAACACTGAGAATGGTCGGTTGACTCTCTTAGAAAAAGACTTTTTTGCACCTGAAATTGTTAATATTGAAATCTAATGAACACGAAAAATACCTTAGCTTGGAATTTAATCCTTTAGCTAAGGTATTTTTTATTTCTAATTTATTTTATTTTTTTGCGCTGATTTCACCTATTGCTTGTCCTTGTTTCAGTTCGCCCGTAGTGGATAAAGAGTAATCTTCAACAATATCCATATTGGTAAAGGCAACAATGACTGTATCTTCTTTGCCCGCTTCTTTTAGCGCCTCTAAATCAACTTTTACAAGCAAGGTTTCTGGGGTTACCTTTTCAGATTCTTCGACTAATATGTCGAATGGTTTACCTTCTAACTCAACGGTATCAATCCCAATATGAATGAGCAGATCAATTCCATTCGCTAACTTTAAGCCTAGAGCATGTTTTGTTGGGAAGACTGATATAATCTCAGCATCGACTGGTGAATAAATTTCACCTGTTTCAGGAATTACTCCAAAACCGTCACCCATCATTTTTTCTGAGAAAACTGGATCTGATACTTCACTAATCGGTATTATTTTTCCATCAACTGGGTTATACAAAGTACTAGTACTCGGTTGTTCTGTTTTATCTTTTCCTTTAAAAAAATCAAACAATCCCATTTTATCTCACTCCTTCTCTGATTTGTCTCATTAACTTATAAGTATACACTATATTCATTTCACTGTGAAAGCATTCGACTGACTGCAAAGGTGATAGAAAATAATGTCGTTAAAATAACAAGTATTAAATTCGTCCTCGGTTTCACTTGTGCACTTTTATCACCCTGCTCGATCACTTCTCCAACGAACACTTTAGGCAACTGATACCAGGCTAAAGCGACTAAAATAATACTAATTAAATCACCAACAAAAAACTGCTGGATGAGTGCTATTTTCAAAAACTTATCTGCTACTCCTTTTTTAGACAGTTCTTCTGGCGCCATTAAAAACATGTTCGCAGCCATTGTATAATTTAGGATTTGAAAAAAGACGGTTGAAATTTCTTTCATGGATAAAGGGCCTGCTTCGATTTCTTGCAATAAAGCTGGCAATTTCACCAAAAAATAAATGCTTGGAACTAATAGCCAATACCACTTCAATAAGGTCCAAAAATAAGTCTGAACTTTATTGGTATCTTCTTTATTTAAGTGATTATTATCTTTTCTTTCAAAAATCATTCTTTCCCTCCTCATTTCTACCCTACAGTATAAGGGAACTCTCATGATCTTTTCCAGCGAATCTTCTATTTTAACTTTGGCTTTTCGAGCTATTTAGCGTATTATATAAAAGATAGAAAATAAGGAGTGTGTCAACGTGTTTATTGAAATTTTAAAATCAATTATATTAGGTATTGTCCAAGGAATTACAGAATGGTTACCAGTGAGTAGTACCGGCCATATGATTCTGGTTGATGAATTTTTAGTGTTAAATCAAACCGCTGAATTTAAAGAAATGTACTTTGTGGTTATTCAGTTAGCTTCCGTTTTAGCTGTTATTTTACTCTATTTTAAACGATTGAATCCTTTCATGGCAAAATCAAGAGAAGAAACCAATAGAACCTGGGCCATTTGGTTCAAAGTCATTGCTGGAATTATTCCAGTTGGGATTATCGGCCTACTCTTCGACGACCTCATTGACGAATATTTCTTTAATTGGCAAACCGTATCGGTCGCATTAATTGTCTACGGGGTTTTATTTATTCTGATTGAACGGTGGAATAAAAATCGAGAAACAAAATATACAGATTGGGATGCTTTTGGCTATAAAGAGGCATTCAAAGTTGGTTTGTTTCAGATTTTGGCTCTCATTCCTGGAACTTCTCGATCCGGTTCAACCATCATGGGGGGAATCCTATTAGGAACTTCTCGACCGGTTGCTGCAGAATTTTCATTCTTTATGTCAATTCCAGTAATGTTCGGAGCTAGTGTTGTAAAAATGAGTAAGTTTGGCTTTGCTTTTACAGGCAACGAATTAATTATTTTACTCATCGGTTGCATCAGCTCTTTCGTTGTTTCCTATTTTGCGATCAAGTTCTTGATGAACTATATCCAAAATAATGACTTTAGTGCTTTTGGTTGGTACCGAATTATCGTGGGCCTTCTAATTATTGGCTACTTTAGTTTCTTTTAAATAAATCTAATCTTTTAAATTAAAAAAGCAAGGCGTTCTTGTCTAAAAATAAGCGCCCTGCTTTTTTATTTTGTCTTATTCTAATAAATGTTTGTATTGCTCCACATAAGCATCCGCTGCTTGTTCCCAACTATTATCTTCTGACATGGCTTGAGTGACTAGCTGCTCCCACTGTTCTGGGAAGTCATAGTAAACAATCAATGCCTGATCGATTATAGCGAGTAAAGTCTCGGCATTAAAATCATAAAATGAGAAGCCCGTTCCTTCAACGGTTACATGGTTATATGCTCTGACAGTATCGGCTAAGCCCCCTGTTTCATGGACAATAGGCAAGGTACCGTATCTCATAGAGTTCATTTGACTGAGCCCACATGGCTCAAAACCAGAAGGCATTAAAAACATATCTGCTCCCGCATAAATAAGTTGAGCTAAATCGATATCAAAATCGATAATTCCTTTAAATTTATTCGGATAACGACTAGTAAAGTAACGGAAGGCATCTTCATAATAAGATTTTCCTGTTCCCAATAAGACAATTTGAACATTTCTAAAATTCATTAATTCATGCAGACTATCCAGTATTAATTGGATTCCTTTTTGTTCATCTAATCTTGTAACGACACCAATCAAAGCAGTATCTTCATCCACCGGAAGACCGACTTGTTCCTGCAGTTTTAATTTATTCTCCATTTTTCCGGACAAATCTTTTTTTGTAAAGGTTGCCGGAATGGTCTTGTCTTTTTCAGGATCGTAAATATCATAATCAATTCCATTTAATAAACCAACTAGCTTATAATTGACTCGACGGATATCCTCATCTAAACCCATACCGAATTCAGGCTGTTGAATTTCTTGGGCATAAGTTGGGCTGACTGTTGTTAAGAGATCACTATAATAAATCCCGCCCTTAAGATAATTCACTTCATCATTTTCATCTTTTAAACCGTATTCATGAAAAGCTGCATAGCCAATTCCAAATAAATCTCCTAAGACATATTGATCAAAAGTTCCTTGAAACATCAGGTTATGGATGGTTAGGACTGTTTTAATATTTCTTAGTCTTTCTTTCCAAGCATACTTATCTTTTAAAAGTACTGGTATGACAGCTGTTTGCCAGTCATTCACATGGAAAACATCAGGAATATAATCAATAACTTCGAGCATTTCAATGGCTGCTAATTGGAAATAAGCAAAACGTTCAGCGTCATCGCCATAACCGTACAAAGCTTCTCGATTAAAGTAAAATTCATTATCAATGAAGTAGTAGTTCACTCCATCTTGTTTTAAGTGTTTGATTCCAACATATTGCTTTCTCCAGTTCATTTCAATTTCAAATTGAGCTAGATCTTTTATTTTCTTCTTGTATCTTTCTGGAATGAGTCGCTTAAAATAAGGCAAAACAACGCCTACTTCATGACCTTTCTTGGCTAACTCCTTTGGCAAAGCACCAATTACATCTCCGAGTCCACCTGATTTAAAAAAGGGAGCACATTCACTTGCCGCAAATAATAATTTCATCGCTTTCATCCTTCCACTATTTCTCCTGAGGATAAGACTCTTGAATCTTTCGGCACTACAATAGGGTTTTCAGCTGTTCCTTCTAATTTAACTCCTTTTTCTACATGAACGCGTTTATCTAAGATCACATAATCTAGATCGGCATATTCATCTACATAGGAGCCTTGTAAAATGACTGAATGATTGATTTGTGATTTTTCACAAATGAAACTTTTTCTAAAGATGACTGAGTTTTCAACTTGTCCATAAATTTCACAGTCATTAGCCAATAAAGAATTCTTCACTTGTGATTCTTTGCCGTAATAACTAGGCGCTGAGTTTTTTGATTTTGTTAAAACCGGTGACTCTCGATAGAATAATGCATTGAATTTCTCTTCATCAAGCATATCCATATTTGCTGCAAAGTAACTAGTGTGATCTTCGATAGCTTTTAGATAGCCGGTATATTCATAGCCACCTATTTGAACTGCTGGATTCTCTTTCGCAACATTTAATATATTTTCAACCGAAACTAACTGGTTTAATTCTTCAACCTCATCTAAATATCGCATAAAGCTTTCTTTTTCGGTAATGAGAATGTTTAAACCAAACATCACTTCCGTTGAAACGAGAGCTAGATCAGACAAAGGTTGTATTTTATCAATTCTTTTCTTATGATTCTCCGAAAAGATATAACGAGAAAAAATAGTATCTTCACGCAATTCATTTCTTGGGACACTCTTATAGGCTACCGTTATATCATTCGCTTCTTCTAAGTGATAAGCAAGCATAGAATCAATCGATAGATTGGCTAAGATATTCGATCCGAGCAAGACAACATATTTAGAGGAACTCTTATCTAGATAATCTCGATGATCTTGATAATAATTGAGGTTGCTTTCAGTCTTCGACTTCAATTTGATTTGTGAATGGGTAAAAATTCCCCCACCCGTCACATTATCTAAGCCCCAAGCTTGTCCAGCTCGAACATGGTCATATAAAGAACGACCGGATCCTGAAATAAATAAGGACGCAGACCGAATTTCAGCATTTGATAAACTTGAAAAAGGAAAATCGATTAAACGATAACGACCGGCAATTGGCAATGTAGCCACTGGTCGTCGGTCCGTCAACGGCAATAATTCATCTGATTCTTCTACTAAGTTAAATATGACTGCATATTTATTCTTCATCTTTCTTGCCCCCTAGTCTTTCTTCATTACCTACAACTTCAATTGCCCCTTCTCTTCCAATGACTTGGGCTCCTTCGTAAAGTCGTGCGTTCTCTCCAACAATTGCTTTTTCAATATAAACATTTTCTCCGATTACCGCATTTGGCATAATTACACTATCTTTGACGATACTATTTTTACCAATCTTTACGTTATGGCCTAAAATTGAATGCTTGACTTTCCCAGCCACATAGCACCCATCTGTCACCATTGAATCCGTCACTTCAGCATCTTCAGCAATTTGTTGTGGTGTTGTGTTATAGGATTTAGAGAAAATTCTCCAAGAGGAATCCCGGATATTCAATTCATGTTTTGGATCTAAAAATTCCATATTGGATTCCCATAAACTTTCAATCGTTCCTACATCTTTCCAATAACCATCAAAGCTGTAAGCATAAACGGCTTCACTATTTCTTAAATAAGCTGGAATAACATCGTGACCGAAGTCATCCATTTCCTTGCCCTTAGATGCTGCATCTGATAAATATTTTTTCAACCGCTTCCAAGAGAAGACGTAAACTCCCATTGATGCAAGATTTGATTTTGGTTTTTCTGGTTTTTCTTCAAACTCAACAATACGCCCAGTATCATCGGTATTCATGATTCCGAAACGTGAAGCTTCTTCCCAAGGGACTTCCCGTACAGCAATGGTCAATAAAGCATTCTTTTCTTTGTGGTAGTCGACCATTTTTTCATAGTCCATTTTATAAATATGGTCCCCGGATAAAACCACTACATATTCTGGATCATATAAATCTATATAGCCCATATTTTGATAGATGGCGTGTGAGGTTCCTTCGAAGAATTTTTCTCCTTCTACGCTTGAATAAGGCTGTAAGATGGTAGCACCACCACCATGTCGATTTAAGCCCCAACTTGAACCATTCCCGACGTGATCATTTAATGCTAAGGGTCTATACTGAGTAATTACACCTACTGTGTTAATATTCGAATTTGCACAGTTGGAAAGCGCAAAATCAATCATTCGATAATTCCCACCAAACGAGACAGCAGGTTTTGCGATATTCTCTGTTAATTTACCTAATCGTGAACCTTGTCCCCCTGCTAATATCATTGCGACTGTTTCTGTTTTCATATTATTCGGAAGTAAACTTCCTTCACTCCTTCGCTTTTGTCTATACTTTTTTTAAGTGATTGACTAACATTTAATGAGTAATAAGGTTTTCACATGGTTAGAAACGAGAGCGGATTCATTGCTTGATTTATTTTCATTTCCCTAAACCATAAATTCTTTTAGGTGCATAAACGGTCACGCTTAAGGCTGGTAACAAGACTTCGATCGCATGTTCTTGCTGATGCATCTTTTCTTCAGTGGTACGAAGAGTTCCTTGACCTTCTGCCCAAGTTCCGCCTAATTCTGCTAATTCTGTATTCCAAACTTCTTCATATTGCCCTTTATATGGAACGCCTATTTTAACCTTCTGTCGTTCAACGGGCGTAAAGTTACAGGCAATAATGAGGAAATCTCTTTCTTTTTTCCCTTTACGAATAAATAAAAGAATCGATTCATCCGCATTATCTGCATCCAATATTTCAATTCCTGAAGGATCATGGTCTTTTTCCCACAGGGCGCGATGATCGAGATAGAAATGATTTAATTCTTTAGTAAATTCAAAATGAGCCTGATTCTTTTTATCTTCTAAACTTTCCCATTCTAGCCCCTCATCAAAACGCCATTCTAAGAATTGTCCGAATTCATTCCCCATGAAATTCAACTTCTTACCTGGATGGAACATCTGATAGCTCTTTAATGTACGGAGACCGGCAAATTGATTATAACGATCGCCATGCATTTTGTGCATGAGGGATTTCTTACCGTGCACAACTTCGTCATGTGAAAATGGCAAGATAAAGTCTTCGTTAAAGGTATACATGAAAGAAAAAGTGATCAATTGGAAATGGTCTTTTCTAAATATAGGATCCATTTCAAAGAACCTTAAAGTGTCATTCATCCATCCCATATTCCACTTATAGTTAAAACCTAGACCGCCCTCACTAACTGGGTGTGTAATCCCTTCCCAAGCCGTACTTTCTTCTGCTGCTACAATTAAAGCGGGATGACGTTCAAAGAGAGCGGTGTTTAATTTCTGTAAGAAATCAATACCTTCTAAGTTTTCATTACCACCATGTTTATTTGGCGTCCACTCTCCAATATCATAATCCAGATAAATCATGCTGCTTACTGCATCGACTCGTAAACCATCAATATGGAAATTTTCAATCCAAAAGAGAGCATTTGAAATCAAAAAGTTTTGAACTTCTTTTTTACCTAAATCAAAATTTAAAGTGCCCCATCGATTATTATCTGCTTGAACAGGAT
>JARICH010000023.1 GCA_029257245.1 Atopostipes sp. | reverse complement strand
ATGCTCGGTCATGTCTTCTTTTCAAAAGATTTTTCAAAAGAATTTGTGGCTATTTTAGAAAAAATCTATGATTTACCAGAGACTGCTCCAATGTTATGGGAAAGTATTTATTTAGAACACATGAAAGAATTGCCCCTTTATATTCGAAAATATTCTTTGGGAATCATTTTTGAATTTGACAGTTTAGATGAGTTAAGAGAATTTGACAAAAGTTACTGGGACGACAGTCGATCTGAAATATTAAAACAGATTGCGAAAGAACTCGAAGTTAAAGAAAATGAAATTGTAGCAATTGAACCTGATAAAAATGATGGAGAAACAGTTGGTTTTAGTTTTATCGTTCAAGGGCAAAGTTATGCTTATAATTACGAGAAAAAGTGCTTAACAGAGATGTAAAGGAAAGGAAGCAAAGTTATGAAAAAAGGTTTATTAAGTGGTTTTTTCTGGGGAATTAACACAGTCATTATAGGAATCGCTCTTTCTTTAACTCCACTCACGAGCACAAAGGAATTGCTTTTTTTAGCCCCCTTTATCAGTACTTTTATCCACGATTTTTTTTCATCCATCTGGATGTTTATCTATATGGCGATCAAAAAACAATCAACTGGTTTTATAAGAGCCTTGTCGAGTAAAAGTGGGAAGTACATTGCTATAGCCGCATTGGTTGGTGGACCGGTGGGGATGACAGGCTATGTCTTATCCATCAAATATTTAGGGGCTGGCTACACAGCGATCATTTCCTCTCTTTATCCCGCAGTAGGGGCTTTTTTGTCTTATCTCTTTTTAAAAGAAACCATGCAGAAAGATCAGATGATTGGACTAGCCTTTAGTGTAGCAGGAGTTGTGGCCCTCGGTTATACGCCTGGAGGAAACCAGGCGACTAACCTGTTTCTTGGCTTCATCTTTGCTTTAATGTGCGTGTTGGGATGGGCTTCTGAAGCGGTTATTATTGCTTATGGTTTGCAAGAAGAAGAGCTAACGGATGAGGAAGCCTTACAAATTAGACAGTTTACTTCATCTGTTTTTTATGCACTGATTCTCCTCCCGCTGTTGAAAGCTTGGGGGCCAATGGTCACTATACTTCCAACCAGCACGACTGTTATTATCTTGATTGCCGCTTTGTTTGGAACCAGCTCCTATCTTTTTTATTACAAAGCAATCAATGAGATCGGTGCAACAAAAGCAATGGCTTTAAATATTACTTATTCTGCCTGGTCGATTGTCGCTGGATTTATTTTGTTGGGAGAGACAATTTCTGGGATAGATATCCTATTAGGGCTGATTGTTATTGCTGGGTCCGTCTTCGCTGCTGGTGAGAAAAATGAGCTGCTTGATTTCAATAGTGCTTAAACTAGGACGGAACGGTTTCGTCTTTATAAATTCCAAGATTTAGTATAAGCTAGTAGCTATGAATAAAGAATGAGGAGTTTTCAGATGGAACCGGAGCGAAACGGGAAATTATTATGGGAAATATTTATCTCCACTTTGTATCTTAGTGCCTTTACTTTTGGCGGTGGCTACGTCATTGTTACTTTAATGAAAAATAAATTCGTGGATGAAAAAAATTGGATTAGTGAAAAGGAAATGTTGAATTTCGTTGCGATTGCTCAATCTTCTCCAGGAGCGATTGCAGTGAATGGTGCCATTGTCGTGGGCTATAAATTGGCCGGCTTTTTGGGAATTCTGGCCTCCGTTTTAGGGACAGTCATTCCACCTTTCGCGATTACTTCTTTGATCTCTTATTTTTATGAAGCTTTCAGTTCGAATCTCTGGATTAGCTTGTTGTTGGAAGGGATGCAGTCAGGAGTCGCCGCAGTAGTGGCCGCTGTGTCTTATCAAATGGCCTTGGGCGTTGTGCGAGAAAAGGATCCGCTTTTGCTAACGATGATGTTTCTGGCCTTTATTGCTAGTGCCGTATTCGGTGTGAATGTTATTTATATTATCCTAATCAGTATTGGGATTGGCCTTGTTCAAACCTTTTTCTTTTCGGGAAAGGAAGGGATTGAATGATTTACTTTGAATTGTTTTGGAGTTTTTTAAAAATTGGTTTATTTAGTTTTGGTGGGGGCTACGCAGCAATTCCTTTAATCCAAGATATTATTGTGCATGAAAATAATTGGTTAACAGTCGCTGAATTTACTGATTTAATTACGATCTCACAAATGACACCCGGACCTATCTCGGTGAATTCAGCAACTTTTGTTGGTTTAGATGTTGCAGGATTTTGGGGAGCTTTTTTTGCCACTCTAGGAAATTTAATGCCTTCTTTTGTGATTGTAACTTTTGTAGCCTGGTTATATCTCCGTTATCGCACGATTGATACTTTGCAAAATGTATTGAAGGTTTTACAACCGGCAGTGATCGCAATGATTGCCGCGGCAGGTGTTTCTTTAATCATTACTGCTTTTTGGGGACTGGATCCTATTCTTTTAGCAAATACGAGTGTGTCAGCGGTCATTCTTTTTATTTTCTCTTTAGTTTTGTTAATTAAATATGGAATTAAACCGATTACTGTCATGCTATTAGCGGGAGTTCTCAATCTTCTTTGGTCATTCATCATACAATTTTTCTGATAATAAAAGATAAGCTTAAAATCTATTTGACAAGGGCTATATAATATTGTATTATATATATTGTGTGAAAAATCAGGCCCCTTGGTCAAGCGGTTAAGACACCGCCCTTTCACGGCGGTATCACGGGTTCGAATCCCGTAGGGGTCATTTTGTCATTTATACTATTTTCAAGGTGGGATAGCGAAGTGGTTAAACGCAGCGGACTGTAAATCCGCCCTCTTTCGAGTTCGAAGGTTCGAATCCTTCTCCCACCATTTTAGATGATTGGGCTGTAGCCAAGCGGTAAGGCAACGGGTTTTGGTCCCGTCATCCCCCAGGTTCGAATCCTGGCAGCCCAGCTAACGAGCGATGCATATTGGTGCATGGCTCTTTTTTTATCTAAAAAATGAAAAATAGGGTAAATTCATGGCAGTCTATGATATACTAATCATACAAAATTATTAAAGAGAGTGGTGTGAAATGATTAATGGATTAGAAAACTTTGAGTGGGGGACCTTATGGTCTTGGGTCACGATAATTAATATCATTGATATTTTGATTGTTTCTTTTTTCATCTATCAGATTATGCGTATTTCTCGAGGGACTCGCTCGACTGAATTACTAAAAGGAATTTTTGTGATTATTACAATAAAATTCCTCAGCTCATTTTTTAGCTTACATACAACTGAATATATCGTTGATTTTATTATTCAATGGTCAGCGATTGCTTTAATTGTCATATTTCAGCCGGAACTTCGGCGAGGCTTACAACATATTGGACGAGGCAGCTTATTTTCTATTCGTAAGAAAAGCGATCCAGTCGAAGATACTGTTGGAGAAATAGCTGAAGCAGTAGAATATATGAGTCGACGTCATATTGGGGCATTAATTTCGATTGAGAAAGAATCCCCATTAACCGGGTATATTAAGACGGGTATTCCGATTGATGCAAAAATCTCCTCTGAGATTATTATCAATGCATTTATTCCAAATACTCCGCTTCATGACGGTGCGATGATTATCGATGATTATCGAATTGCTTCGGCTGCGAGTTATCTTCCTTTATCTGAGAGTCCAGCTATTCCAAAGAAATATGGAACGCGTCACCGTGCAGCAATTGGCTTGTCAGAAGAAACCGATGCGATTACAGTGGTTGTTTCGGAAGAAACCGGCGCGATAAGTATAGCCCACCGCAGTAATTTGATGGCGGAAATGACCGTGGAAGAAATGGCTAGTTATTTAATTGAAGAATTAAAAATAAAAGATGAAGATAAAGAAAAGAACAAAGTTCAAGTCTATTTTGAAGACGTTATTGAGCTGATTCGAAAGGCTGTGACGAACAAATGAAATTTGATGTTGACAGTCCAATTGTAAAAAGAATTGTCTCAGTTTTGATTGCCTTACTTTTATTCACTTTTGTGAATATTGAAAATCAGGGGCGTTTTCAGTCATCGAGTCCAACGGATGGCGCGAGTATTAACAGCTCGGAGACGATTTCTAACTTACCAATTGAAATAAAAATTGACACTGAAAAATATTTTGTCTCCGGAATTCCTGATTCGGCCACCATGCGACTTGAAGGTCCGCAAGCAATTATCTTCCAGACGATTGCGACGCAAAATTTCACCATTTCGACGGAAGATTTAAATGAATTGGGTCCGGGAACTCATAGTGTAGAATTAGTCGCAGAAGGTTTATCGAATGATATTAAATCAAGTATCAGCCCATCGATTGTTAATCTAACGATTGAAGAAAAAGAAGTAGATGAATACCAGCTAGATATCGAAATTGATGAGGAAATTGACTTGGCAGAAGGTTATGAGATCATTGAGCCTAGTCTATCGCAAAACATGGTGACTATCTCGGGTGCGGCTTCAACCATGGCTAAAATTGATCGAGTAATCGTCCAATTATCATCCGATGAACTAGCCATTAAAAAAGATATTCTAAGTTCCGCTCAGGTATTAGTTTTAGATACAAATGAGGAACTATTAAATGTGAATGTTTCACCGCAACGAGTCGAAATTTTAGCACCGGTTGTTCGGACTAAAAAATCTATTCCCATTGTTTTGGAAGAAGGAAAAGGCAAAGTGCCAGGCTATAGCTATAAATTATCCTTAAGTGAGGATGAAGAAGAAAATTTAATTGTTCACGGAGATCCAGAAGCGATTGAAGAATTATCTAATTATACTATTAACGTTAACTTTAAAGGATTAACTGAAACTTCTTTAATTAAAGTTCCTATTGGGGATTTACCAGAAGGCATTGAAGAAGCTGATCGTAAAGAAATTGAAGTATTAATCGAAGTTAGTAAAAACGAAACAAATAATTTAGAAAGTGATTAATCTTTCTAAATAAAAGGAGAATTGTAAATGATTGAATTTGGTACAGATGGTGTTCGAGGGGAAGCGAATAAAGAATTATCCCCTGAACTCGCATTTAAATTAGGACGTTTTGGCGGCTATGTCTTAGCGCAACATGCAGAAGAAGAGCGACCAAGAGTCTTAGTCGGTCGAGATACACGAATTAGCGGGCGGATGCTGGAATATGCATTGGTTGCTGGTTTACTATCAACGGGGGCAGAAGTCCTTCGATTGGGTGTTATCTCAACTCCTGGCGTAGCTTATTTAACTCGTCAACAAAATGCGACTGCAGGAATCATGATTTCAGCGTCACATAATCCAGCAAAAGATAATGGGATTAAATTTTTCGGTGCCGATGGGTTTAAATTAGATGATGACCAAGAAGCCGAAATTGAAGAGCTAGTGAATAAAGAAGAAGATGATTTACCACGTCCAAGTGCAGAAGGGTTAGGACATTCCGGTGAATACAAAGAGAGTATCTTGAAATACATTCAGTATTTAAAACAAACAATTTCTGGAGACCTATCAGGCATGCGGGTAGTTTTAGATGCTGCCCATGGAGCAACAAGTCCTATTGTAAATCGTCTTTTTGCCGATTTAGAAACCGATTTTTATGTTATCGGTGCATCACCCGATGGCTTAAACATTAATGATCAAGTCGGAAGTACACATCCAGAAGCCTTAGCTGAAAAAGTTGTTGAAAAGGAAGCCGATATTGGTTTGGCTTTTGATGGTGATGGGGATCGGTTAATTGCTGTCGACGAAAAAGGAAATATTGTCGATGGAGACCAAATTCTCTATATTTGTGGAAAGTATTTAAATGATCGAGGACAACTTAAAAACTCCACTATTGTTTCAACTGTGATGTCCAATCTCGGTTTCTATAAAGCATTAAAAGAAGAAGAGATTGAATCTATAAAAACAGCTGTTGGTGACCGTCATGTCATGAAAGAGATGCGCGAAAACGGCTATAATTTAGGGGGCGAGCAATCCGGCCATATTATTTTCTTGGACCATTCGACTTCAGGAGATGGTTTACTCGCAGGTATTCAGTTGATGAAGATTATGAAGGAAACAGGAAAAACACTATCCGAATTAGCATCGGAATTAACCATTTACCCACAACGTTTAGTTAATGTGCGAGTAGAAGCAGCGGATAAGTCTGCTGTAATGGACCATCCAGAAGTGATTCAAGCGATGGAAGAAGCCCAAGCAGAAATGGGCGATTCTGGTCGAGTTTTACTTCGACCAAGTGGAACAGAACCTTTATTCCGTGTGATGGTAGAAGCCGAAAGTCAAGAAGAATGTGATGCTTATTGTGAGAAGATCGCCAATATCATTCAAAGAGAGTTCCCTCTCAAAGAAGAAGTGTAATTTGTCAGGGGAAAAGAAATAAAAAGGAAGTGTCTCATGAGTTTTATCACAAAAGAAGAATTATACACATCCGCAGATATTAAAATAGAAGCAAAAAAGCAGTTGGAAGGTTATTGGAAAGCCGCGATGCTCTTAGCGGTGATTCCGGTCCTTTTTTCCATCTTTTTCGTCAGTGAAGCAGATCCTAATGCTATGCAAATATCTACAGCAAGAAGCGCATTTAATATGGTTATGCGTTTGATCCATGGATTTATTTTAACGAGTGTTAGTTTTACACTATTGGATTTTTTACGAAATCGAGAGCAGATTGCGCCTTTAGAAGGAGCTTTACATGCTTTCAAGCGGGAATATTTTATGAATTTGTTACTCTTAAAAGTCGTTAAATATTTTTACACCGTGCTTTGGACCTTACTCTTTATTATTCCGGGCTTGATAAAAAGTTTTGGCTATAGTCAGGCTGAGCTAATTTTTAAAGATACCGTTGATCGGACAGGTGAAATTCCTAAAGCAGCAGATTGCTTGAAACAAAGTGAAGTCCTAATGAAAGGCCATAAAATGGATCTATTTACCCTACAGCTCAGTTTTATTGGCTGGTATATTTTATCCTTCTTTACTTTTGGTCTATTGTTTAATTGGCTGACTCCTTATATGGAAATGAGTCAAGTTGTTTTCTATGAAAATCTATTAGAAAATAAAGACTTTTCTAATCAAGATGCTCGACCAGTACACACTGGGGATCCATTGGAAGAAGTTGGGAAAGATCCCAATGATTTTCGAGACTTTGATGATTTTTAAA
>JARICH010000004.1 GCA_029257245.1 Atopostipes sp. | reverse complement strand
CCGCTGCAGAAGAAACCGAAGAGATTGATGTCTGGGCCGATGTTGCCTTGCGAACCATTTCAATTATTCGTAATCATCAACCTGAAGCAAGTCAAGGAGATATCGAACAAGTGTATCAACTTGAATTGAATTTACCTGGAACTTTTGATTTTGGGGATAGTCGCAAAATTATTGATGCCGGTCGTGCATTTGTACAAGAGAATCCGCTCGATTTAACAGATGCTTTTGAAGAAGTGAAATCAACAGCAGAAAATCCGTCAATTATTATCGAACCGCCTCTGGCTAGAAAAAATCCAATTGAAAAATTATGGAACAAGTTATCAAATAAATTCTAATAATAAATTTCAAAAAGATCTTCCTTATAGGAAGGTCTTTTTTTCTAGTTGAAATCCCTTTAGATCAAGCAACTAGTCCACAAGTTAAAAATAAATTCAAAAAACTTGAATGAATTAGAAAAAAGGCTTGACAAAAAACGTTTTCATGGTTAATATAACATTATAAAACATATTCGAACAAAACAGAACAAAAAAACAAACAAAACAAATCATCAAGTCTGGAAGGGAGCAAGAGAAATGTTAAAAAATAATCGTCAGATGAAAATTCTAGAAATGATTAATGAGCAAGATTATCTAAGAGTAGCAGAGGCATCAGAAATATTAGATGTTTCTGAAATGACCATCCGACGTGACCTTCTAGATTTAGAAAAAGAAGAAAAATTAATCCGAGTCCATGGGGGAGCAAAAAAAAATTCTTCTGAAAAAGGAAGTTTCACTGAGTTATCTCATGGTGAGAAGAAAAAAATGAATGTAGAAGAGAAAAAATACATTGCAAAAAAAGCAGCTGCTTTAATAAAAAATGATGAGATTGTTTTTATTGGACCAGGAACGACTACTGAATATATTTATGATTATTTAGATCTTGAATCAGCAAAAATAGTGACAAACTCGATTTCTGTCTTTAATCGCTTTAAGGACGATCTAAGATATGAATTAATTTTGGTAGGTGGTCGACTACGAGAAAGAACGGGCTCCTTTGTTGGCTACTTCTCCAGAAAATGGGTGGAAGACATCCATGTGGATAAAGTTTTCATTGGAGCGAATGGAATAAAAGAAGGAAGAGTCACCACTGCGGAAGAAGAGGAAGGTTTCTTGCAACGAATGATTCTAGATAATGCAAAAGAAAAATATGTATTAGTCGACAGTAGCAAGTTTAATGTTGAAGCCTTTCAAATCGTAACGACAGTCGACCGGATAGATGCCTTAATTACCGATGAGCAACTAAATTCAGATTGTAAAAATTACTATCAAAATAAATGTAAAATTATAAATTAACCAAAATAGGAGGAAGAAAGAATGAAAATAGCAATTGCTAGTGATATAAAAGGTTTTGACTTAAAAGAACACTTGAAAAACTATCTGACAGAATTAGATTTTGACATGGTGGATTTAACCCCTGAAAAAAACCAAGAATTTTATGATGCAACGGTAACAATCGCTGAATATATTCAAGAGGGTAAAGCAGATAAAGGAATCATGATTGATGAATATGGTGTAGGACCTTCAATTGTAGCTAACAAATTTAAAGATATTATTTGTGCAAATACTTTTGATGAGCATTCAGCTAAAATGACAAATGCCCATAATGGTGCGAACTTGATGACTATGGGTTCAGGAATTGTCGGTGTAACTTTAGCCGAAAAAATCGCAGAAACATTTGCTAAATCAACGTATGACGGTGGACGTCACCAAGTACGTGTCGATATGTTAAACAAAATGTTATAGGAGGAAATTAAAAATGATAATCTCAATAGGTTGTGACCACATCGTTACCGATAAAAAAGATCATATGGTTAAATATTTAGAAGACCAAGGACATACAGTCATTGATAATGGAACTTATGACCATGTTCGTACTCATTACCCAATTTATGGGAAAAAAACAGCAGATAAAGTTGTTTCAGGAGAAGCAGATTTAGGAATTGTAATCTGTGGTACTGGAGTAGGGATTTCAATTAGTGCGAATAAAGTAAAAGGTGCAAGAGCAGCACTTGTTCGAGATGTTGAAACTGCACGTTATGCACGAGCTGAGCTTGATGCAAATATTATTTCATTTGGTGGCCGAATTGTTGGTGAGGGCCTCATGGAAAATATTGTAGACGTATTCTTAGAAACAGAATACGAAAAAACAGAAGAAAATGCTAAAATTATTGAAAAAATGAATGAATTCGGAAGCGAAGAGCAAGTGAATGACGAAGAATTCTTTGATGAATATCTTGAGAAATGGGATCAAGGTCTTTACCACGATTAATAATAAATAAATTAAATCAACTAAAGTTTTAAATAGATGGGAGGTGGCTAGATGAGTGATATTAAAGATTTATACGCAAAAGATTTGATTCTAAAAAGCCAAGCAACAACAAAAGCAGCCGTATTAGAAGAAGTAGGTAATTATTTACAAGAGAAAAACCTAGTTAAAGACACTTTTGTAAGTGCTATCATCGAACGTGAACAAGAGTTTCCGACAGGAATCGATTTAGCGCCAGTAGGAGAAAACTTACCGAATGTAGCGATTCCTCATACAGATACCGAACATTGTAAAACAAAAGCGATTGTTTTTGTGAAATTAGAAGAGCCAATATCTTTTAATAACATGATTAAACCGGATGAACAATTAGAGGTCAATTACTTGTTCTTAATTGTTAACGATCAAAAGACTAATCAGACCAATGTTCTTTCAGAATTAATGGGTTTCATGACTAATGAAGAAAACATGCATCAATTAGAAGAATTGGATTCAGAAGAAGAAATTTATGAATTTTTAACAAAAAATTAAGGGAGAGATTAAAATGATAAAAATTTTAGCAGCTTGTGGAGCAGGGATTAACTCAAGTCACCAAATTAAAACAGCCATCGAAGAAGAAATGAAAAAAAGAGGTTATGATGTTGCAGTTGATGCAGTTGTCGTAAAAGATATTAATCAAGAAATGATGGAGCGTTATGATATTTTCACACCAATTTCTAAAATTAAATTTAGTTTTGATGTAGATATTCCAATGGTTGAAGCTGGGCCAATTTTATATAGAATTCCAGCAATGGCTAACCCAGTATTTGATGAAATTGAGAAATACGTTAAAGAAATCCAATAAGAATGCAGATGAAAAAGGGGTATAAAAATGAATACGATTATTGAAATAGCGAATAAATTTTTTCAGCCAATCATTGATTTAGGCGCTGCACCAATGATGTTTATCCTAATCTCAATTTTAGCCATCCTCATGGGCGTAAAAGTAGGGAAAGCGATCCAAGGTGGATTGATGTTAGGGATTGCTCTAACAGGTATCGGGGCAGTTATCGACATGTTGACTGGAAGTTTCGCACCTGCTTTACAAGATTTTGTTCTATCTACGGGAATTGAACTAAACATTACAGACGTAGGATGGGCACCATTAGCAACAATCACTTGGGGATCCGCCTATACATTATTTTTCCTTTTAGTTTTAGTCCTTGTTAACTTAGTTCTTCTAGGACTTAACAAGACGGATACACTTGATGTTGATATCTTTAACTTTTGGCACTTATCTATTACTGGTTTATTAGTATTATATTATTCAGACAATCTATTATTAGCTACAGCATTAATCATCTTGTTAGGCGTATTGAAATTTATTAATGCAGACTTAATGAAGCCAACATTTAATGATTTACTTGACATGCCAGATGCAAACCCAACAACAACAACACATATGAACTTTTTATTAAATCCATTGATCATGCTTTTTGATACAATTATCGATAAACTATTCCCAAGTTTAGACAAGTATGACTTTGATGCAGCAAAATTAAATGAAAAAGTAGGTTTCTGGGGGAGCAAATTTGCGATTGGAGCTTATCTAGGTGCTTTTGTTGGTATCCTAGGTGGACAGCCAGTCAGAGATATCTTCAGTTTAGCCTTTATTGGTGCCGCATCACTTGAGCTATTCTCAATTGTTGGTACTTGGTTTATTGCAGCCATGGAGCCAATTTCTCAAGGGATTACCGACTTTATGAGTAAACGAATGGAAGGACGTACATTTAACATCGGTATTGACTGGCCATTCTTGGCTGCTCGTCCAGAGATGTGGGCAGTAGCAAATATTCTTGCACCAATTATGCTTTTACTTGCATTAATCTTGCCAGGAAATAATATCTTACCACTAGGTGGAATTATTGCAATTGGTTTAACACCCGCACTATTAGTTGTTTCACGTGGTAAAATGATTCGTATGATCATCATTGGAGTTTTCATGATTCCTGTTTTCCTATGGTCAGGAACAGCGATTGCACCATTTGCTACCAACGTAGCGAACTCAGTTGGAGCAATGCCTTCTGGATTAGCAGAAAATGCACTGATTACACACTCTACTCTTGAAGGACCTGTTGAGAAGTTTATTGCCATTTTAGTTGGTCAAGCCGGAGAAGGATTTAACTTAGGCCCTGTTCTAATGGCTCTAGCAGCATTAGTTGTTTACCTTGGTTTATTCGCATGGTACGCTAAAAAAATGAAAGAAAGAAATGCCGTATACGCAGCAGAAAAAACACAAGAATAAAATAATTTTTATAACCTCACAAACAGTATTCGCTGTTTGTGGGGTTTTCTTTTTGAGAAAAACAAATGAATGAATAGATTCCTTGCTAATATTAGAATAAAAGAAAGATAAATTAATTTAAAAAATACAGCGAGGAATGTTGCTCAGTTGCTAAAAATAAAATTCTGTTAAAGAAATAAAAAAGGAAAGTTCCAAGACGGAACTTTCCTTTTTTTACTTCCTATTTTTATTTAGTATAGTGTGTGGATTTCATCGAATAACTCTTTTTCCTTTTCAATTTGAACTTTGTTTCCAATGACTACTATTGCATCTTGCTCTAATAGGTCTTCAAAATTTGATGCCAATTTAGTTAAGTCTTTTACCTCGGTTGCTAAAATCTCTTCTTTTAGTTCTTTAATCTCCTGAGCAGACAAATCATTTTTTAATCGACTGAGCGCCGTAACGCCTTTGCTACGAGCTGATTTAGGCTGTTCAAGTGGACTGATGCTTCCGATGATGTATTTGGTTAATTCTTCTTCTGTTAGATCAATGTTTTTCAAGTAATCCGGTAAATCACGGTAAACTGCTAAGGTTTCAC
>JARICH010000071.1 GCA_029257245.1 Atopostipes sp. | reverse complement strand
TGGATCAATAATTATTTCTTCATCATTTAAAATCTTATTTAAATCTTCAATGGCGATCTCAACGTTTCCTTCGATCAGGATATTATAAGAAGCATTAATCACTTTAATATCATAAATTAGCGGTTCTTCTTGGAAAGCTTTTAATTTAGACGCTTGGTCGGCTTCTGTTTTCATTTTATTAACATCACTTGTGCGAAAATAGCGTTCGAAGTTTTGTCGATGCTCAAAAATTTGGTCTTTGTTATCGTAATTTAAATAAGGGTAGTACTCGAACAAATCAATTCCTAAGCGATCACTTAAATCATTCAAAATATAGGCTGATGGATTTCTCTCATTATTTTCAATGAGGTAAATGTATTTATCGGTGCAAATTCCTTCTGCTAAATCTTTTCTTGTCATTTTTTGTATAAGTCTTTGCGCTTTTATAATATCACCAATCACTTGAGGCTCCTTTTTAAGTTCAAAATTATTCATTTATTTGAAGTCAGTTCTTCATTTTCTGTTCTATAATTCATTATTAGTATAATCATACGTTACTTAAAAAATATATCGACCAATACCACCTTTAATAAGCTCATATATAACTAATTCATTGGTTTTTCCATAATCCCTAAGAAAAGAGGGAGTCCTGTCTCTTTTTCAACCACACTATAAACAAAAGGACGGTTAAAATCAATGATGCGCGTCTCCATCGGCAAGCTTGTTTCCGAAATCTCCGTTCCGACTGCCGAAGCCGCTTCAGTTCCCTTTTCATCTAATGCTAAATAAGTTTTCTGAAAGATTTCACTGACAAAGAGATTACCATCCGCTGTTCCCATTGGACTTAAAGGGTTAGACATTGAATCAAAAATATTTTCAATACCCAGGTCTAGTAAGGGAGTGTTGAGGACATTCTCATAATTTACTTCAAATTTAGGAATCAGTAAGTCGACTTCTTCTTCCTTAATTTCTTGGATCAGTGCTAACAGCTTTGTTTCATCAAAACTGCTTAAATAGTCACGGATATCCATGGTTTCATTGGGCAAGACTGCAAGAAAGGAATAGCGCTCATCTTGATAAGGTAGAGCAATCACCTCTTCATCCGCTGTCTCCACAGTTTTTAACTCAAAACGTCCCGTCATCTTCTCCACTTGTAACTCTTCTCCATCGACTAGAAATTCGCTTTTATAGGTGTCAGACGCTTTGAAAGGCATTTCCCAATCAGCATCAAAATAAATGGTAGAAAATAAATACATCACCGCTTCTGGATTCATTTCCTCGACCATTTCTTCAATTTTTCCATTTGTTACTTCGCTCACCCAATCATTTATTGCTAAAGGGGCTTTGGCGTCTGTAAAATCAATTCGATATGAGTCCGCTCCATAGTAGTTTTTATTAGTTTCTAAAAACTTCTCATTGGCTTTAAAATCCTGGTCATACCAAATTGAATTGGATAAATTTAACTCTCCCCCTTCCTTATCGCTTTCTAAACGATGGATTAACTCATGATAATAGTCATTGACTTCCTCAAGAGTCAAATCGTCTAAGACCAGACTTTCTAAGATTTCATTTTCTGCTGCTTCATCCGCTCCATTCGCAAGGAGTGCGAGTGAATAGTATACCGGCACCGGTGAAAAAACAACATTTTCTTCATCCGCTAGCTTTTTAAATAAATCCAATGAAAAATTTGCATTGGCTTGTAAAAAATCTATCGGTAGTTCCTTCACTTCTTCAATATCTCTTGCTTGGACATTTTCTAGTAAGTTCTCCACTTCAAGGGCTTCCTCTTTCTTACAACTTGTTAATAGTACGAGTCCAATCATCAAGCTACTGGTTAAGATTCTTTTAGCTCTTACTCTATTCATTAGGATATTGCTCCTTTCTTCTTTCTATTATTATACTAAACACCCACAAAGAAAACGATTAGATTCTTGATTTTTCACTTATTATTGGGCTCTTTTATTCACTTTGTTTTTTTTAGCGATTTTTCTAACATTCACGGCTCATTTGTATTAGACTGAGTTTAGTAATGATTTTCAAGAAATAAAGGAGATAGTGGACAGTATGTTAGAATTATTGATGATTTTCGTCGCAAAAGTCATTGAGGTGTCGCTCACAACTTTGCGGACCGTTTTTGTCAGTCGGGGTGAAAAGGTCTATTCGTCAGCGATTGCTTTTGTTGAAATTATTATTTGGTTAGTGGTGGCGAGTGCAGTTTTAAATGATATTACTGAAAATCCTGCTCGCATGGTCGTCTATGCTTTAGGTTATACTGCCGGAAGCTATGTCGGCTTAATGATTGAAGAAAAATTGGGGCTAGGTTATTCAAATGTCCAAGTCATCACGAACGTGGAAGATGGAAAAATAATGGCCCAGGCCTTAAGAGAGTTTGGGAATGCGGTCACTACAATAGATGGACATGGTCGTGATAGTAAACGAGTCATTTTATCAACCTATGTGAAAAGAAAGAAGAAGGACGAAGTATTACAACGCGTGGAAGAATTAGAAATCCAAGGTGTCGTGACGGTTTCTGAAACACAAAAAATCTATGGTGGTTTTGGGATTCGATAGGATCTAAAATAAGCGAATGAGAATGAATACATTCTTATTTGCTTTTTTATTGAATAGAAATAAAGTTCAATTATGAAGAAAGAATGAATAAAGTCCTGTCTGATGTGTTTTATTCTTTAGTCTCTCGAATCCATGATACAATTGTATAGATTAAAATGATTCTAATCTAAAAAAGAAGGAATCTTTGACCATTAGCCAGATAATCACTCTTTCTGAGTGATTTAGACCAGTATAGAAAAAGGTGAACGAAATGTTAGAATTAAAAGATGTAACAAAAACTTATTACACTAAAGATATTAGTCAAAATGCACTAGACGACGTCTCGATTTCATTTCGAGATAATGAATTTGCGTCCGTGCTTGGTCCTTCGGGTTCAGGTAAGACGACACTCTTAAACTTAATTGGAGGTCTAGATCAATATACCGATGGAGACCTCATCATTGAAGGCAAATCTACCAAGGAATATGACGATTCAAATTGGGATGCTTATCGAAATAGTCGGGTTGGATTTATTTTCCAAAGTTACAATCTCATCCCCCACCAGTCTGCTTTAGCGAACGTTGAATTAGCCCTTCGTCTAAGTGGCGTGAGTTCCCAAGAACGAAAAGAACGAGCGATTGAAGCTTTAAAAGAAGTCGGTTTAGGTGAACATATCCATAAATTACCGACTCAGTTATCCGGAGGTCAAATGCAGCGGGTGGCAATTGCCCGTGCCTTAGTTAATGATCCTGAAATTGTCTTAGCGGATGAGCCAACAGGAGCTTTGGATAGTGAAACCGCCGATCAGGTCATGAATTTATTAGTTAAAATTGCCAAAGATCGCTTAGTCATTATGGTGACCCATAACCCGGATTTAGCGGAGGAATACACAAACCGAATTATCGAATTAAAAGATGGACGTGTGGTTGGTGATAGTAATCCCCACCATATTTCTGAAACTGATTTACCAACACAGGTAAAAAAGGAAACCAAAACAAGTATGCCTTTCCTTACCGCCCTTTCCCTCTCTTTAAGTAATTTAAGTAAGAAGAAGGGACGAACTTTTATTACTGCGATTGCAGGTTCGATTGGGATTATCGGAATTGCGGCGATTCTAGCCTTGGCGAGTGGGATTAATAACTACATTGAAAGTGTCGAACAGGAAACAATGAGTGCCTATCCTCTAACGATTGATTCATCGGGGGCTGATCTGACGAGCTTCCTACAAGGTGATGATGATAGTACGGTACCAGGTACCAGTCAGGAAGAGGAAGAAAACGAAACTGAGGACTTGCAAGCAACCGAAGAAGTTCCGATTATCAATACGGTCACCAATCTCTTTTCTTTCCAGAATCAAAATGATTTAAAAAGTTTTAAAAATCATATTGAAAATAACCAAGCAGAAATTGATCCTTATGTTAAAAATATCCAGTATAAATATGGGATTACGCCTGAAATATTTCTAGAAGATGCGACTGCGGGATTGCGACAAGTGAATCCCGATACCCTCTTTTCCCAGTATGGTTTTGGAGGCGCGGCAGGTTTTGATCTGATCTCTGGTGCAGGGGATTTTGGAATGAAAACATTTAGTGAACTGCCTGGGGAAATCTCTCTTTTCGACGATCAGTATGATGTCCTCGCTGGTAAATGGCCGACTGCTAAAAATGAATTAGTGGTAGTCTTGATGGACAGTGGCTCTCTGACCGACACAAGCATGTATACGCTAGGTCTGAGTGACCGCCAAGTTTTAGCCGATCAGTTCGAAAACTTTGTGAATCAAGAAGAGATTGAAGTCGATGAAGATGAAAAAGAAGCAATTACTTTTGACGAAATTTTAGATAGTCGCTTTAAGTTAATTAATCCTGCGGAGAAATTCACTTATGATGAGGATTATGAGTTATGGGTGGATAAATCCGATGATAAAAACTATATGGATGAAATCATCGCTGACGGAATGGATTTAGAAGTAGTTGGGATTGTGAAAGCTGACCCTGATGTTGATTTACCGATGCTCTCCTCTGGCTTACACTATCCAGCTGAACTAACGGAGTACTTAATCCAAGAGGCGGCGGATTATGAGATTGTTCAAGAGCAACTAGAAAATGAAGAGATCAACGTCTTTACAGGAAAATCATTTGATGATGGAGAAGAAGTCGAACCTGGTGAACTCTTTAATTTTGAAGATTTCGTTACAGTGGATGAAGCAATGATTCAAAATGCTTTTAATTTTGATGAATCAGCATTAAACTTCGATTTCTCTAACTTTAACATCAACGTCGATGCATCCGACTTACCGAGTCTAGAATTGGATGTATTAGCGGAAAGTATCGCCAATCAAATTAATGTACCGGTTGATGAGATTCAAGCGATCTTGGTTGCTGTTTTACAAGACTTTGTGGCAACGCAAGAAGAACAAGGGGTCACAGATTTGGACGAATGGGTCGGTAACTTTGAGACTTACATTCAGAGTGAAGAAGTACAGGCGCAACTCCTGGCGGATTTTGAGGAAGTCAATGACAATGCGCAGATTACTCAGAATCTAACCGATATCGTACAGAATTACTTTACGACTTATGTCAGTACAAGCTTTAATCAGTTAATTAATCAGGTTCAAGCGGATGTCGCTCGTCAGTTCCAAGCTGAACTCGGGAATCTAGGAGCGAATATTCAAAATGCGGTGTCGATTGATACCAATCAGCTCACTCAAGCTTTCCAATTTAATCTCGATGAAGATGAGTTTATTAGTCTGATTCGAAGTTTAGGTCAAAGTGAACAAATTAGTCAGAATTCGAACTTAAAAGCCTTAGGTTATCGTGATTTAGAGGATCCAACCTCGATTAATCTTTACCCAGAAGATTTTACTACGAAAGAAAATGTTGTAAAGTTTATTGAAGCCTATAACCGGGATATGGAAGAATCCGGTCAAGAAGATAAAATTGTAAACTATACCGACTTTATTGCAGCGATTCTTTCTTCAGTGACTTCGATTATTAATACCATCTCGTATGCCCTGATTGCTTTCGTGGCAATTTCCTTAGTGGTTTCATCCATCATGATTGGGGTCATCACTTATGTTTCTGTTTTAGAGCGAATTAAGGAAATTGGTATTTTAAGAGCAATTGGAGCCAGTAAACGAGATATTCGTCGGGTCTTTAATGCCGAAACTTTAATTATTGGTTTCGTCTCCGGAAGTTTTGGAGTGCTCGTAACTTATGGACTCAGTCTGATTGCCAACGTGGTCGTCTATAATCGCTTTGGTATTCCAAATATTGCCCATTTAGAGATCCAGTCGATTCTCATACTTGTTACCATCAGTATGTTCCTCGCCTTTATTTCGGGCTTAATTCCATCCTCAACTGCGGCGAACAAAGATCCAGTAGAAGCTTTGCGCAGCGAATAAAAATAAATACAGCCCATTGGAAACACAGAAGCAGGCGCTCAACTGAGCCCCTGCTTTTTTTATCTATCTTTTTAATTTTATCCCGTGATTGTTTCTAATCCTCTAATTAAAGCTTTAAAGAAATAAGCACTTGATTGAGCACCTGGGTCAATATGGCCAATGGAACGTGGGCCAAAGTATGACGCTCTACCCCAGACCGCCAAGCGATTTTCGGTATCCGCTACTAATTGATCAATTTTTTCATTGGTTAGTTCATCGGATTCAATTAATTCGGGAATTTTTGCCCAGACATCTAACATAGTTTTATCACCAAATTTAGCTTCGCCAAGGGCAGCAATTGCTTCGGCTCCTGCTTCAACGATTTGGCTGAGTGAATAGTCTTCCTCATTCCAAACTTCGGCCATTCGTTTGAAGGCAGCGGCATATAAAGGACCCGACGCTCCTTCAATATTACTTAAAAAAACAACACTCATGATACTGAATAATTCTTTCGCATCTTCGAGGGTTCGCTTTGATGATTTAATATGCATGTCGATGTACTCATCTAGTTTTGTGACACCGATATTCATATTATCGCCATGGTCCCCGTCACCAATTGCGGTATCGAGTCCATTTAAATATTGAGTCTGGTCTTCTATTTCTTGGATAAAACTAGTCATCCATTGGTCGAGATCAATTGTTTTTTTCATTTTTTTCCACCTTACTTTATAATAGTTTCTTTTAATTCATAAGCTTTTACTAGTCATCTATCTTACACATACTTATTATAGTATAAAACGTTTTCATTTCATAGCTTTTCCTTTAAATATAAAGAGGATGAGTGTTTATTGCTTCATAAACTTATTTTTCACTATTTACGAATTTTTAATGTTTCTAATTTTTCTTCCACTAACTTTAAATCGCCGTCAATTTCAAGGAGAGTAGCCGCAAGATAAGCTCCTTCGACAAATGAAACATCATAGACCTGCATCTTTTTCTCTGTGTTCTCTTCAAGCATCCTTAAATTCATACGCGCACTACCAAGATCATAAAAGACCAAGATCATTTCTGCTTCAACTTTCTTAACTGTATCCGCGATTTTATTATAGTTGGTTCCAATTCCACCCGCTTGTCCACCACCTACTGCATAAACTTGAACTTTTTTAGTAATTTGATCGAGCAATCTCTTCAATCCATCAGCCATCTCTTCCACATGAGAGACAATCAAAATGGCATAATCTGTCTTCATTTTTCTACCTACTTTCTTTATTTCTGCGTCCTCTTTAAGACCTTGCAAGTCTCATTCGTTCATGATAATATTCTATTCATCATCTACTCATATTTATCTAATTGATTATTCATTTCCAGAAAAGTGAGGACTATTATGAAGAAAATCTATTCTTTAACGAATTATTTTTTAAAGGTCTTTTTAGCTTTTAAAATCAACTTTTTAGCTTTACTTATTATACCAGTAGTCAGCATTATTTATCAGCAAAGTGATTCGCTCTTCCAAAAGATTCCAGCGACCAATTATTATGCTTATCTCAGTCTTTGGCTCGCTTATCTGGTTACAATCACAGGTTTTTCGATTGGTTATGAAATTGTGCTTTTACGCGAGCAGCAATTTTTAAAGCAAATGAAATTTGTAGTTAAGGATATTGAGACTGTTCTTTATGCCAAAATACTGACTCATTTGATTCTTTTACTGGGAACCGTCATTATTTTAGCAGTCTTTTCACGCCTGCTCTTTTTTGTGCCCTTTTTCTCTACCCTTTTATTT
>JARICH010000110.1 GCA_029257245.1 Atopostipes sp. | reverse complement strand
GCTATCGCTCCAAAAGCAGAGGATAGAGCAATCATAATCGACAAACGGTTCGTTAACAGATAAGCCGTTGATGCCGGTGTAATTAACATCGATACAACTAAAATCACTCCAACAGTTTGTAGGGAAGCGACAGAGACTAAAGTTAACAAGATCATTAAGCCATAATGAATCAAGCGGGTATTTAGACCAGATACTTCAGCCATTGTTTCGTCAAAAGTTGAAAGCAATAACTCTTTGTAAAAGATTCCAACTACAAGTAAGACAATGACACTGATTCCAGCAGTTAACCACATATCCGAAGTTCGAACGTGCAAGACGTTCCCGAATAGAATCTTTGTTAAGTCCGTCGCACTTTGAGCTTTGGTGATTAAGACAATCCCTAAAGCTAAGGCAGCAGAGAAGACAATCCCAATCGATGCATCAGTTTTAATCCGACTGTTCTGACTGATGGCTCCCATACCTACCGCGGCTAAAACACCAGCTACAACTGCTCCATAGAAATAAGGAATCCCTAACATATAAGAAATCGCTACTCCGGGTAAAACCGCATGGGAGATTGCGTCACCCATAAGAGACATTCCTCTCAGTACAATAAAGCTTCCAATAATTCCAGAAATAATTCCTACCATTACTGAAGTAATGAGGGCTTTTTGTAAAAAGTCATAGACTAATAAATCGTTAAAAAAGATCATGATAATTGGCCTCCTGTATCTTCTAAGACAGTTAATGGGGCTTTGAAAGCAGCTTCCATTAAGTCCGGTGTGACAATTTCTTCAACAGGACCCGCACCATATAACTTTTTGTTTATTAAAATAATATCATCAAAGTATTCATCTAGTTTAGTTAAATCATGGTGAATCACAAAAATCGTTTTTCCTTGATCTCGTAATTCTTTTAAAATATTAATAATAATTTCTTCACTCTGAACATCCACTCCCACAAAAGGTTCATCTAAGAAAAAGATATCCGCTTCTTGGGCTAAGCTTCGTGCCATAAAGACACGTTGTTGTTGTCCACCGGATAGCTGACCAATTTGATTTTTCGCAAATTCAGCCATTCCTACTTTTTCCAAAGCTTCCATCGCAATTTCTTTATCTTTCGCACTTGGTCGTTTAAATAAACCCAGTCTTGGGTAACGCCCAAGTAAGACTGCATTGTGAACGAGAATAGGGAAGTCCCAGTCAATATCGGCTCGCTGTGGGATATAAGCAATTTCTTTACGCACCGAATCGAGCTCTTGTCCCAATATGCTGACTTCACCTGAATCTCTTTTTTCTAACCCCAACATTCCTTTTATCAGTGTGGATTTTCCCGCACCGTTGGGTCCAATAATTCCGATTAATCTTCCTGATTCCAGAGAAAAACTCACATCTTTAACTGCTGTTTTACCAGAGTAAGAAACAGATAAGTTTTTTACATCAATTGTCTGACTCAAAGTCATTCCTCCTAAGTTCTATCTACTTTAATTAAAAGTTTAGGCTATCCGAAACTTTAGTTTAACTATACCAATACTCATAAAAAAAGGCAAATATTTTGTTTGAAATGACTTCTTTAAAGAGAATAAAAGAAACTAATAAGCCTTCTACTAACGGTCATGACCGATTTTGAGGTATAATATGTATAGTTGGTGAAACTTGTTTCTTATTGAACAAGTTTAATGATTCTGAGAGAATTAACTTGTTTCGTAAGTAAAGCTTAGGTCTTTCACTTAAATAAGCAATCGCTTTAAAATAAGATTTTTAGGAAAGGGAGTTGTTTGATGATGGAAACGGAAAGACTAGAAGGTAACTGGGAAGAGCTGAAAGGAAAACTTCAAGAACGTTGGGGAAGACTAACAGACGATGACATGGATGTAATCGACGGTCAGAAAAAAATACTCGTCGGTAAACTAATGGATAAATATGGTATGAGTGAAGAAGCAGCCACCAAAGCCATCGAGCATATTGTATAATTTTTTTATTTAGCTAAGATAAATGGATTTAAACCGACACTTTTACAGTTGTCGGTTTTTTAGTTTTGAGCTTTCTTTATTGAATTTTCTTATAAGTCTATAAATTATTCCACCATTCTTTTTGCTTTTTCTTCTATATACTAGAGATGTAATTATAAAAAGAAAGAGGAGTAGATAAAATGAAAATCGCAATCGCAGGATCAGGTGCATTAGGTAGTGGTTTTGGTTATCAGTTACACAAAAATGGAGAAGATGTGACCCTATTAGATTATTGGGAAGAACATATCCAAGCTGTTAATGAAAAAGGACTCCAGATTACAGTCAATGGAATTGAAGATACTGCTAAAATGGAGATGATGAAACCCGCTGAATTAGAAGAAGAGATGGATCTTATCTTTATTTTCACCAAATCGATGGGACTTGAGTCCATGTTAGAAGATATCAAGCATTTAATTGGTGAGAACACGAAAGTAGTTTGCTTACTAAATGGTTTAGGTCATGCAAGAACACTTGAGAAATATCTAGAGCCTAAAAATATTTTTATGGGAACAACCATGTGGACAGCTGGTTTAGATGCACCAGGTGTGACTCATTTCCAAGGGGAAGGTCCTGTTGAACTTCAAAATAGCGACCCCAATGAAGTAAAAGCAGCAAAAGAAATTGTTGAAGTATTACAGGAATCTGGCTTATATGGCGTCTATAGTGAGAATGTTGATTACACTACTTGGAGAAAAGCTTGTGTCAACGGCACAATGAATGCTTTATCTGCAATCCTTGATGCTAACTTAGCGGAATTATTTGAAACATCCACTATTAACTCCATGTTATACAGTATCGTGACTGAATTTTCCTTAGCGGCTAAGTTAGAAGATGATGTCGATTTAGATGTTGATGAAATTGTGGGCTACTTAACTGGAGTAACCGCCGCAAATATTGGTGCTCACTATCCATCCATGCACCAAGATATTGCGAATCGTCGTCCAACAGAAATTGACTTTTTGAATGGTGCGGTTGTTGAAATTCTTCATGAACACGGAGAAGAGGCAAAATACTGCCAAGCTATCACGGATTTAATTCATGCGAAAGAAGATGTCCTAGGCATCGAACGTTAAAAAGTAAATAGAAATAAGAAAGAACACTTCCTTTTACTCGATCACACGAGTGCGGGAAGTGTTTTTTAAATTTTTAATCAAAATGTTTCAAGCAGAGACTTATCTTTTGACAAAGTTAGTCTACACATGTAAACTAATGACAAATAAGAAGAGAAGCCAAAAATAGAAGATAAAGTCAAAGGAGAGAGACCATGCAAATAGAAAAAGAAATGGATGTTGTAGTGAGCGAAGCCGAATGGGAAGTCATGCGTGTTGTTTGGGCGAATCGAGAAGTGACCAGCCGCGACGTAATTAATGTCCTCCACCGAAAGATGGATTGGAAAGAATCAACGATCAAAACTTTGATGGGGCGTTTAGTCGATAAAGGTGCATTGAATACGAAACGAAAAGGCCGAGCCTTTGTTTACAGTGCGATTATCTCTGAAGAAAACACAGTTAAACACTATTCGAGTGCCTTACTAGAAAGAGTCTGTGATCAAAAAAATGGCTTAGTAGTCCAACATTTAGTTAAAGATGCGATATTAAGTCAATCAGATATTGAGACTCTCATTGCTCAGTTAGAAGAGAAGATGAAAGATGCGCCAGAGACTGTACCTTGTAATTGTGTACCCGGTCAGTGTGATTGTCATTTAATTGCGGATGTCGACGAGTTGGATTGGTAAAAAATAGTAAAGAAGACTTTAAGAGCGACTCTTTGTCTCGCTGGTGTTAATGAGTCTTATTTTACTACTTTCACTGATACTTCAAAAATGGTTTAATCTATATATTAGCTTTAATGCTGACAATGCATTGGGCCTGAGCGAAGGTCGGAATTCCGATTGGTTCAGGGACCGATGTAGCGGCAGAAAGCGCGGATATTATCTTAGTCGATTCCAACCCAGAAGATGTGTGCACACTGAGCGACTTTGAGAAAGCCACTTACCGCATGATGATGTAGAACTTATACAGGACGAAGGATTATAATATTTTAGCAATTCATTTAGCAGCTGCTAATCTCTCTAAATGTGGGATTGTTATCGGATCGGCTTTAGTGCAGTACTCATGACCTTAAGTACAGTCATTGTAACGATTAACGAATAACTATTGAAATTAGAGAAATCGGAGGGTAAAAATGAAAAACTTGAAATGGTATCTCCTATTAGGAGGAGCTTCTCTCCTCTTAATCGGCTACATCATTTTATCTATGGGTGGTACAGAGAACCCTTCCCTTGAATCGGAAGATGAAAGAAAAGATGAAGAAGAGATTATAGTAAGAGACGAGGAGAATGAAGACTCGATGGAAAGTCAAAATAAAGAAGGACAGACCTTGATTATCCCTGAATTACTCGAAGATCAAAATCCAGAAGCAGGAAAAGCCGAATTTAATTTAGAGGTTCAGTATGGAAAAACTAGTTTCATGGAAGGTTATGAAGCCGATACATTGGGTTATAATGGTGATTATTTAGGACCTCTGATTCGGGTGCGTCGTG
Organism: Atopostipes sp.; assembly: GCA_029257245.1. Lineage (GTDB taxonomy): Bacteria > Bacillota > Bacilli > Lactobacillales > Carnobacteriaceae_A > Atopostipes. Next base: position 705 of record JARICH010000110.1, on the reverse strand, counting down.
GGGATGAAGTAAAAATCAATGTCGATAATCAGTTAGATGAAGAAACGACTGTCCACTGGCACGGGCTCGAAGTCGATGCAGAAATGGATGGTGGACCTCACCAAATCATTGACGCACAAGGGGAATGGAAGCCATATTTCACGATTGATCAACCAGCAGCTACGCTTTGGTATCATCCTCATGTGATGGGGACGACAGGAGAGCAAGTCTATAAAGGATTGGCGGGTCTCTTCTATATAGAGGATGAAGAATCAGAAGGCCTAGATATTCCAAAAGACTATGGAGAGAATGACATTCCCTTAATCGTCCAAGATAAACGCTTCACAGCGGATGGACAAATTCCCTATGACTTGTCGATGGCTGACCGGATGGAAGGTTTCATGGGGGATGAAGTCATTATTAACGGGAACCTTAACCCTCAAGTCAATGTAAAGAATGAAGTCATTCGTTTTCGTATCTTAAACGGCTCCAATGCACGTGCTTATGATTTTAACTTTAACGACGATCAGGAATTTTATCAAATTGCTTCAGACGGTGGCTTTCTTGAAGAAAGTGTCAAAATGACGAACATCGAACTGGCGGCAGCCGAACGAGCAGAAATTCTCCTTGATTTGTCAGATTATGAACGAGGCGATGAGCTTACTCTGCGCGATGGCGATTATCCATTAATGACCATTCAGGTAACTGAGGAAAGTGAATATTCGG